>NZ_CP027727.1:5681505-5997145 GCF_003851685.1 Pseudomonas sp. R5-89-07 | reverse complement strand
GGATATCCCCTAAGTTGAAAGCCGGTGAGGCAAAAACAGCCGCCATTGTAGCGGCCAGCCGCCCACTTATCCACATGTAGCTTGCTCACAGACCAGCCAAAATCAACGTCTTAACCCAAAAAAAGACGACCAGTGGTCGGTGGATAAGCTCTGTGGATAACCACTCCTAAGCTCGTTGCACAAGTAGGGTCGAAAGTCTGTGGGTAACTGGCCTGTGGATAACAACCCATTCCACACACAGCTTATCCGACAGCGCAGCACAGGCAGAGCACCGTTTCTCCCCCGTGTTGTCATCCTCTGTACAGCTTGAAGTATATGGCCTGAAGGCAGTTATCCACAGATGAACGGCTCTCTAGCTTTTATAAGCTTTACAGAAAAGCTTTAAATACCTTCCTTCTTTATTTTTATATCTATGGCATTGCTCTGAACGGCAAGCGAGTAGAAAAGGGCAGCGTGGCCTCAAGAGATCTAATTAAAGGAAAAGCTGGTTGGAAATTGACCTAGAGGCTTGCTTTCTCTAGAATCGCCGGTCTCTTAAAACGGGGGCCATTCCGGCCCGTTGTGGACGAACCAGGTAACAACGCCATGAAACGTACTTTCCAACCAAGCACCATCAAACGCGCCCGTACTCACGGCTTCCGTGCTCGCATGGCTACCAAGAACGGCCGTGCTGTCCTGTCGCGTCGCCGCGCCAAAGGTCGTGCGCGTCTGGCAGTTTGATAATCCGGTACTGGTGGTGAGTCAGGACTTCAGTCGGGAAAAGCGTCTGCTAACCCCCCGGCATTTCAAGGCAGTCTTTGACTCCCCCACCGGCAAGGTTCCGGGGAAAAATCTCCTGCTCCTTGCGCGTAACAACGATCTTGATCACCCCCGTCTCGGGTTGGTGATCGGCAAGAAGAGCGTAAAGCTCTCCGTTGAGCGCAATCGCCTCAAGCGTCTGATGCGCGAATCGTTTCGCCTCCACCAGGAGACTCTGGTTGGTTGGGATATTGTTATCGTCGCGCGCAAAGGCTTGGGGGATGTAGAAAACCCCGAATTGATTCAGCATTTCGGCAAGCTCTGGAAACGTCTGGCGCGTACCCACAAACCAGCACCAGCAGTCAGCACCGAAACTGTAGGGGTAGACAGTACCGATGCGTAAACTGGCCCTCGTTCCGATCCAGTTTTATCGCTATGCCATTAGTCCCCTGATGGCCAGCCACTGTCGCTTCTACCCCAGTTGTTCCTGCTACGCGTTAGAGGCCATAGAAAATCATGGTCTTCTGCGCGGTGGCTGGCTGACCTTTCGTCGTTTAGGTCGCTGTCATCCGTGGAATCCCGGTGGTTATGACCCGGTTCCGCCTATCCCTACCTCCCGTTCTTCTTCGATGGCCGAGTAATCATGGATATTAAACGCACGATCCTGATCGTCGCCCTGGCAATCGTGTCCTACGTCATGGTCCTGAAATGGAACCAAGACTACGGCCAGGCTGCCCTGCCGACTCAGAATGTTGCTACCAATCAGGCTGCGCCGGCTATTCCGGACACCCCGCTGGGTAACAATGCGTCCGCGAGTGCCGATGTTCCCAGCGCGAATGGCGAGACAAGTGCCCCGTTAGAAACGCCAGTGGTCACCAACAAAGACCTCATCCACGTGAAAACGGATGTGCTCGACCTGGCTATCGACCCGCAGGGTGGTGATATTGCGCAGCTGAAGCTGCCGCTTTATCCACGTCGCCAAGACCACCCGGATGTTCCGTTCCAGCTGTTCGATAACGGTGGTGAGCGTACTTATCTGGCACAAAGCGGCCTGACCGGCACCAATGGTCCGGATGCACGTGCTACCGGTCGTCCGATTTATTCGACCGAGCAGAAGACTTATCAACTGGCTGATGGCCAGAACCAGTTGAACGTCGACCTGAAATTCAGCCTCGACGGCGTCAATTACATCAAGCGTTTCAGCTTCACCCGTGGTTTGTACGATTTGAAGGTCACTTACCTGGTCGACAACACCAGCGATAAAGCCTGGAGCGGCAACCTGTTTGCCCAGCTCAAGCGTGACGCCAGCTCCGATCCTTCCTCCAGCACTGCCACCGGCACCGCGACTTACCTGGGCGCCGCCCTGTGGACAAGTAACGAGCCGTACAAAAAAGTGTCGATGAAAGACATCGACAAGGGCGCGCTGAAGGAAACGGTTCAAGGTGGCTGGGTAGCCTGGCTGCAGCACTACTTCGTGACCGCATGGATCCCGAACAAGGGTGACGCGAACCTGGTTCAAACCCGCAAGGACAGCCAGGGCAACTACATCATTGGTTTTACTGGCCCGGCGCTGACCGTCGCACCAGGTGCCAAGGCTGAAACCAGCGCTACCCTGTACGCCGGCCCGAAAAGCCAGGCCGTGCTGAAGGAGTTGTCCCCAGGTCTGGAACTGACTGTGGATTACGGCTTCCTGTGGTTCATTGCCCAGCCGATTTTCTGGTTGCTGCAACATATCCACAGCATTGTGGGTAACTGGGGCTTCTCGATCATCTTCCTGACCATGCTGATCAAGGGGATCTTCTTCCCACTGTCGGCCGCCAGCTACAAGTCGATGGCGCGCATGCGTGCCGTGGCGCCGAAACTGGCTGCGCTGAAAGAGCAACATGGTGACGATCGGCAGAAAATGTCGCAGGCCATGATGGAGCTGTACAAGAAAGAGAAGATCAACCCGTTGGGTGGTTGCTTGCCGATTCTGGTGCAGATGCCGGTATTCCTGTCGCTTTACTGGGTACTCCTGGAAAGCGTGGAAATGCGCCAGGCGCCGTTCATGCTGTGGATAACTGACCTGTCGATCAAAGACCCGTTCTTTATTCTGCCGATCATCATGGGCGCGACCATGTTTATCCAGCAGCGCCTGAACCCGACTCCGCCGGATCCGATGCAGGCCAAGGTAATGAAAATGATGCCAATCATCTTCACCTTCTTCTTCCTGTGGTTCCCAGCGGGCCTGGTGCTGTACTGGGTAGTCAACAACGTGTTGTCGATCTCCCAACAGTGGTACATCACACGTAAAATCGAAGCGGCCACCAAAAAAGCCGAGGCGTAATTTACTCTGTGGATAACCACTCAAGACGCCCCCTAGTGGGGCGTTTTGCTTTCCGACACTTTAATTCTGGAACCTGCTGATGAGCGCTCCTCGTGAAACCATCGCTGCTGTCGCCACCGCTCAAGGTCGTGGTGGCGTGGGTATCGTTCGAATTTCCGGGCCGCTCGCGAGCGTGGCCGCCAAGGCGATCAGCGGGCGTGAACTCAAGCCCCGGTTTGCCCATTACGGCGCCTTTCTGGACGCCGATGACAGTGTGTTGGATGAAGGCCTGGCTCTGTACTTCCCGGGCCCCAACTCTTTCACTGGCGAAGATGTGCTGGAACTGCAGGGCCACGGTGGCCCGGTGGTGCTGGATATGCTGCTGCAGCGTTGCCTGAAGTTGGGCTGCCGCCTGGCCCGGCCGGGTGAATTCAGCGAGCGGGCATTCCTCAACGACAAGCTCGACCTGGCCCAGGCCGAAGCCATTGCCGACCTGATCGAGGCCAGTTCTGCACAAGCTGCGCGCAACGCATTGCGTTCTTTGCAGGGGGCTTTTTCCTTGCGTGTGCATAACTTGACCGAGCAGTTGATCAGCTTGCGCATCTACGTCGAGGCGGCCATTGATTTCCCGGAAGAGGAAATCGACTTCTTGGCCGATGGCCACGTCCTGGCAATGCTGGATAAAGTCCGCGAGGAGTTATCCACAGTGCTGCGTGAAGCCGGGCAGGGCGCATTGCTGCGTGACGGCATGACCGTGGTGATTGCCGGCCGCCCCAACGCCGGAAAATCCAGCCTGCTTAATGCTTTGGCTGGGCGTGAAGCGGCTATCGTTACCGAAATCGCCGGTACCACCCGCGATATCCTGCGCGAACACATTCACATCGATGGCATGCCGTTGCACGTGGTTGATACGGCGGGTTTGCGCGATACCGACGACCAGGTGGAAAAGATCGGCGTGGAACGTGCACTCAAAGCCATCGGCGAAGCAGATCGGGTGTTATTGGTGGTGGATGCAACGGCCCCCGAGGCTGTGGATCCTTTCGCATTGTGGCCGGAATTCCTCGAACAACGGCCAGACCCGGCCAAAGTCACCTTGATCCGTAACAAGGCCGACCTCACAGGTGAAGCCATCGCTATGGAAACCAGCGAGGATGGCCATGTGACTATCAGCCTCAGTGCCAAGTCGGCAGGGGATGGCCTGGAGTTGCTACGTGACCATCTCAAGGCCTGTATGGGCTATGAGCAGACCTCGGAAAGCAGCTTCAGTGCGCGTCGCAGGCATCTGGAGGCGCTTCGCCATGCCAGCGCAGCATTGGAGCACGGGCGGGCACAGCTGACCCTGGCGGGGGCAGGGGAGCTGCTGGCCGAAGACTTGCGTCAGGCGCAGCAGCTGCTGGGTGAGATTACCGGTGCCTTCAGCTCCGATGATCTGTTGGGACGAATCTTTTCCAGCTTCTGCATCGGCAAATAGCCAGGCTTTTCGTTACCAGTTGTAGGACACCGTACCCAACAAGGTACGGCTGTCACCCCAGTAGCAGCGCCCGGCGTCGTTGCAACCGGCCACATATTCCTTGTCGAACAGGTTCTTGGCGTTCACATCCACTGACCAGTGCGGGTCGATCTGATAGCCCACCGAGGCGTCTACCAACGTGACACTCCCCGCATCCAACTTCCCGTACAGCGTAGGCGCCGTATAGGAGAAGGTGCTGTCGAAATAACGTACGCCGCCGCCCACGGACAACCCCTTGAGTTGGCCGTCGAGGAAGCGATACTTGCTCCACACGGAAGCCTGGTTGCGGGGAACGCCGGTCATCTGGTGGCCTTCTACCAGAGAGGTGGCAGAATCCTTGGTAATGCGTGCGTCGGTGTAGGTGTAGGCCGCCGTCACGTTCAGGTTCGGCGTCAGGTTGCTGTTCACTTCCACTTCCACGCCTTTGGCCCGACTCTCACCTACCTGGCGATAGCTGTTGGTGGTGGCATCCAGATAGGTATCGTCCTGTTTGCGCAGGTCGTACACCGACAGTGTCATGGCCGTGTCCCAGCCGATTGGCTCGTACTTCACACCCACTTCATATTGGCTGCTGGTAATCGGCTTCAATGGGGAGCCGGCGTTGGAAATCTGCTGCACCGGCACGAACGCGGTGGAATAGCTGACATACGGCGTCACGCCGTTGTCGAACTGGTACATCACGCCGCCCTGGTAGGTGAACTTGCGGTCGTTGGTGCTGATGTCGCTGGCCTTGTTCACCTTGTCGCGAAAATCGCTGTCCACCCAGTCCTGCCGCCCACCGAGCAGGAACAGCCAATGGTCGTATTTGCTCTGGATCTGGGCATACACGCCTTCCATCTGCTGCTCAAGCAAGGTGTTCTGCACAGCGATTGGCGTGAGCGGGTCCCGCAGGTACACCGGGTTATACACATTGATGGTACCGGCGAAGCCGGCATCCCAGTCCTGGTTGAACGAGGTGCGGTCGTAGCTGGCGCCGAACAGCACTGTGTTTTCCAGGCCACCGACCTGGAATTTGCCTTCGAGCTGGTTATCCAGGGAATAGACCATAGACTTGTTGTAGCGATCGTAGGCAGTCATGTTCAGTTGAGTGCCAAAGCCGCGGTTATTCAGCGCACCCGGCCAGGTCTCATGGCGGTTGATGCGTGACTGCATGTATCGCGAATTCTGGCGGAACTGCCAATCGTCGTTGAAGCTGTGGCTGAACTCGTAGCCGGTGCTCCAGGATTCGCGCTCGAACGTATTCCAATCCGGATCGCCGAGCATGGTGTGCTTGGACAGTTTGCCGTTGGGATTGCTGAGCAGAGTGCCTGCAGCCGGCAGGCCAAGCTCCAGGTTGGTGTGGTCCTTTTGGTAGTTGGCCAACAGGGTCAGGGTGTTGTAGTCGTCGAAATTGAGGGTGAGGGAAGGCGCGATGTAAACGCGATCATCCGGTACGTGGTCGGTCTGTGTATCGGATTTGCGGCCAAGCATTACCAGGCGGCCAAGGATATTGTCGCTGTCATTGAGCGGCCCGGAGATATCCACACCCACCTGGCGTCGGTTGTTCGAGCCATACCCCAATTGCACCTCGCCCTGTGGATTGGCGGTTGGGTGTTTGCTGACCAGGTTGACCAGACCGCCCGGGGCGTTTTCACCGTAGAGCAGCGACGACGGACCGCGGAACACTTCGACGCGCTCCAGGCCATACGGCTCACTGGTGGTGTCGTATCGATTGCCTTGCACACGTAGTCCGTCTCTGAGCAGGCCGTAGCCGTAGTCCGTAGCGTTGAAGCCTCGAATGAAAAACAGATCGCCCGCCAGCCCGTCGCCTGCGGCAAAGGGCGGTGCGAAAATGCCGGGTACGTAACCCAGTACTTCGGTCAGTGTCTGCGATTTCTGGTCCTTGATACGCTGCTCGGTCACCACCGATACCGAACGAGGCGTCTCTGACAGCGGCGTGCTGGTCTTGGTACCGATGCGGCTGTTCTGCGCCTTGTAGCCTACGTCCCCAACACTGTCCTGACTGAATCCATCCTGTTGATAGCCACTCACGGTTGTCGGTGCAAGGGTGAGCTGCCCTGTGGGCACGGCTTGCAATCCATAGCTGCCGGGGGCCTGGGCGACTGTCTGCAAGCCGGAATTTTGCAGTAACAGCGCGAAACCTTGATCCACCGAGTAATCGCCTTCCAATCCGGGCGTGGTCAGGCGCGAAGTCTGCTGGGGCGAGAAGGACAGAATCACATTGGCCCTGGCGGCGAACTGGCTTAACGCACTGTCCAGTGGGCCGGCAGCGATAGCGTAGTGTTGCGTCGCGCTGGCAGCCACGGCAGTTGGGGACAACAACGCGCCGCCCGTGGCGGTGAGCAGCAATGCGTAGCTGATGGCATGGCAGGAGAGTCGCTGGCGTAGCTTGGGGGGAAGGCACATAGGTGGGTAAGCCCTGAAAATAGCGTCGTGATTACCAGCAGGGCCGAACCAGGCCAAAAAAAGATAACCCCCTGTGAATAATTTTTTCCACTTAACCGATTCGTTTGACCGACACCCAATAGCGCGTGAAATAGTTCACCTGGATCGGCAGGGTTGCTTGCAGGTTGGCCAATACCGCATCGGTGGAATCCAGCCGGAACGCGCCGGAAACACGCAGGCGAGCTGAGGCTTGGTCACACTGCAGCAAACCCGGGCGATAGCGCGCCAATTCATCGATGACGTCGCCCAGCCTGGCATCGAGTACAACCAATTGGCCGTCGACCCAGGCCGCTTGTGTTCTGCCATAACCCTGGGTAACGCCTATGCTGCGTCGATCAAAATCTGCGCTTTCGCCGGTGCCAAGGGTTCGGTTGTGGTCCGGCTGATCGATTGGGGACAGCTGGACCCGGTCTTCCAGAACGCCCACCCGAGTGGAATCGGCTAACAGACGCACCGTAAACCGGGTGCCCAACGCCTCGACCCGACCATGATGAGTCTCCACATAAAAGGGTGTTTGCCCTCCGCGTTTGCCGCTGTGGATAAGTACTTCACCCTCGCGAAGGCGGATCAACCGTTGGCGCGAGTCGAACATCACATCAATGGCCGTATTGGTGTTGAGGTCGATCTGAGTACCATCGGCCAGTTCGATACGTCGACGTTTACCCACAGGCGTTCGGTAGTCGGCCCATACGTTCCCCAGGGACGTATGTTGTTGCACATTCCAGCCCAGATACCCGGTGCCGCCGAGCACCAGCATCCACTTGAGGACTTGCCGGCGTTGCTGCGTGGTGGTCAACGCGCGGCGTGTGAGGTCCTGGGGCAAGGCGCCAAGGCTGCGCTGAAGCTGCTCAAGCTGGTTCCAGGCAGCCTCATGGGAAGGGTCTCCGTTGAGCCATTGTTGCCAGGCCAGCCGCTCGGCGGGCGTCGGCGATTGTGCCTGGAACTGCACGTACCAACTGGCAGCCGCCTCGAATGTCTCACGGTCAGGTGCCGGCATCACAAACTGGCCATGATCAGTGAACACTCGGTCAGCGCACGGATCATGTGTTTCTTCACGGTGGTCAATGACACCTGCAACTGATCGGCGATCTGCTGATAAGTCAGCCCTTCGATCTGCGACAGCATAAAGATCTGCCGTGCACGTTCACCCAAACCAGACAGTGCCTTATCCACAGCCACCAAGGTTTCGATGATGATCGCCTTGTCTTCTTCACTGATGGCGGTGGCTTCAGGACGCTCCGCCAGGGTTTGCTTATAAGCCTGCTCGATGGCATGCCGACGATAGCGATCAATCACCAGGCCCCTTGCGATTGTCGCCAGGTAATCCCGGGGCTCCAGGATTTGTACGGCGTTTCGTCCGCCCAGAATACGCACGAACGTATCGTGGGCCACATCGGCCGCATCGCAGGCGTTATGCAATTTACCTTTAAGCCACCCATGCAACCACGAATGGTGTTGCTCATAGATGTGCTGCACAGCTTCCGTGTGAGAAGGAGGGGACATAGGCGCGACAAGGGGGGTTAATGATAATCGCTATTATTAACCGCCCTTATGTCTTCCCACAATAGATGTCTTTGGCGCCGAAGCCACCGTTGAATCGACATTGAACCTGCGGTTTTAGTGAGTTAAGCCCTGTGAATAACCGCCCTTGGGCCCAGTTGATAACCACGCCTTAAACCTGAGGGAAAAGCCCGCTGTGGATAACCATCACTTTAATCCACAGGCTTACGCCACTTATCCAACCCCCTCATTGGCACATGACCACAACCTTTTGAATCGCTGTACACAAAGTAGATAAAGGCCTACGGAGATCTATCCACAGAAAACATGCTCAGTAGAAATAAACATAAAAACAAAGATTTAATAAATTTCTCTCTTTTAATTTCTATTGTCCGCGATTTATCCACAACTGGTTAAATTTTGTGCAAAGGGTTCTTTAGGCAGGGCTAAGTCCCTATACTTGCCGCCAAAGCTCTAAAACTCATTCAACAAACAATTCCTGATTACCTACATAAGCAGGCACGAGGTGCGTGGTGGATTTCCCTTCCCGTTTTGAAGTGATCGTCATCGGCGGCGGTCATGCCGGTACCGAGGCAGCACTGGCGTCAGCACGCATGGGCGTAAAAACCCTGTTGCTGACGCATAACGTGGAAACCCTCGGCGCCATGAGTTGCAACCCTGCCATTGGTGGCATCGGCAAAAGCCACCTGGTCAAGGAAATCGACGCCCTTGGCGGCGTGATGGCCATGGCTACCGACAAAGGTGGTATCCAGTTTCGTGTACTGAACAGCCGTAAAGGCCCGGCCGTACGCGCCACTCGGGCACAAGCTGACCGCATCCTGTACAAGGCTGCGGTGCGCGAAACCCTGGAAAACCAGCCTAACCTGTGGATATTTCAACAGGCTGCGGACGATTTGATCGTCGAGCAGGACCAGGTACGCGGTGTCGTTACGCAAATGGGCCTGCGTTTCTTCGCAGAGTCCGTGGTGCTGACCACCGGCACCTTCCTTGGTGGACTTATCCACATTGGCATGCAGAACTACTCCGGTGGCCGCGCCGGTGATCCGCCGTCGATTGCCCTGGCAAAACGGCTGCGTGAACTGCCACTGCGTGTCGGCCGCTTGAAAACCGGAACCCCGCCGCGAATCGACGGGCGTTCTGTAGATTTCTCGGTAATGACCGAGCAAGCCGGTGACACACCGATCCCGGTCATGTCGTTCATGGGCTCCAAGGAACAGCACCCGAAACAGGTCAGTTGCTGGATCACCCATACCAATGCCCGCACCCATGAAATCATCGCCGCGAACCTCGACCGTTCGCCGATGTACTCCGGGGTGATCGAAGGCATCGGCCCGCGTTATTGCCCATCGATTGAAGACAAGATCCATCGCTTTGCCGACAAGGAAAGCCATCAGGTCTTTATCGAGCCCGAAGGCTTGACCACCCACGAGCTGTACCCGAACGGAATTTCCACGTCCTTGCCGTTCGACGTGCAAATCCAGATCGTGCAGTCGATTCGCGGCATGGAAAATGCCCATATCGTTCGCCCTGGCTACGCCATCGAGTACGACTACTTCGACCCGCGTGACCTGAAGTACAGCCTGGAAACCAAAGTGATCGGCGGTCTGTTCTTTGCCGGGCAAATCAACGGCACCACCGGTTACGAAGAAGCCGGCGCCCAGGGTTTGCTGGCCGGTACCAACGCTGCATTGCGTGCGCAGGGCAAAGACAGCTGGTGCCCGCGCCGAGATGAGGCGTACATCGGCGTATTGGTCGATGACCTGATTACCCTGGGCACCCAGGAACCGTACCGGATGTTCACGTCCCGGGCCGAATACCGTCTGATCCTGCGTGAAGACAATGCCGACCTGCGCTTGACCGAAAAAGGACGCGAGCTGGGTTTGGTCGACGACGCGCGCTGGGCGGCCTTCTGCAAAAAACGCGAGAGCATCACGCTTGAAGAGCAGCGCCTGAAAAGCACCTGGGTTCGCCCTGGCACTGAACAGGGTGATGCGATCGCCGAAAAATTCGGCACACCGCTGACTCACGAATACAACCTGCTGAACCTGCTATCCCGTCCGGAAATCGATTACGCCGGCCTGGTCGAAGTGACCGGTGGCGGCGCAGAAGATCCACAGGTCGCCGAGCAGGTCGAAATCAAGACCAAGTACGCCGGTTACATCGACCGTCAGCAGGACGAGATCGCTCGCCTGCGCGCCAGTGAAGACACCAAGCTGCCCGTGGATATCGACTACACCGGGATTTCCGGGCTGTCGAAGGAAATTCAAAGCAAGCTGGGGATAACTCGGCCTGAAACACTTGGCCAGGCCTCGCGCATACCGGGTGTCACTCCGGCAGCTATCTCACTGTTGATGATTCATTTGAAAAAACGCGGCGCGGGCCGTCAGTTGGAGCAAAGCGCTTGAGTTCGTTGGTCACCTCGCAACACGCCGAAGAGTTATCCACAGGTGCGCGCCAGTTGGGCGTCGACCTGACCGAAGCCCAGCACGCCTTGCTGATGGGCTATCTGGCCCTGTTGATCAAGTGGAACAAGGCTTACAACCTGACGGCAGTGCGCGATCCGGACGAAATGGTCTCGCGCCATTTGCTCGATAGTTTGAGCGTGATGCCGTTTATCGAAAACGGTCGCTGGCTGGACGTCGGCAGTGGCGGCGGCATGCCTGGCATTCCGCTGGCCATCCTGTTCCCGGAGTCGCAGGTCACTTGCCTGGACAGCAACGGCAAGAAAACCCGCTTCCTGACCCAGGTCAAACTCGAACTCAAGCTGGACAACCTGCAAGTTATCCACAGTCGCGTCGAAGCCTTCACGCCTGAGCAGCCCTTCAACGGAATTGTTTCCCGGGCGTTCAGCAGCATGGAGAACTTCAGCAACTGGACACGCCACCTGGGCGACCGCGACACGCGCTGGCTGGCAATGAAGGGCGTCCATCCAAGCGACGAGCTGTTAGCATTGCCGGCAGACTTCCACCTCGATAGCGAACACGCCTTGGCCGTACCCGGTTGCCAAGGCCAACGCCATCTGCTGATACTGCGCCGCACGGCATGATTGGGAACACAAGCAAGAATGGCTAAGGTATTCGCGATTGCGAACCAGAAAGGTGGCGTGGGCAAAACCACCACCTGCATCAACCTCGCAGCATCCCTGGTCGCTACCAAGCGTCGGGTGCTGTTGATCGATCTCGATCCACAAGGCAACGCCACCATGGGTAGCGGTGTGGATAAACACGGCCTGGAAAACTCGGTCTACGACTTGCTGATCGGCGAGTGCGACCTGGCCCAGGCCATGCACTATTCCGAGCACGGCGGTTACCAACTGCTGCCGGCCAACCGCGACCTGACTGCGGCGGAAGTGGTGTTGCTGGAAATGCAGATGAAAGAAAGCCGTCTGCGCAGCGCCCTGGCGCCGATCCGTGAGAACTACGACTACATCCTGATCGACTGCCCGCCGTCCCTGTCGATGCTCACGCTCAACGCCCTGGTGGCCGCCGATGGGGTGATTATCCCCATGCAGTGCGAGTACTACGCGCTCGAAGGCTTGAGCGACCTGGTGGATAACATCAAGCGTATCGCCGAACTGCTCAACCCGAAGTTGCAGATCGAAGGTTTGCTGCGGACCATGTTCGATCCGCGTCTGAGCCTGATGAACGATGTGTCGGCGCAGCTCAAGGAACACTTCGGCGATCAGCTCTACGACACGGTGATTCCTCGCAACATTCGCCTGGCCGAAGCGCCAAGCTACGGCATGCCGGCGCTGGCCTACGACAAGTCATCCCGTGGTGCCATTGCCTACCTGGCGCTGGCCGGCGAGATGGTGCGTCGCCAACGTCGCAATTCACGCACCGCTGCTGCCCAGCCAACTTAAGGAATCCCCATGGCCGTCAAAAAACGAGGTCTCGGACGTGGACTGGATGCACTCCTGAGTGGTCCGACCGTCACTTCGCTGGAAGAGCAAGCGGTGCAGGCCGATGAACGTGAGCTGCAGCACTTGCCCCTGGACCTGATCCAGCGCGGCAAATACCAGCCGCGCCGGGACATGGACCCTCAGGCTCTCGAAGAGCTGGCCAACTCGATCAAGGCCCAGGGCGTAATGCAACCGATCGTGGTACGCCCGATCGGCAGTGGCCGCTTTGAAATCATCGCCGGTGAACGCCGCTGGCGCGCCAGTCAGCAGGCGGGCAAGGAAACCATCCCGGCGATGGTTCGCGATGTGCCGGATGAAACCGCCATCGCCATGGCGCTGATCGAAAACATCCAGCGTGAAGACCTCAACCCGATCGAAGAAGCGATCGCGTTGCAACGGTTGCAGCACGAATTCCAGTTGACCCAGCAACAAGTGGCCGATGCGGTGGGTAAATCCCGCGTGACCGTGTCCAACTTGCTGCGGTTGATCGCGCTGCCGGAAGTCATCAAGACCATGTTGTCCCACGGCGACCTGGAAATGGGTCATGCCCGCGCTTTGCTCGGTTTGCCGGAAAATCAACAGGTTGAAGGGGCGCGACACGTTGTCGCACGCGGGCTTACCGTTCGTCAGACCGAAGCCTTGGTTCGCCAATGGTTGAGTGGCAAACCTGCACCGGTCGAAACCGCCAAGGCTGATCCGGATATCGCCCGCCTCGAGCAGCGGCTGGCGGAACGGCTAGGCTCTGCGGTGCAAATTCGCCACGGCAAGAAAGGCAAAGGGCAATTGATCATCGGCTATAACTCCCTCGACGAGCTTCAAGGCGTCCTTGCCCATATCCGTTGAAACATTCGCTGAAACATTTACTCATGTAGCGCGTGATCGGAAATCACTACCCGGCAGTTGAATAGGGGCAGAACCGCCCCTATACTCTGCGCGCATTTTGTCGGCACAAAGTATGCCAAGTTATTGATTTCCGGCAGCCGACCATTGAGGAGCAAGAGTGATGGAAACCCGCACGCCAAACACGTTGCCGTTCCATCGCTTGGCCGTTTTTCCGGTTCTATTGGCTCAACTTGTCATTTTGCTGATCGCCGCATTGGCGCTTTGGTACTGGCATGGAGTCGTAGCCGGATATTCCGGACTCTGCGGAGGCCTGATAGCCTTGCTGCCCAATATGTATTTTGCTCACAGGGCCTTTCGGTTTTCCGGCGCCCGAGCAGCCCAGGCTATCGTCCGGTCCTTTTATGCCGGCGAGGCGGGGAAACTGATTTTGACGGCAGTGCTGTTCGCACTGACCTTTGCAGGTGTGAAGCCATTGGCGCCGCTGGCTGTATTCGGCGTCTTCGTGTTGACCCAACTGGTCAGCTGGTTCGCTCCCCTGCTAATGAAAACAAGACTTTCGAAACCTTAGGGCGTTTGAGGCAACCATGGCAGAAACAACCGCTTCGGGCTATATCCAGCACCACTTGCAGAACCTGACCTTCGGTCAGCTTCCCAACGGCGGCTGGGGCTTCGCCCACACCGCAGCAGAAGCCAAGGAAATGGGCTTCTGGGCTTTCCACCTGGATACTCTGGGTTGGTCGGTCGCATTGGGCCTGATCTTTGTCCTGATTTTCCGCATGGCGGCAAAGAAGGCGACTTCCGGTCAGCCAGGTGCGTTGCAGAACTTCGTTGAAGTATTGGTCGAATTCGTCGATGGCAGCGTGAAAGACAGCTTCCATGGCCGCAGCCCGGTGATCGCACCGCTGGCACTGACCATCTTCGTCTGGGTGTTCCTGATGAACGCCGTCGACCTGATCCCGGTTGACTGGATTCCTCAGCTGGCCATGGCGATCTCTGGCGATCCGCACATTCCATTCCGTGCCGTATCGACCACTGACCCGAACGCTACCCTGGGCATGGCCCTGTCGGTATTTGCGTTGATCATTTTCTACAGCATCAAGGTCAAGGGCATCGGCGGTTTCATTGGCGAACTGACCCTGCACCCGTTCGGCAGCAAGAACATCTTCGTTCAAGCCCTGCTGATCCCGGTGAACTTCCTGCTGGAATTCGTGACCCTGGTTGCCAAGCCGATTTCCCTGGCCTTGCGACTGTTCGGCAACATGTATGCCGGCGAGCTGGTGTTCATTCTGATCGCTGTGATGTTCGGCAGCGGTCTGCTCTGGCTTAGTGGCCTGGGCATTGTTCTGCAGTGGGCGTGGGCTGTGTTCCACATCCTGATCATCACCCTGCAGGCCTTCATCTTCATGATGCTGACCATCGTCTACCTGTCGATGGCGCACGAAGAGAACCATTAAGACCAGTCTCGACTAGTCTGATGTCCTTCCCGGTCAAACGGGAAGGTGGCCCTTCAGGGCTATGAAACGATTTGTTTTACCGCTTTAAAATCTAAAAAACCTAAACCATACGACGTAAAAGTCGGGAGGAAAGATGGAAACTGTAGTTGGTCTAACCGCTATCGCTGTTGCACTGTTGATCGGCCTGGGCGCCCTGGGTACTGCCATTGGTTTCGGCCTGCTGGGCGGCAAATTCCTGGAAGGCGCAGCGCGTCAGCCAGAAATGGTTCCAATGCTGCAAGTTAAAATGTTCATCGTTGCCGGCCTGCTCGACGCCGTAACCATGATCGGCGTTGGTATCGCCCTGTTCTTCACCTTCGCGAACCCCTTCGTTGGTCAACTCGCTGGCTAATCACTCGACTTTTCGAGTGATTAGGGTGATGGACAACGAATGAGCGAGGTGTTGGCGTGAACATTAATGCAACCCTGATTGGCCAATCCGTTGCGTTCTTCATTTTTGTAGTGTTTTGCATGAAGTTCGTGTGGCCTCCGGTCATCGCGGCTTTGCACGAACGTCAGAAGAAGATCGCGGATGGTTTGGACGCTGCCAGCCGTGCAGCTCGCGACCTGGAGTTGGCCCACGAGAAAGTGGGTCAGCAACTGCGCGAAGCTAAAGCACAGGCAGCCGAGATCATTGAGCAAGCCAAGAAGCGCGGTAACCAGATCGTCGAAGAGGCTGTTGAAAAAGCCCGCGTCGAAGCTGACCGTGTCAAGGCTTCGGCTCATGCCGAGATCGAACAGGAACTGAACGGCGTCAAAGACGCGCTGCGTGCCCAACTGGGTGCTCTGGCGGTCGGCGGTGCTGAGAAGATCCTCGGTGCCACAATCGATCAAAACGCGCACGCGGAGCTGGTTAACAAACTGGCTGCTGAAATTTAAGCGAGGGCGATCATGGCAGAACTGACCACGTTGGCCCGACCTTACGCTAAGGCAGCCTTCGAGCACGCCCAGGCCCACCAGCAGCTGGCCTCTTGGTCAGCCATGCTCGGCCTGGCTGCAGCAGTGTCGCAAGACGACACCATGCAGCGCGTGCTCAAGGCCCCGCGCCTGACGAGCGCAGACAAGGCCGCCACTTTTATTGAAGTGTGCGGCGACAAGTTTGATGTGAAAGTGCAGAACTTCATTCACGTCATTGCCGAAAACGACCGTCTCCCGCTGTTGCCGGAGATCGCCGCTCTGTTCGACCTGTACAAGGCCGAAGCAGAGAAATCGGTAGACGTTGAAGTGACCAGTGCTTTTGCATTGAACCAAGAACAGCAAGACAAACTCGCCAAGGTTCTCAGTGCACGACTCAATCGGGAAGTGCGCCTGCAAGCTTCGGAGGACGCATCCCTGATTGGTGGTGTCGTTATCCGTGCCGGCGACCTGGTTATCGATGGCTCGATTCGCGGCAAAATCGCGAAACTTGCCGAAGCATTGAAATCTTGAGTTTGAAGGGGCAGCAGAGCAATGCAGCAACTCAATCCTTCCGAAATAAGTGAAATTATCAAGGGCCGCATCGACAAGCTCGATGTGACCTCCCAAGCCCGTAACGAAGGCACTGTCGTCAGCGTATCTGACGGCATCGTGCGGATTCACGGTCTGGCCGACGTTATGTACGGCGAGATGATCGAGTTTCCGGGCGGCGTCTACGGTATGGCCCTCAACCTGGAGCAAGACTCCGTAGGTGCCGTTGTATTGGGCGCGTACACCAGTCTGGCTGAAGGCATGAGCGCCAAGTGCACAGGCCGCATCCTGGAAGTTCCGGTGGGTAAGGAACTGCTGGGTCGCGTAGTCGACGCACTGGGTAACCCTGTTGACGGCAAAGGTCCACTGGGCAACACCGAGACCGACGCGGTCGAGAAAGTTGCTCCAGGCGTGATCTGGCGTAAGTCGGTAGACCAGCCTGTACAGACTGGCTACAAGGCTGTCGATGCCATGATCCCGGTCGGCCGTGGCCAGCGTGAGCTGATCATCGGTGACCGTCAGATCGGTAAAACCGCTCTGGCGATCGACGCGATCATCAACCAGAAGAACAGCGGCATTTTCTGCGTCTACGTAGCGATCGGTCAGAAGCAATCGACCATCGCCAACGTGGTTCGCAAGCTGGAAGAAAACGGCGCCCTGGCCAACACGATCATCGTGGCTGCCAGTGCTTCGGAATCTCCTGCGCTGCAATTCCTGGCACCGTACTCCGGTTGCACCATGGGTGAATTCTTCCGCGACCGCGGTGAAGACGCGCTGATCGTTTATGACGATCTGTCCAAGCAAGCAGTGGCTTACCGCCAGATTTCCCTGCTGCTGCGCCGTCCACCAGGCCGTGAAGCCTACCCAGGCGACGTGTTCTATCTCCACTCCCGTCTGCTGGAGCGCGCATCCCGCGTTTCCGAAGAGTACGTAGAGAAGTTCACCAACGGCGCAGTGACCGGCAAAACCGGTTCCCTGACCGCACTGCCGATCATCGAAACCCAGGCTGGCGACGTTTCCGCGTTCGTTCCGACCAACGTGATTTCCATCACCGACGGTCAGATCTTCCTGGAATCGGCCATGTTCAACTCAGGGATTCGTCCTGCAGTGAACGCCGGTGTTTCGGTATCCCGTGTGGGTGGTGCCGCTCAGACCAAGATCATCAAGAAGCTCTCCGGTGGTATCCGTACCGCTCTGGCTCAGTACCGTGAACTGGCGGCATTCGCCCAGTTTGCTTCTGACCTGGACGAAGCGACCCGCAAGCAACTTGAGCATGGTCAGCGCGTTACCGAGCTGATGAAGCAGAAGCAATACGCCCCAATGTCGATCGCTGACATGGCGTTGTCGCTGTATGCCGCTGAGCGTGGGTTCCTGACCGACGTTGAAATCGCCAAGGTCGGCAGCTTTGAACAAGCGCTGATTGCTTACTTCAACCGCGATCACGCCGAATTGATGGCGAAGATCAACGTGAAGGGTGACTTCAATGACGATATCGACGCTGGCATGAAAGCCGGTATCGAGAAGTTCAAGGCCACCCAAACCTGGTAAGCCGCAGCGGGAGCCGCAAGGCTCCCGCTTGCTAACCTGATAGGTGTTACATGGCAGGCGCAAAAGAGATTCGCAGTAAGATTGCGAGCATCAAAAGCACGCAAAAGATTACCAGCGCCATGGAAAAAGTGGCGGTCAGCAAAATGCGCAAGGCACAAATGCGCATGGCTGCTAGCCGTCCTTATGCGGAGCGTATCCGCCAGGTAATTGGGCATCTGGCCAACGCCAACCCGGAATACCGCCACCCGTTCATGATCGACCGCGAAGTCAAGCGTGTGGGTTATGTGGTAGTGAGCAGTGACCGTGGTTTGTGCGGTGGTCTGAATACCAACCTGTTCAAGGCCCTGGTCAAGGACATGGCGGTAAACCGCGAAAAAGGCGTCGAGATCGATCTGTGTGTTGTTGGTAGCAAGGGTGCGGCCTTTTTCCGTAACTTCGGCGGTAACGTCGTTGCAGCTATCAGCCACCTGGGTGAAGAGCCGTCGATCAATGATCTGATCGGCAGTGTGAAGGTGATGCTGGATGCGTACCTGGAAGGCCGGATTGACCGCCTGTCCGTGGTATCCAACAAGTTCATCAACACCATGACCCAGCAGCCAACCGTGGAGCAATTGATCCCACTGGTGGCGACTCCGGATCAGGAACTCAAGCACCACTGGGACTACCTCTACGAACCAGACGCCAAAGAGCTGCTTGACGGCTTGATGGTGCGCTACGTGGAGTCGCAGGTGTACCAGGCGGTGGTCGAGAACAACGCAGCTGAACAAGCGGCGCGGATGATCGCGATGAAAAACGCTACCGATAACGCCGGTGATCTGATCAGCGATTTGCAGCTGATCTACAACAAGGCGCGTCAGGCTGCGATCACCCAAGAGATCTCGGAAATCGTCGGCGGCGCTGCCGCGGTTTAACGGTTCAAATATTCAGAGGATCCAGCTATGAGTAGCGGACGTATCGTTCAAATCATCGGCGCCGTTATCGACGTGGAATTCCCACGCGACAGCGTACCGAGCATCTACAACGCGCTGAAAGTACAAGGCGCGGAAACTACTCTGGAAGTTCAGCAGCAGCTGGGCGACGGCGTAGTTCGTACCATTGCGATGGGTTCCACCGAAGGCTTGAAGCGCGGTCTGGACGTTGTCGACACTGGCGCAGCCATCTCCGTACCGGTCGGTAAAGCGACCCTGGGCCGGATCATGGACGTACTGGGCAACCCGATCGACGAAGCTGGCCCGATCGCCACCGAAGAACGCTGGGGCATTCACCGTCCTGCGCCATCCTTCGCTGAACAAGCGGGCGGCAACGACCTGCTGGAAACCGGCATCAAGGTTATCGACCTGGTTTGCCCGTTCGCCAAGGGCGGTAAAGTCGGTCTGTTCGGTGGTGCCGGTGTAGGCAAGACCGTAAACATGATGGAACTGATCCGTAACATCGCCATCGAGCACAGCGGTTATTCCGTGTTCGCCGGTGTGGGTGAGCGTACTCGTGAGGGTAACGACTTCTACCACGAGATGAAGGACTCCAACGTTCTGGACAAAGTGGCACTGGTTTACGGTCAGATGAACGAGCCGCCGGGAAACCGTCTGCGCGTAGCACTGACCGGCCTGACCATGGCCGAGAAGTTCCGTGACGAAGGTAACGACGTTCTGCTGTTCGTCGACAACATCTACCGTTACACCCTGGCCGGTACCGAAGTATCCGCACTGCTGGGCCGTATGCCTTCTGCAGTAGGTTACCAGCCGACCCTGGCTGAAGAGATGGGCGTTCTGCAAGAACGTATCACTTCGACCAAGGAAGGTTCGATCACCTCGATCCAAGCGGTATACGTACCTGCGGATGACTTGACCGACCCGTCGCCAGCCACCACCTTCGCCCACTTGGACGCCACCGTCGTTCTGTCCCGTGACATCGCATCCCTGGGTATCTACCCAGCGGTCGATCCACTCGACTCGACTTCGCGCCAACTGGACCCGAACGTGATCGGCCAGGAGCACTACGACACCGCTCGCGGCGTTCAGTACGTGCTGCAGCGCTACAAAGAACTGAAGGACATCATTGCGATCCTGGGTATGGACGAGCTGTCGGAAGCCGACAAGCAGTTGGTAAACCGTGCTCGTAAGATCCAGCGTTTCTTGTCGCAGCCGTTCTTCGTGGCTGAAGTCTTCACCGGTGCCTCGGGTAAATACGTTTCCCTGAAAGACACCATTGCTGGCTTCAAAGGCATCCTCAACGGTGACTACGACCACCTGCCAGAACAAGCGTTCTACATGGTCGGCGGCATCGAAGAAGCGATCGAGAAAGCCAAGAAACTGTAATCCTGGCGCCCGGCAACGGGCGCTCATCAGGTTGAGGCAATCAGATGGCTATGACAGTCCATTGCGATATCGTCAGCGCGGAAGGGGAAATCTTCTCCGGTCTGGTAGAAATGGTGATTGCACACGGCGAACTCGGTGACCTGGGTATTGCCATGGGCCACGCGCCGTTGATCACCAGCTTGAAGCCAGGTCCGATCACTCTGACCAAGCAAGGCGGGGAAAAGGAGGTGTTTTACATCTCCGGTGGTTTCCTCGAGGTTCAGCCGAACATGGTCAAGGTACTTGCCGACACCGTGCAACGTGCTGGCGACCTGGATGAAGCCTCTGCTCAGGAAGCCGTAAAGGCTGCCGAGAAGGCGCTGAACGAAAAAGGTGCAGACTTCGACTACAGCGCTGCTGCAGTTCGTCTGGCCGAAGCCGCAGCCCAGCTGCGGACGCTCCAGCAGATCCGCAAGAAGTAAGCGGCGTTGCCGTTACGCTTCACGCGTGATTGATTAAAAAGGGTAGCCTCGGCTACCCTTTTTCTTTTTTTGCAAAACACTTCTTTGGTCTGAAGTCGGACCGCCCAGGATTGGTAGCCATTCATGTCTCTTGAAATCGTAATTCTCGCCGCAGGCCAGGGCACCCGCATGCGCTCGGCCCTGCCCAAGGTGCTGCACCCTGTCGCAGGCAATTCCATGCTGGGCCATGTTATCCACAGTGCCCGGCAGTTGGACCCGCAGCGCATTCACGTGGTCATCGGGCACGGTGCCGATGTGGTACGCGAGCGTCTGGCCGCAGACGACTTGAATTTCGTATTGCAGGACAAGCAACTGGGCACCGGCCACGCCACCGCCCAAGCGGTGCCGTTCATTACCGCTGACACCGTGCTGATCCTGTACGGTGACGTGCCGCTGATCGAAGTGGAAACCCTGCAACGCCTGCTCAAGCACGTGGTGCCTGGCCAGATGGGCCTGCTCACCGTTGAGCTGGACGACCCCACCGGCTACGGGCGCATCGTGCGTGACGCCGAGGGCAAGGTAGCGGCCATCGTCGAACACAAGGACGCCAGTGAAGCCCAGCGTGCCATCACCGAAGGCAACACCGGTATCCTCGCGGTGCCTGCCGATCGCCTGGCCGACTGGATGAGCCGACTGTCCAACAACAACGCCCAAGGCGAGTACTACCTCACTGACGTCATCGAGATGGCGGTCAGTGATGGCCTGGTGGTTGCCACTGAACAGCCCCACGACCCGATGGAAGTGCAGGGCGCCAACGACCGTAAGCAACTGGCCGAACTGGAGCGTCACTATCAGCTGCGTGAAGGCCGCCGCCTGATGGCCCAGGGCGTGACCTTGCGCGACCCGGCGCGTTTCGATGTGCGTGGCGAGGTGACCGTGGGCCGCGACGTGCTGATCGACATCAACGTGATCCTCGAAGGCCGGGTGGTTATCGAAGACGACGTGGTGATTGGCCCCAATTGTGTGATCAAGGACAGCACGCTGCGCAAAGGCGTGGTGGTGAAGGCCAACAGTCATATCGACGGCGCGGTGATGGGCGAGGGCAGCGATGCGGGTCCGTTTGCGCGGCTGCGTCCGGGCACGGTGCTGGGTGCTAGGGCACACGTGGGAAATTTCGTCGAACTGAAAAATGCACATATGGGTGATGACGCCAAAGCTGGCCACCTGGCTTACCTCGGCGACGCGGTGATTGGCGCCCGCAGCAACATCGGTGCCGGCGCAATCACCTGCAACTACGATGGCGCCAACAAGTACCAGACGACCATTGGTGAAGACGTGTTCATCGGCTCCAACAACTCACTGGTCGCCCCCGTCACTATCGGTGATGGTTCCAACACCGCAGCCGGCTCAACCATCAACCAGGATGTTGATAAGTCTCAACTGGCGGTCGCCCGTGCACGCCAACGCAACATCGACGGTTGGAAACGCCCAGTCAAAATCAAAAAAACCTGAGTTATCCACAGCGTTAATGTGGGAGGGGGCTTGCCCCCGATAGCGGACTTTCAGTCGATGATTTTTCAAGCTGATTCACCGCAATCGGGGGCAAGCCCCCTCCCACATTGGCCCGTGTCGCTTGAAGAATCTCTTCCAAACGCTTGACGATGTGTTCCGAATAGGTTTTGATTGCCTTCGTTATCTTTCGAAACGAAACTTATCATCACCATGTCGAAACGAAATACCCCCCAGCGTCGCCACAACATCCTGACCTTGCTCAATGAACAGGGCGAAGTCAGCGTGGACGAACTGGCCAAGCGTTTCGAAACATCGGAAGTCACCATCCGCAAGGACTTGGCCGCGCTTGAAAGTAACGGCCTGCTCCTGCGCCGCTACGGTGGCGCGATCACCATGCCGCAGGAACTGGTGGGCGATGCGGCGCAACCGGTCTCGGCCTACAAACGCGCCATTGCCCGTGCGGCCGTGGGGCGCTTGCGTGAACACGCGCGCATCATCATCGACAGCGGCAGCACCACCGCCGCAATGATTCCTGAGCTGGGCCATCAGCCCGGCCTGGTGGTCATGACCAATTCCCTGAACGTGGCCCGCGCCTTGAGCGAGCTGGAGCATGAGCCGGTGCTGCTGATGACCGGCGGCACCTGGGACCCGCATTCGGATTCGTTCCAGGGCCAGGTCGCCGAGCAGGTGCTGCGTTCCTACGACTTTGATCAACTGTTCATCGGCGCCGACGGCATCGATTTGCAGCGCGGTACCACCACCTTCAACGAGTTGTTGGGCCTGAGCCGCGTCATGGCCGAGGTCGCCCGCGAAGTCGTGGTGATGGTCGAATCCGACAAGATCGGCCGCAAGATTCCCAACCTGGAACTGCCTTGGAGCAGCGTCCATACCCTTATCACCGATGATCGCCTGCCGCTCGAGGCCCGCGACCAGATCCAAGCCCGCGGCATTACGCTGATATGCGCGGCAGTCATCTAGGAGAAATACCATGTGTGGAATTGTTGGCGCAGTTGCCGAACGTAACGTAACCGCCATCCTGATCGAAGGCCTCAAGCGCCTCGAATACCGTGGCTACGACAGCGCCGGTGTGGCCGTCTTCACCAACGCCGGCAAGCTGGAGCGTACGCGCCGCCCGGGCAAAGTCAGCGAGTTGGACCAGGCCCTGGCCGGCGAGCCGCTGGTAGGCCGCCTCGGCATCGCCCACACCCGTTGGGCCACCCACGGCGCACCGTGCGAGCGTAACGCTCACCCGCATTTCTCGGGCGACCTGGCGGTGGTGCACAACGGCATCATCGAAAACCACGAAGTGCTGCGCGAACAACTCAAGAGCCTGGGCTATGTGTTCACTTCAGACACCGACACCGAAGTCATCGCCCACCTGCTCAACCACAAGCTCAAGGACCACAGCGACCTGACCACCGCCCTCAAGGCCACGGTCAAGGAACTGCACGGCGCCTACGGCCTGGCCGTGATCAGCGCCAGCCAACCTGACCGCCTGGTTGCCGCGCGCAGTGGCAGCCCATTGGTGATCGGCCTCGGCCTGGGGGAAAACTTTCTCGCCTCCGACCAACTCGCCCTGCGTCAGGTCACCGACCGCTTCATGTACCTGGAAGAAGGCGATATCGCCGACATCCGCCGTGAAAGCGTACAGATCTGGGACGTGAACGGTCAGTCCGTCGAGCGCGAAGCCGTGCAATACCGCGATGGCGCCGAAGCCGCCGACAAAGGCGAGTTCCGCCACTTCATGCTCAAGGAAATCCACGAACAGCCCTCCGTGGTGCAGCGCACCCTGGAAGGTCGCCTGAGCCAGAACCAAGTGCTGGTCAACGCCTTCGGCCCACAAGCCGCCGAGCTCTTCGCTAAAGTGCGCAACGTGCAAATCGTCGCCTGTGGCACCAGCTACCACGCCGGCATGGTTGCGCGTTACTGGCTGGAAGAACTGGCCGGCATCCCGTGCCAGGTCGAAGTCGCCAGCGAATTCCGCTACCGCAAGGTGGTGGTGCAGCCCGACACCCTGTTCGTGACCATCTCCCAGTCCGGCGAAACCGCCGACACCCTGGCCGCTTTGCGTAACGCCAAGGAGCTGGGCTTCCTCGGCAGTCTGGCGATCTGCAACGTCAGCATCAGCTCCCTGGTGCGCGAGTCCGACCTGACCCTGTTGACCCAGGCCGGCCGTGAAATCGGCGTAGCCTCGACCAAAGCCTTCACCACCCAGCTGGTCGGCCTGCTGTTGCTGACCTTGTCCATTGGCCAAGTGCGCGGCACCCTGGCCGAAGGCGTCGAAGCCACCCTGGTGGAAGAACTGCGCCGTTTGCCAACCCGCCTGGGTGAAGCCCTGGCCATGGACAGCACCGTGGAAAAAGTCGCCGAGCTGTTTGCCGACAAGAACCACACCCTGTTCCTCGGCCGTGGCGCACAGTACCCGGTGGCAATGGAAGGTTCGCTGAAACTCAAGGAAATCTCGTACATCCACGCCGAAGCCTACCCGGCCGGCGAGCTGAAACATGGCCCATTGGCCCTGGTGGATGACGATATGCCAGTGGTCACCGTGGCGCCGAACAACGAGCTGCTGGAAAAGCTCAAATCCAACCTGCAGGAAGTACGCGCCCGTGGCGGCCAGTTGATCGTGTTCGCCGACGAAAAGGCCGGCATGACCAACGGCGAAGGCACTCACGTGATCAACATGCCGCACATCCACGACACGCTGTCGCCGATCCTCTACACCATTCCGCTGCAGCTGCTGTCGTACTACGTTGCCGTGCTTAAAGGCACCGACGTCGACCAGCCACGCAACCTGGCGAAGTCGGTGACGGTGGAGTAAGCCTTACTGATGTACCCAAAAGTGATCCTACGAAATAAAGTCTGTCGGAACTAAATAAAGTCTGTCGCTAGCGCCTGTGCCCCGCGGGTTCGGTAGCTAGCGACGCTTTCCTCCGCTCCTCCCTACTCTGGGCGAAGCTCAACGTTTGAAAGCCCAAAATGATCCTAGCGATTCAGCCAGAGGAGACTGTGCGTTCCTTTGTGGAGCGGACTCTTTTTATTAAAGGAAAACGTTCTTCCGAGGACGTATTTCGGACGTTTCCAAATAGTCCCTCACGGGCAGATATTTTGACACTTGCCGAATTGCTGGGATGGTCTGGCTGTTACGGCTTGAACAAAATTCTGCACACGCATACTAACTATCCTTTCACGGCAGTTTTTAAAAATACTCAAGATGTCTCTTACTCAAGGAACGAATATATAAGCTATTCACGTTGCTATGAGTCAATTAGAAAACCTTCAGGTTTTTGTCCGGTTTGTGTTGCAGAAGATATTGAACGCTTAGGATTTTCTTTCTGGCGGCGTGCTCACTGTTGTGAGCTTAAAGTCTGTGCGGAGCACAATGTAGAGCTAGTCAAACGCTGCCCGGCTTGTGACAAACAGTTTTCCCATGGAGGTCATAGTCTGGGGGTGATGTGGAAGACCTGTGAGGGACGACATCTAAAAGATAGCCCTGTGACGCTGAACACAGATCCATTTGAGTTGAAGAAAGCGCAGATTTTTCAGGAGATTCTGTCATTCACCCATCACCTTTCGGAGGAGGCGGTTCTCGCGGTCTTAAATGAAAAAATCCATCAAGACGGAGTATTTGAGCAAAAAATCTGGAATTTTTTATCCGACAGGAATATTGGAGATAATATTGAAAGGCGGCTTGGAGTTGTCAAAAAATCTAGGTCTAAAAACAGGCTCCCTCTTGATGAACCCACTGATTTTATAATTAAAGCGATAGTCGAAACCTATGAAAGTTTTGCTGACTTCGTCTCTGATGTGAAAGCTTACGGGGACGAAATTCGGCCGATCGAGTCTCTGTGGTCGACTTATATCGCAGGCCACCAGGAATCAACACATTTCGTTGAAGAGAACTATGAATTTGGTGTGGGATATTGGAGTTGCCCTTTCCCCGCTAAAGAAATTTGGGGGATGTGGGATTGGCGGCCGGTGTATTATCCCTGCTGTAATTTTGAGCGACCAAAGAAAAAAGGTCCTCAACCTCAACCTCAACGCGTTAAGAATGCACCGCCGGGTATCTACAGGCGGCAATAGGTTTACGAGATCAGCCACGTTGATTTTGGCAAGATGCACGACTCACTATCATCAAAAAGTCAGAGATGGACTGCACGCTTTTTCATCACCAATCGCGGTTTTTGTGCTTGCTGGAGTGAACAACTTCCGCCCTGGCTTCCTCGGAGGTAACACGAGAGCCGGAGGCGCGCTGTCGCTTTTTGCCTTCCATGCGCATGATTTGAAGCGGACTGGGCCGCACCTCCTCCAACAACGAACTCAGGCGCTCCAACTCGCCGAGGGCGCGCAAAACGGCGATCAGATTGATCAAGGTGCCTTTGCCTTGATTTAGCATCAGGTGCAGGGTCTGCCGGCTGATCGCCGCGTTCTCCGCTACGGTCTCAAGGCTGATGTTCCTCTTCAACCGCAGCGTTTGAAGGTGTGCGCCTACTGTGGCGGCGAGCACTTGATCCGATTGAATGTAGAGTCGCATAGCATCTAATTTCCTAGACATTAACTGGCCAAAAGCATTTTACGTCAGGAATTCTAGACATAATAGGAAAGAACATTTATCTACTTGCCGCCAATGTTGAATCCCCAGATCACTGCGACATGAATGAACTGCATTGTGATGATCATCGGTTAGGCCATGCGAGGCTTTACATGGAAAGTGAATGAAGGCTTCTGTACGTTTTCTGCCCGTCGCGAGAGGCAGAAAACGACCCATTATAGATAGTCCGTCCCACCTTCAACGATACTGGTAAAGGCGTCGAACTGGTGAAATGGTCTGGATCGCTATGGGGGCAAATCGATGTGCTCGTGAACAACGCGGGTATGGCGATTAAGGGTGAAGCCGAGGTGTTCTCCGACGTAGCCAATACGAGCGTCGATGTCTGGAACAACCCTATTGCCCGTAATCTGACCACTGCATTTTTGCTGACCCGAGCAGTGTTGCCGGGGATGCAGAATCGTCGTTATGGACGCATCGTCTATATCAGCTCTACGACCGGCACCCGCGTCAGCAACTTGGGTGAGGCAGCCTATGCGGCGGCAAAAGCCGGGCTCGTGGGGATGAACATGAGCTTGGCGCTGGAAGCCGCGCACATGCGCTGACGCAGTTCATCGCCTCATCCTAATGCGACGAAACATAGAGGGCATGGCGCAGAAGGCGCCAAAAAAGACACTTTACGATGAGTGCCATCCATTTGATGTGAGCTAGCGTGGAACTAATGGCTTTTTTCGTCTCGAGGCGAGTACCCAAAAGCTTCCTTGAATCGGACGGAAAAAAGCGCCTGGCTGGAAAAACCACAGTTGTAGGCCACTTCCGCAATGGTCGTGGGCCGAGCCTTGTGCAGCGCATTCTCGCGCAGAAGCTTTTGAGCGTGCCTGAGCCGAGCAAGACGAAGTTCTCGCCCGAACGTCGTATCGTGAGCTTGGAAAACCTTGTGGACATAGCGGATGGAAACGCGGTGAGCTTGAGCTGCTCGCTCAGGTGCAAGATCCGGGTCGTGAAAGTTTGCCGCGATATACGCCATGACACGGTGAAAGAAGTGATCAATGACCGTTCGTGAATCCCCCGCTGCATCGGTCTCCGGTACATCCATCATCAAGAAAGCCAATTCCAGCAATCCTCTCTCCAAGCTTCTGACATGCTCGGGGGAAAGGCAGGAGGCGTTTTCCAATGCTTGCAACGCGAATTGCGTTAGCAGTGGCACGAAACGCGAATTGGCGACGTCGACGCGGCCACAACGCGCATCAATTTTCGGACACATCGCCCTGAATTGGTCGGCCGGTATTTTTACTGTGACGTTTCTCGTGCCGTTGGGGATATCCAGCTGATAGGTTTCTGCGGAATTGAAGACAGAGACCTGGCCTGGCGCAACGTCTCCAAATCGACCCAGGTGAGTGAACTGCTCAGTTTGCATGGTCGGCATGACTAGCGCGAAAAAATCCGAATCATCGCGTCCGGCATGTACTTTGCGGCGCACAGCCCGTTGCGCATCAGCGGCAAAGCGAGTAATTCCGACCGCGCCGATCTGGGTGGATTCAATGACTCCGCAGAACGATGCCGGGTTGTAGGCCGCCACGTCTATCGGGTAGTAGACATCGCTCATGAAATCCTGCCAGGCAGCAAGACGTCTTTGTGGATGAACCTCGCCCGTCGAGAACCGGGTTATCAAATGTAACGAATCCACACGCCCTCCTGAAAAAATCACTGCCTTAGAAGCTCAAGCAAGCCCTATGCCATGACTTCCAGGCAAGCCTAGTCAGCCTAGTCAGCCATCGGAAGCGCCGTGTCATATTTCGATAATAACCGGTGGATGCATAAGTCCAGTTAAAGCGGACCAATGGTGCGGAAGCAAAGGTATGCCATGAGCCGTTGCTCTGTAGGTGAGCCGGTTGCGAGCAAAGACCAGACTCGTGCACCCACTCTGCGCACCGTGCACGCTGACGAAAATCTTGGTTCTCTCATGCGATAGATCGCGGGGCGCGGTCCATCGGACGATATCGCTACCGGTACAGGGGGGTCAGCGTATCTCCTCCGGACCAGCGCTCCGCAACGCGGCCAGGCGCATTTTTGGATATCTGCGCAATCGACTGACAAGCAAGAGAAAAGTATGAACACAACAATAACTACCGCACTGAGGGAATGACCATGCGTACCTCCTCAGATCGCGAAGCTGAATTGGCCGCTTTGTTCCAGGCTCGGTTTTTTGAGCGCCTGCGTGACGACTGCGACTCTGGCGTGATCGGCGCCTACGAACGGTCTCCGCTCGGGCCACACGATGACAAGACTCGAAGGGTCGTGCGTGGGCTAGGCGGGGCGTCTATAGCCGGCAAGGCGATTGTCATTTCGCTGGGTATCGACGGGCCATGGGGCGTCGGGAACATTGTGATTGGAGAGCCAGGCAACTTCGTTCGAAGTCCAGGCATTTTCCTGACTTACGACGACGCATTGCGTCACGTTTTTTCGCTTCGATGCCGAGCCCTTTTCGCTGCCGAGTCGCGCGAAACGGATTCTCAGTCGCATAACGGATGAAATGAGAATGAACCAGGTCAGTCAGCAAATTTTCGGCTATAGCGACGGATTCTCTGTGTCGCCGGGTGAAAGTCTTTCTTTCAAGGTAAGTTGCGAAGGGGTCGCGCGATATGACGCCTCGCTTGTGAAGCTTCGACACGGGTTTACGGGGGAGTCGGGCCCCGGTTTCCTTGAGACGCCTGTTGAGTCGTCGTTCGAAGGAAGCTACGAGGGTATCCAGCATGTGTGCCAGCCGGGCTCTTATGTGGAAATCACTGACAAGCAAGGACTTCTGCGATCCCCTAACGGTTTGGTTATTGAAGCCCATGTCTATCCGACACTGCCGCAAGGCACACGCTCGGGCAACTTCGGGGCCTACCACGTAACGCAGAACTCATTTGAGAGTGATTCGAGTCTACAGGCCGTTTTGGGAAACTGGTCCGTGGCAAGTTGTTCTGGCTACGCCCTTGTACTGGAGGAAGGGCGGCCAACGTTTATATGGGTGGCAGATGGTGAGACAAAGAAAGTTTCATTGGCAACGCCACTTATTGCACACCAGTGGTATCGCGTCATAGTCAGTGTCAAATCGGATGCCGGGACGGTCTGCCTGGAGCAGACACCAATCGACAACATCATGAACCGTCTCTCAGCGAGTGCCAGTGCCTTGCGCGCAGAATCACGTACTGTCCCGTTCGGCGCGAGACTGACTGAAAGCCAAGCCCCCTTCAGGTTCGGCACGAGACTGACTGAAAGCCAACCCCCCTTCAGGATCGGGGCGCTGGCCTTTCAGCAAGACGGTCGATGGCTGGCGAATGCAGCCTACAACGGAAAAATCGGTGGAGTCCGCATTCTGCGTCCCTCTCTCGGCGATTCGGCTGTTTCCGAGCTGGCCGCCTGGCACTTTGGCAAGAGCCTTCGTGACGATGGCCTGTTGCTCAGCGATGTTGTAGACGTGTCCGGAAACGGTTTGCATGGACGCTGCTTCAACGCGCCGACACGGGGAGTGGCGGGCCATAGGTTTAAGGGGTTGAGCGACGACTTTCGGCGGGCACCTGACGAGTTTGATGCGATCCATTTTCACGACGATGACATCACCGACGCCCAGTGGCCAACGGCGTTCAAGATTCAGGTCCCAGACGATCTCGCGAGTGGTGTATACGCCGCGAAACTGAGCAGTGCAGGCGTTGAACAATACATCCCGTTTTTCGTCAGGCCGGGACGTCAGAAACGCGAAGTGGCGGTGCTTTTCTCTACGGCGACTTATCTGGCGTACGCCAACGACCGAATAGCCTTTGAAGCCAATGGCGCGGAAATCATCGTCAGTCGGACACCGATCATTGATCGTCAAGATCTGACGCTTCAAGACCATCCTGAATTCGGTCGTTCCTGTTATGAAATCCATAACGATGGCTCTGGCGTCGTCTTCGGCAGCACTCGGCGCCCCATCCTGACGCTCAACCCCAAACACCGCGCCTGGTTCCAGGCAGAGGGCGTATGGGGGCTTCCTGCTGATCTCTGCATCGTTCATTGGCTCGACACAATCGGTTGTGAATTCGACGCGCTGACGGATGAAGACCTCGATCGCGAAGGCGTCGACCTGCTCAAGGACTACAAGGTTCTAATCACGGGCAGTCATCCAGAATATGTGACACGCAACGAACTCAACGCGATCGAGGCTTTCACCGGGAACGGCGGACGCTTGATGTACTTGGGCGGAAACGGTTTTTTCGCAACCGTTTCATTTGATCCGGAAGAGCGGCATGTCATGGAGTTACGCAGGTCAGATGCGGGTACACGCCCCCACGAGTCGCCATTTGGCGATCGCCGCCACCAGACCTCCGGTGAAATGGCCGGTCTATGGCGCAACAAGGGTAAGGCGCCGCAGCGACTGCTAGGCGTGGGGTTCGCCGCGCAAGGCTTCGACCGCTGCACGTATTACGAACGCCTCACCGACAGCTACGACCCACTCGCCGCATTTGCGTTTGAAGGGATTGGCAGTGACGAGCGCATTGGCGACTTTGGAATCATGGGCGGTGGTGCCGCCGGCGCGGAGATCGACCGGTACGATCCGTCATTAGGGGCCCCACCGGGTGCGCTTGTCCTGGCGACTTCCGGGCCATTGTCGGATGCCTATCTTCTCGCCGCCGAGGACGTCTACGAATCAATCCCTGGCATTGGCGGGACCGAGCAGTCTCGCGTTCGCGCGGACATCGTTCTGTGTCCATTGCCAGGAGGGGGCGGCGTGTTCTCAGTGGGATCAATTGCCTACACCGGTTCACTTTCCCACAACCGTTACGACAACAATGTCGCGCGACTCACCGGCAATGTGCTCAAGCGGTTCCTGCACCCTGAAGCGCTGGACGTCATCATCGATTGCAATTGACCGTCCATTCAGATGCATGAGTGCGGAGCCCGGCCGATGCTTGGCCTCGGGGAGCGGACCATGCTGCAGTGCATACATTGATCGGACCCAAGGGGCAGCCACGCCCGGCTGCTCTTTGGGCGCGACAAGTTCATGGCAATAAAGGCGCCGTGCACTCACACGAAAAGCGCGGTTCGCTGGTTCGATAGTCGACAGTAAGAGGGGCTCCTAAACTGAATTCATCGAACGTCAAAAGACCCATCTTGGTGTTTGAGTGAATAGGTCCTTTCCAGTCCCGATGTGCAAATAACAAAAGCGGTACGCGGTTCCACAGCAAATGCTGGCGACACGCGGCAACCGTACCTAAATAATGTCCGGGTGAAAATCCGGGCCAATCGTCAAGGGGCAACAAAAATGAGCGATACCTTGGTCGTACCCAGTGATAATGGTCAACTCAGCAAGAAACTTTCGCTGACGGACGTCCTTGTCTACGGGTTGCTTTACTTCGTTCCGATTGCTCCTGTCTCTGTCTTTGGAGCGATTCATAACACGTCCAATGGACTGACCGCGCTGACCTATACGCTGGCCGCCATCGCGATGGTGTTCAGTGCGATCAGCTACAGCGAAATGGCGAAACGAATTCCTCTTTCGGGATCGGTCTATTCCTATGTGACAAAGGGCACCAATGCCACATTCGGCTTTATGGCGGGATGGGCCATCTTGCTGGACTATCTGTTGCTTCCCGCGTTGCTGGCGGTTCTAGGTGCAGCGGCCTTGCAACCTTTGTTTCCCGGCATCGACAAGGTGGTTTGGTTAGGGATTTTCGTCGCTGTGCCCATGATCGTTAATCTGTTCGGTATCACCGTTAATGTGAATGTGGGAAAGGTGCTGCTGGTCATCCAGCTGGTTGTCCTCTCGATTTTCGTCGTGTTTGCGGTTGGCCTTATCGCCGGAGGAACGGTTTCCAAGGAGCAACTGTTAGCGCCTTTCTATAACCCGTCGCAATTCAGTATGTCCGCCGTGTTTGGCGCCGTACCAATCGCCGCTCTGAGCTTTATCGGTTTTGATGCTGTTTCGACGCTGAATGAGGAGGCCGAGGGGGGCGGTAAAACCGTATCGCGGGCGACGATGTTGTTGCTGGTGATCGTGACCGTGCTGTTCGTTGCGCAAGTCTACCTGGCGTCTGTGTTCGTTCCCCTGGGGTCGAAATATCAGGACGGCGCCGTTGATGTTGCCTTTTACACGGTCAGCACCCAAGTGGTGGGGACGTGGTTCCTGCCGGTCATCACGTTGACGAATGCACTGATAGCTTTGCTGGCTAATGCACTTATCTCCCAGGCCACCACGACAAAAGTCATCTACTGCATGGCACGCGATAAAAAGCTGCCTCGTGTGCTCGCCAAACTTAATAAAAATGAAGCACCAACGACCGCGTTATACCTGGTCGCTGCGCTCTCGCTGGTGATTGCCATTGTCGGCAAAGACCAGATTGAAACCATCGTAACGATGGTCACGTTCGGCGCATTGTGTGCCTATGTGATGTTGCATGCTTCTGTCATCGCTTTCTTCAGGGGTAAGACTGATCGCTCTTTCTTCAGACATCTCGTTTCCCCTGTACTGGGTGCGGCCGTCCTCTGCTACGCACTGTTCAGCGCGAACTCGAACGCCCAACTCGTCGGTGTCGCATGGCTCGTACTCGGTGGCATCGTCGCGTGGATTCTGAAAGGCAAGAACTCGTTGGACATACCCGTATAGAGCCCCTCTGTGACTTTAAGGCTGCATGAAAAACCATGTGGCCGATACGCAAACCTGTCGCGACTCCCCAACTGGACGGCTGACTTAGTCAGCAACTTATTGTCCGTTAAATCTAAATTCTTTCTGAGTGCAGGCATCTGGCGCCTGCACTCATTGGAGACGCCTATGCACATTAAAATGCTCATCAACGGCGAATTGGTCGCAGGCGAAGGCGAGCGACTCGCGGTAATGAACCCTTCTCTGGGGACCGCACTAGTGGACATTGCTGAGGCTACGCCCGCGCAGGTTGATTGCGCAGTGCAAGCCGCTGACGCCGCCTTCGAAAGCTGGTCCCAGACCACGCCAAAGGATCGCTCGCTGTTGTTGCTCAAACTGGCTGACCTCATCGATAGCCATGCCGTAGAACTGGCCCGGCTGGAATCGAATAATTGTGGCAAGCCTTACGCGGCCGTCTTGGGCGACGAACTGCCTGGCGTGTCCGATGTGTTTCGTTTCTTCGCGGGTGCGAGTCGGTGTTTGCAAGGCTCGGCGGCGGGCGAGTATTTGCCAGGCCATACTTCGATGATTCGGCGCGATCCCGTGGGTGTCGTCGCCTCGATCGCGCCTTGGAACTATCCACTGATGATGGCCGCGTGGAAGCTGGCTCCCGCCTTGGCGGCCGGCAATACCGTTGTCCTCAAACCTTCCGAACAGACACCGCTGACGGCGCTTAAGTTAGCCTCGTTAATGGTCACGGTTTTCCCTGCTGGCGTGGTCAATGTTGTGTTCGGACGAGGGCCCAATGTAGGCAAGCCGCTCACTACCCACGAGAAAGTGCGGATGGTCTCACTGACGGGGTCAGTGGCCACCGGCAGTCATATCATCGCCGGCACCGCTGACACCGTTAAGCGTATGCATATGGAATTGGGAGGCAAAGCCCCCGTCATCATTTTCGACGACGCAGACATCGATGCGGCTGTAGAGGGCATACGTAGTTTCGGTTTCTATAACGCCGGCCAGGATTGCACCGCCGCCTGCCGGATCTATGCGCAAAAAGGCATTTACGCTCGCCTCGTTGAAAAGCTCGGCATCGCCGTATCCAGTATCAAGTTTGGTCTTCAGGATGATCCTGAGACTGAGCTGGGGCCTCTGATCACCCAACAGCACTTGGACCGTGTTGTCGGCTTCGTGGATCGAGCACGGTTACTGCCACACATAGAAGTCGTGACGGGCGGGAAACGCGTGGAAGGTCCCGGTTACTTCTTCGAACCCACGGTACTTGCCGGCGCGCGACAAGACGACGAAGTGGTGCGCCGGGAGATTTTCGGCCCGGTGGTTTCCGTGACCGAATTTGAAGACGAGGCGCAGGCACTGTCTTGGGCAAACGACTCTGATTATGGCCTGGCATCATCGGTGTGGACCTCTGACGTAGGGCGAGCTCACCGTCTTGCGGCGCGCCTGCAGTACGGCTGCACTTGGATCAATACCCATTTCATGCTGATGAGCGAGATGCCACACGGTGGTGTAAAGCAATCCGGCTACGGCAAAGACATGTCGATGTACGGATTGGAGGATTACACCGTGATTCGCCACGTGATGGTCAAGCACTGACCGAACAGTGGCGCCGACTCTGCGGCCACACGAATGCTGAAACGCACAAGCGCGCAGTCTTGCTTTTGCAGGCTGCGCGTAGTGCCAACGCCGAGTAGGTGGAAGCACTTATCTGACTGACAAAACATATTGTTCATCCATGAGGCAGTCCCATGTCTATTCGCTTGAAGATCGTGCTTTTATCCGGGCTCTGCCTGCTCGGGGTAATGGGCCTGATCGTCGGCATGAATCTTTATCAAAGCAATCTGAACAAGCAGATGATCAGTCAATCCAGCAGCCAGATGCTGACCGGCAGTGGCGAGAACCTGCTACTGGCAAAAGCTGCTGAGCAGGCTGCGAATTTACAGAAGACCTTCGGTACCGGCCTGACCGTCATCACTGCTCTGGCCGACGAGGCGAACGATTTGCGCAATATGGCAAACCATCGTGGACTAACAGCCGCAGCACTGCGGGAAGAACTCAATCAAAGCATCAAGACCACATTCGAGCGCAATCCCGGAGTGCTGGGTGTATGGCTGGTCTATGAACGTAATGCCTTAGATGGAAAGAACGCCGAGTTCGCCCATGATACGGCCCGTGCGTCGAATGAGTCGGGGCGCTTCGCCAGTGCCTGGAACCGTGACACCGGTCAGGTGATGAGCCTGCAGATCAACGAGAGCGACCTTGGCAGCACGGCGCTCAGCATCAGTGGTGCTCCCTATAACGGCTGGTACACATGCCCTCGGGACAGCAAGCGACCTTGTCTTATGGCTCCTTTCGCAGACATCGTCGACGGTAAGCGAATATTGATGACGACCATCTCCCTACCTTTGATCGTCGGCGACAAGGTCATAGGTGTAGTGGGCCTGGACATCGCGCTGGACTCACTGCAGGCAGCTGCCAGTGCCGCGCAGAGCAGCTTATTTAATGGCTCGGGTCGTATGCTGATTCTCTCCGACACGGGCATACTCGCCGCCTTCAGCTTCGACGCCACCCAGGTTGGCGCAAATATGGGGAAAGCGCTTGGCGCGGAGGGTAAACAAATCATTGCGTCGCTGGACGGTGATACGCCGAAGATCCTTCACCAAGGGGGGCTGATCCGGGCGGTCTATCCGGTCAAACCGATTGCTGATGCAAAAGCCTGGGGCGTGGCCATCGACGTACCGCACCAAGTATTGCTGGCCGATGCGGATAAACTTCAAAGGGTGTTCGATAAAGCCCAATCCAGCGGCACCCTCCAAGCCCTGTTGATGGCCACTGGGGCTTGCCTGCTGGGGTGCTTACTGATCTGGATGTCCGCCTCAAGCGTGACCCAGCCGATCACTCGCGTAGCAGGTATGCTCAAGGCAATTGCCAGCGGCGATGGCGACCTGACCCAACGTTTGCAATACAGCAAGAAAGACGAGTTGGGCGAACTGGTCAACTGGTTCAACCGCTTTCTCGACAAGTTGCAACCGACCATCACCCGGATAAAGCAAAACACCCTCGATGCCCGCGGCACCGCCGATCAGTCTTCGTTAATTGCTAGGCAGACCAGCGAAAGCATGCAGGTTCAGTTTCGTGAGATCGATCAGGTGGCCACGGCTTCAAACGAAATGAGCGCGACCGCCCATGATGTTGCCAACAGCGCATCAAATGCCGCTCAGGCTGCCCGCGCGGCCGACCAATCGGCCAGGGACGGAGTCGGCATAATTGAGCGCAGTACCCGTGACATTGGCATCCTAGCCGAGGACGTCAGCAAGGCGGTGGCCGAAGTCGAAGCGCTGGCGGTCGATAGCGAACAGATCGGCACGGTCCTGGAAGTCATCCGCAGCATTGCTGAACAGACCAATCTGCTTGCCCTCAACGCGGCTATCGAAGCCGCCCGTGCGGGCGAAAGCGGGCGTGGTTTCGCGGTGGTCGCCGACGAAGTGCGCAACTTGGCCAGACGAACCCAGGATTCCGTTGAGGAAATCCGCCAGGTCATCGAGCGCATCCAGAACGGTACTCGCGGTGTCGTGGTGGCGATGCACGTGAGCCAAACCAAGGCTCACAGTAATGTAGGACAAGTCCAAAAGGCACTTCAGGCGCTGGGCAAGATCAGTGACGCGGTCACGGTCATCAGCGACATGAATCTGCAGATCGCCAGCGCGGCGGAAGAGCAGAGTGCAGTCGCCGAAGAGGTCAATCGCAATATCTCGGCAATTCGCAGTGTGACCGAAACCCTGACCGAGCAAGCCACCGAATCGGCGCAGGTTGCCAGCGAGCTACATAGCCTGACCACTCAACAGATGAAATTGATGGAACAGTTCAGGGTGTAGCTCCACTCTAAGGCACCCTTTGCGTTTGATAAGCCGTCTCGCGGCATATAGTGTCTTTACTGAGGCTGTATTGCGGGCACAAAAAAGGCACTGGCGATAATCGCTAAGTGCCTGATTTTGTGAATCTGAATTGGTGAGCCGGACGCATACGCTTTAACCATTATTGACGTTTCACGACTATGCATATCGTCTCCCGCATGCACGCCATCTCGATCCATGGAAATTACCAAAAATGAGCGTTTCTTATCATGCGTGCTGAAAATGTGAGCAGCAGCGTAAGGATAACGGCAGCTATCGTAATTACCGCTCTTGGCTGATTGCTGCCCTCGCGAACGGTTGAATTCACATCCCATACGGATTTCCGCCGCCGGCAATCAATGCCCAAACGCCGCCGCTCAGATGTGCCGTTCGCCCGTTTGAAGATTAGGTAAAGCGCGCCGGTGCGATTCAGAGTGTAGCTGAGTCGCTCGACTTCGGCGTCAGAACTATCGCGCCGCCGATCACTTCAATGGTTAGTACGTCGCCGATGCTCAGTCCTAAACAGGCGAGTAGGTCCGGCGGCAAGTCAATGATGACGTCGCCACTTCCATCCGCAGGATCTTGGCATTTCACTGTCCAGCGTTGGGCTTCGGTCATGACGTTACTCACATTTTGGTCTTGGCGGGCAGAGGTCGTAGTCTTCGACCTTGTTCGACCTTAAGTTATCTACGCTCGGATGCATTATTGCTATCCGTGGTCGAGGAGATCTTGCGGCTTGGAGCGACCAGCACCGTAGATAAGTATGCTCTGGACTCGTGGTATTGGTCCCGATTTTCCAGGCAAGTCGAGAGCATGGGTATCATGGCGTACAGCTGGGCCATTGTGACCGGACTGCGCTGCGGTAAAGCGATCGAAACGCACGCCGTTCGTAACATGCTCAGTAGCCGATAATCCCGGGCCTCCCAGTCAACATGGTGCTTGTTCACGTGCGCAGGTTTGGTGAAGGTTTGGTCTTCGGCTACCAGCCAGGCTTTGTCGTTTCGGTAAAGCCAGGCGTAGAGAGGAGGCATTTTGTTCCTCAAAGCCTGGACTCCCAGTTCAGGATACAAACCGTGCAGGTGTTGCCACTGACTCCTGTGCTCATCAGTCTCGCGGCGGTGCCTAGCTTTAAGTGCTATGGCGTAGGTCGTTGGATGGGCACGTAGCAGCTTATTGATCGTGGAGACAGTGATTTGAAACTCTTCACAAAGCACCTGTTTCGATACGCCCTCAGCCAGTTTTGACAGCAGATCCTCTTTGAGTTGGCCTTTTAGTCGTTTGGGCCTGGGAGCGTTTTTGGCTGGAGCCCCAGAGCTTGATAGCGAGACTCGCTTATCAGGTACCCTCGATGGAGTGCTTGCCACTTGCTGGGCTGATCTGGCCACTTCGGCTTTGTAGGCCTCTAGAAACGAGTGCAGGTCATCAAATAGCCAATCAATCAGAATCAGATGTTTCAGAGGATGAATGCTTCTGCGTGGGGTACGAACAAGCTGGTTCACAAATGACTCGGAGCTTTTTTTGTCTGCCGGCAATGATTCAAAAAGATGAAAGCGGCGTAGCGGCTCGGTGCGATCGAACAGTGATGCAGATCTGCTCCCGTGGAGTATAGCTGTTCGATACGCCGCGGCGACGGTACATGATTCGAAGGACGTCGCTCGGCCGATGGACGCAAGGTTGATGACATTGTCCGCCAAGGCCAAAAAAACTGGACGTGACCAGAGTTTCTGAGAGGAGTCCTGCTCGATAAGGAACTCCTCGGCAGGAAGCGACCATTCAAAGCGACCCGACCACCGTCTGCCTTTGGTGGATGCCATAAGCCAAGCTTGATGGCGTGGGCAGATCAGAACGCCTGGATATTGATGCGTGAGGTGCCAGTACGCTACGCCATGAGCGTGCACATCCTCGTGCATACAGTGCGGACACGCTTTCAGTGGGTGTTCAGCGCCAAAGCCGCTTGATACTAGGCCAAGTCGATATTTAATTGAGTCAATGCGATCGCCTTTTAAAGTTTTTATCGCGTCTTCAATTTTAACTTTATTTTGAAATGGAGCGAATAGTGGAAATATTGTGTGATTAAGAAGAATAGACTCTGCACTGCCCCAGTAAGTGAACCCCGTTTGTTCTAATGCTGAAATTCCGCAGGGGATATCATGCTTTATGAATTGGCGACGCAGTCCCAAAATAGCGCTGGATGTCGTCGCAGGGTCTAAGTTCCCCATTACTAGATGCTGTCGACTGCATAGGCTAAACAGCGTTTCGTCGGGTAGCCAGTCCAGCCGAGGCAATGGTTCTGCCACCCATTCCTGACCTGAGGCGGCGTTCATGGGGCCTCCTAGACGAGTGGCAGAAGAGATTAGTATAGAGGCCTGGCACCCGTGCTTCGTATCCATTCTGCCTAAACAGCGGCTGGTTATTCGCGAATCTAAGGACCCATAACTGTTGGTTTTTACCATCAGTTTTTTATTTCCCTATCATCTAGATGTGCCGGTTTTTGGCCCTCTAAGCCCCGAAGGCACTGGAAAATCAGCATAAAACCGCCGCCGGAGGCGCAACTTCGCTGAATTATTCCAGTTGTCAACTGCCATTTTCCGGCGGTAACATGCTGCGTTAAGTAACGTTTTACTAAAGGCAGTACTGAAAACCGAAAACGCACGCCAAACAGCCGATGCAAGTTCTGCCTAATTAACGAAGATGTAGCTGCCAAAGTGCAGCCAGCTGAAATTAGAGAGTTGCTGGCCTATTACTCAGGCCTGAGGAAAACAACATGGAAACTGGATAGAAAACCCAGGAGCCAGATAGACAAAGGCCCAAGTGCTACCTTGGGCCTCTGAGGATAAGTCAGCTTTCGACTCCTGACGAATCCATTGTCCATTCACTAGCGTAGGGCGTCAAGTCCTGCACGGCTCCGCTCATCCCGAGAAAAGTAAATTGCGCGTGGTGTAGCCATCGGCGTGCCAGCGCGCTATTGGACTGCTTATTCACCCGATGCAGGTGAGCCTTTATAAGTTGCCTGTAAGGATTGAATGGACGATGGATAAAATTAGTGGATCTTAAAAAATCGTTATTTCGCATTATAGGTCGACAAGGCCGCTTCAAGTGGGGAGATATCTACTTACCTAGAATTTATGCAGTCCCTGGTGAAGCGCCCAAGGGCTCTCGTATTTGCCGACTTAATAGCAGGAAGCTGGGCCGAGCACTGCATCTTCTTTCTACACCGGAAAGAATCTTCGCCCAACTGGCTCTTTATAATCCTGACGTATTTGAGTTGCACGAGCAGAAGATGCTCAGCCCGATTCCACATGTTCATCCACTTCAAGGGCACCCTTTTGCTGCAGGTTTGGAACTTCTGCCGGTGAAGGGAACATCATTAGTAGCGGAGGAAATCGGGTTTAAACACGCGACTGTAGTCGTGACCTACGGGGATGGTGAACGCCAGAGGGTCCCCCATCCGTACCTGGGCGATCTACTTCTCTATATCCAGCCGCAAGGCTCAGTCCCCTACGTTGTGAACTGGACAGTGAAGTTGAGTGCGATGGATTTTGATGAGGTTGCGCGGGGAAGCTTGAAGAGTCTGGCGAAACAGAAAGAAGACCGCGAGAAAGCTCGCTTGCGACATGCCTTGGAAGAGGCGTACTACCATAGTGCAGGTATGAGGACTGTGAGGGTCTCTAGGGACCTGTTGGACCCAGTCTTGGTAGCCAACTTGGATCTTCTATACGGCTACCATGATCGCGAAATCAGCCTCGAATCGAATCTTCTCGAGGACTTCTCGCACGACGTCGGTGACTGTGTCGCTCATGGGAGGCCAGTCGCGTCTGTTGCCTTAACCTACGGACAGCGGTGGGGCCGGCGTGATCTGTTTCTGACGAAGATCTACAAAGACATATGGGAGCGTAAGCTACAGGTCAGTTTGTTTGACCCGATTCTTATCGATCATCCATTGGTGACGGATGCGCCGGATGTTCTGCAAGTCTATGGCTCACTTTTTGCCGGACTGCCCGAATGATCACTGGCTCGAAGCTGAAAGCACCTGAGGGATTCAAAGGGCTGACGAACGATGTTGAATACTATTTCCTTGCAAGTGACGGCAAGGCGAACAGGGCGCGCCTTGTATTTTTTGATGAAAAAGGCACCACTGCGCGTTTGCTGACGTTTTCGCGGCCTGAATTTGATCTGGCGTTGACCAATGGTGATCTTGTGGAATGTGGCAGTGACGCCACACCTCCATGGTTGACGTCCATCAGCGGCACTTCGGTGGATAAACTGGAAAAAGATCGAGTCAGGCCGACGAAAAGCTACGATGAAATGGTCAACAAGCGTTACCTCGCCATAGCTCATTTGGTAGAACATGCGGAGGATATCCTCTCGAGCGACAGGCCTGAATCGATTATCAACTCCTATGCCGATCAGCAGTTCCCCAAGCAGGTCGGAGCCCGGTTGAGGTTTTGGTTTTTTACATATTTGGTGTTTGGCCGCTCGAAATGGGCGCTTATGCCCAAGTTCAACCGTTGTGGGAAAGGCAAAAGGGTACAGGCAGCAGACGGAAAAGTATTGGGAAGGCCGCTTAAGTCGGGGCTCAAATCCCGATTTCCTGCTACGCCCGAAATGCAGGCTTCTATCGTAAATGGATTCATTAAATATAACGATAAAACGAAATCTGACACTGAGATCTTTGGCGACGTGCTGGTGGGTGAGTTCGGTTGTATTCCTTTAACAACATCGAAAGGAAAAAAGAAATTCTATCATCCCGAAGGTAAGCCATTTCCCACAAAAGGACAGTACGATTACTGTCTTGGTCAGGTGATAAGCACCAAGGCGTATAGGAAAGCGCGTAGAGGTCCGAGTTGGGCTCGAGCGAAGTCCGGTTTTGTTGGAAGTTTTTCTCATGACTTGGTCAACGTAAACCAACTTGTTGAGTTTGACGGCTATAACCCAAAAGGCAAAATATCTGGTTTGCTCGAAGGAGCCGCTATGGATTCGGCCTGTGTGGTTCGAGGAGTATGTGGCCAGTCTGGAGCTGTCGTCGCCTTGGGTTTCTCCGAAAACAAAGAGAATATGGAAGCTTACCGCATGGCCCTCTTTTCGATGGCTATTAGCAAAGTCAAATTTGCCTCGTTGTTCGGATTAACCATTAAAGAAGAAGAATGGCCAACTTACGGTCTGCCACAAAACATCGTCTTCGACCGTGGGCCCGGCTCTACCATGGGCGTACCGATCCGTTCACAAGCAGTTGCTCGTGGCGAAATGATGAGTTGGTTATCCCGGCTTGAGCTGACTCCTACCCATTCGGGTCAGTCGAAAGCGACGGTTGAGTCGTCACATCCTCGGACCAAGTCTGACAATGATCAGCCAACGCACTTTCATAGTTCCCTCAACTTTGTCGAGATGTCCAAGCGGCATATTCTTCAAGCTATTTACGATAATCATGCTTCAGATGCTGAGGGGAAGATGACGCCTGAGATGTTGGAGGTGGGCTTCAGTCCAACCCCACATAATATTTACAAGTTTTATAGTGATCTTGGTTACGATGCAGGAACGGAGGTTAGTTTTGACTACGCTGTGCGAGAGTTCCTGACTCCTCATCCGGCGCACATAAAAAGGAGTGGAGTTTATTTTTATGGCCGTAAGTACAACTCTTCAAAGCTGATTGATACCGAAGTTTTTGACAAGATTGCGCTCAATGGTCAGATACCTGTCACAGCGTATGTGATGACAATGTGTGTCAGGCATATCTGGATTGAGTTAGAAGGCGTCCTGTACGAACTCGACTTTGTAAAGCCGGCGAGTGTCCACCCCAGCAGTGTCGACATTTCGCTGTCGGATCTTCAAGTGCTCAATGAGAATCGGCTGCGCGGCAAGGCGCAGCTTCGTGAAGAACAGCCCGCGATCCTCCAGGATCGCAATGCCCAGTTTCTTCACGCAACAGGCAAAACCTGGGACAGTGGAACTCGCAAGTTGGGGCGTCCTTCGAAGGGTGGATCGGCCGAGCGTGATGCCGCCGATCAGAAGCGGTTGATGGGGAAAGGTCATGACTAACATCTTTTCCAGGCGCTTTGACGGACCGGACACGCTGGCTGATATCCGGCGGTTGGTTACAGTGCATCCTGATCCGGTGACCGGTCTTGAGGAGTTGAGCCCCGCATTGGCCGCTGAGCGTTTGTCGGAGGCCCTGAAGACGATTTTCCTTCCCAACCAGTTTTCTTTGGACTTCATCAAAGACAGCGTTGACCGTGCGCGCAGCTTTTCGGCCGAGAGCTTTTCCACTGACCAGCAATATCAGCGGCGGCTGTATCACCCCCCTGAGGAGGAGGCGTTCCCTACTTGCCTTACCGGCCTTGCTGGCATTGGGAAGAGCCAAACTATTAGAGCGCTGATGAAGGTAATGCCTGGACCTGCTCCTTATGCATCGGCTCATTACCATGAACCGCATACCTTAATCTCGTACTGGTACGCCAGCGCAAGGGGGAAGGCTGGCGGCAGGCAGTTGTTGGAAGACTTCCTCGGCGGCGACGCGGCAGGAGTTAGAGCGAACACATCAAAGCTGCTGACGGAGTGCCGGCGTAGGGTCAATCGTGACGGTGTATCACTAATGATGCTCGAAGAGATGCAGCATCAGAGCACTGGTCAAGGCGTAGCCCGGGTCACGGATATTCTCCTCACCGTGGCCGGGCTGGGGATTCCGATGATCTATGTGGCGAACTACAGCTTGGGCCACAAACTGCTGACAAGAAACAGTGAGGACAAGCAACGGCTTCTATCCGACCTCCGCGTCATGCTGCCGGACCATCCTGACTCGAAAGCTTGGGAGGAATATGTTCGAGAATGCATCCGGGTGAGTGGACGACGCGTATCCGCAGATCCGGCCGCCCTTGTACATGAGCTGTATCGCTGGACGTTCGGTATAAAGCGTCTGGCGGTTCAACTGATCAAGGTGGCGTATCTCGAAGCCCGTGCGGCCCGTCGCCATACGATTACTTTGGAGGACGTCAACAATGCTTACCTTTCAGCCTCGTACTCCAGCAGTAGGGACGATATCGAGGAGCTAGCTCGCCTCAGCATTCATAAGAATAAAACCGGAGCCAGGCCTGACCTCCGTTGTCCGTTCCCGGTACCGTTGCCTTCCAACGTCTTGAGCTTCACCAAGGACGATCGAGCTGCACGGGTGAGCGAGAAGGTTTTTGTTTCATCCCTGACAGCCGAGGAGCGTAAGACTTTCGAACAGCTCCATCCGCCAGGTTCACCTTCCAATCCGTCTTCGAAGCCCGTGCGTGAAAAAAAACCAGCCTTACCCAAGCAAACTCGGGAGGGCTTGGAGGATGCGTACAGCCGACTGCTATTCGAATCCAAAGGGGCGCCAAAGCCGCGAGGGCCTGCAAAGTAAGCGCCGTGAAAGCCTTCGCACATCCTGCTGAGCTGCTGCCAGCTTTATCTCGAGGGTGTCGCCTGCAATAGTTCAGGCAACACCTGCGCGGCCGCGCCTATCAGCATCAATTCATTTGGGGACCTCAGGCAAACGTCTGCAATGTTGACGTGGATAACTGTCGCGCCAGATGACAGTGCGATTTCAGGAATATCCGCCGCAGGCCTGACGACTCCTGAAGTCCCCACGGAGATCAGGGCGTCGCAATTCCTGACGGCGGCCATAGCTGCTTTCCAGGCTCCAGCAGGCAGATCCTCTCCAAACCACACAATTCCAGGTCGGAGTTTCCCATTGCACCGTGTGCACCGGGGGCGGCTCTACCCATTCTCCTTCTGCACAAACCTGAAGCTGATCAGTTGTGATTACCGCCGGACGCTAGCAGGCAAAACAGATCGGATTCATCAAGCTGCCGTGCAAATGCACGACGTTCTGAGACCCCGCGCGCTCGTGCAGGTCATCGATATTCTGAGTTATGACCGAAACCTGTTTGCCGGTGGCCGCCAGTCGACTAATCGAAAGATGAGCGGCGTTTGGTTGGGCCTGGCCAGCTTGGGAGCGCCGCCACAGATACCAGCCCCAAACCAGTTGAGGGTTCTCCCGAAAAGCCTGTACCGTTTCCAATCTTTCGGGGTCGTGTTTCTCCCAAAGGCCTATGAGTTTGTCGCGAAATGTTGGAATTCCACTTGCAGCAGAGATGCCTGCGCCGGCGAAAAACACGACTTTTCGAGCGACGGCCAAAGCTACGACGGCTCTATCCCATTTGTTCATCTGACTTTTTCGCGTCTGCAGCGTAAACGATCGGGGAGTGATAGCTGCTCTCGATTGAGGAACTGAAGACTGGACCTGATGGGGATACGTCAGAATCTGATGATTCTTCAATCCGTCCAGCAAGGAGCATCTGGAACTGGTCTGGGTAATGACGCAGGAGAAACTTGGCGTCACGGCGTATCCGTTCTGGTAACGAGGAATCTCGGGATAGCTCGAGCAGAAACTCTCCCGTTTGGATGACAGCCCGGGTACGTTCATTCGGCATGGTCATATTGAGGCCCTCTGAATCATCGCGCAGCAGCTCCTGCTCCGCAGATCTTCAGTTTAGCTCTCTAGGGTTGGTCTAAGAACAAAACAGGCCGATCTGCATCTTGCTCCCTCGATAGAAAGGCGACATTGATCATCGGGCCACATGTCGGCCCTTCACCTGGCTCCGGGCGTCTAAAGCAACACCTTGCAGGCGCCCAAGATTCGACTATTGTGACATTTTTCTGGTTTTCCGCTGACTCGGTTCCAGGAAGACCTTGTAAATTGGGCTTTTCATAGAATACAAACAGCAAGCAGAACGGCACTTGTTTACAAGTTATATAAATAGCGCTGTGTGACATAGGCATTACGGAGGCGAAATGGCGAAGGATGCGGTAGCGAAAATTCTGGCTAAGAACGGCCCGATGCTGAGCAGTGAGCTCGCGAAGATCCTGGAATCTCAATACAACCTGGCTCCTACGGCCGCTCGCAAGCGGGTCGAGCGGGGCTGTGAAGATATGAGAAAGCTGAGCCACCTAATCTTTCCTCACCGTGCCCGCTTTGTGTATCTACGATCCGATTACGGCTCGCGGAAATTTTTTTCCAATCTGATTGATGCTCTTCAGCAGACGAATAGCGCCTACTACTCAGCCCTCCAAGCCTTGAAAATGCGCTCTAACTTCATGCTGCGGTCTCATTTCCTTATCGCCTGTGGAGCGCCGGTAGCTCAGTTGAAACACGTCTCGGCCGAAAGTCTGCTTGAACGGTTGATCAGCGCGAGTCTGGTCAAGGAGGTAGCACTGCCGGGAGGGGATACATGCGTCGTGAGATGCGATCAAGAAATGCCCCTCCAGGACGGGATCACGCTGGCCAAACTCAAGGCTCGAAACATTGCAGAGCGACTGGCGCTGATCGCGGTAAAGGACTGGGCACGAAAATTGGGGCTGGTGAGCTACGAGGCCGTCAAAACCCGTGAGGACGATGGGCTAGAGAAGATGCCGCAGGTAGGTACGTTTCAGTGGGATATGGCGGGTCCATCATTTCTGTTTCCGATGCGTTCGTATTCTGAGGCTGCCGGCGTTAAGGGCGGATTTTTTGTCTGCGACATTGCTTTGAATGGACGGGTAACTGCGGAGGAACTGAGTGCATTCGTCAAAAAATGCGTGACGCTGCGCAGCCTTTCAAAGGTAAGCCGCTGTCTCCAGGTTTTTGTAGCTGAAGAGTTTTCCACCGAAGCGTTCTCGCTCTTAAAAGCAGAGGGCATCATTCCTGCCACTACCGAAAGCCTTTTCGGCCTGGAGGTAGCCAGAGCTCTGAAGAGCCTGTGCTCATTACTCGAAAACACGGCCAAGCTCTTGGACAGCCCTGAGTCACTGGATCAGGTTTTCAACGTGCTTTCGCGGATAGAGGGCGCCGGGTCTACTTTGCGAGGAAGTTTGTTTGAGTTTGCAGTTGCTCACATTGCCAAGTCCACGTTCCCGGGCGGCGATCCTGAAGTGAACAGGAAGGTTAAGGACAGCCTTGGCCGGCAGGCCGAAATTGACGTCTTGGTAGTCAGGAGGTATCAAGACGTGGTGTTCATCGAGTGCAAGGGAGTACATCCCTTGGGCAATGTAGATGACGCAGAAGTCGCCAAATGGCTCGACAAGCGCATTCCCGTACTCCGCGAAGTGGCTAAGCATCATTCCGAATGGGGATACCTGCCGCAGCGGTTTGAAATCTGGAGCAGCGGAAATTTCACTCCCGAGGCGCTGTTACTGATCTCAAATAGAAACCTTGAAACCGATAAGTACGAAATCGTCGCCAGGAACGCGGATTACGTTTTCGAGCAGGTTATGGCAAGTCACGATGCTGGTCTGATCCGTACCTACGAACAGCACTTCATCAACCATCCCATGAGAGAGGTTGAGTTGAGCAGGGACCGAGCTGCAAGGAAAGCCGAACGAGAAAGAAAGCGAGCCCGCGTGGAACAGAGGTCTTCACCTGCTTAGGAATTGCGAGGACGCTCCAAGCCGAGCTTGATGCAACGAAAGCGGCTCAAGAAATTCAGATACATAGAGCTGGTGTCGGTAAAGCATGCGAGCTAACACGATCCCAAACGAATTATTACGATCAGTTCCCCCGACTCGCAGGATGTATCTATGATGAGTAACGGCGAATGGCCACTCCCGCTGCATTCCTGGGAGCCAGGTGAGGCGCTACAACTGCGTTTCGCCGTTACTCATAGATGACGTTCAGAAGGATGCTGGCTGGTGAAAATCAGAAAGATCGTGATCAAGAACTTCCGCGGAGTGAAAACGCTTGATTGGAATGTGCCAACCGCTGACATTTTTTGTCTCATAGGTAAAGGTGACTCCTCCAAGTCCACAATTTTGGAGGCCATCCGTTACACATTCCATCCCCAGTGGAATCTGGCCCTCAGCGACTCAGATTTTTACCAGTGCAAAATCGCTGACCCCATCATCATCGAGATTACGATCGGGCATTTGGCCGCAGACTTTTCTGCCCTTAATAAATATGGGTTGTACCTCCGGGGTTGGGATGCGGCAGCTCAAAAGCTGCTTGATGAGCCAGATGATCATCTGGAAAGCGTATTGACCGCCCGGCTAACCGTTGAGAAGGACTTGGAGCCGAAATGGGCTGTGGTGTGCGATCGCAACCCTGACGGGGTGCCTTTTAAACAGGCAGATAGAAACAAGGTCGGGGTTGGCCTCATCGGCGTTTTCAGCGAACGAGAGCTTTCCTGGGCAAACGGAACTGCACTTGCCAAGCTTACTGCGGCGCAGAGCTTGAGCGAGTTATTGGCCAATGCATCGAGGACTGCCAGGAGTTCGCTCGATGTCGACCGGGCTGTCTCCCTGACAAACTTCGACACTGCAGCAACCAAATCGCAAGAGATTGCGAAGCTCTTAGGTGTCCCTGTACTTGATGCCTATAAGGCCCATCTTGACTTGGCGTCCATCAACCTGAAAGTCGGCGGTCTTTCCCTGCATGACGGCGAAATCCCATTGCGCCAGTTAGGTCTGGGATCTCGCCGGATGCTTCAGTGTGGAATCCAGAAAGCGGGCCTGGAGGATGGCCATATCACCTTGTTCGATGAGTTGGAGTTCGGCCTCGAGCCCCATCGCATTACGCGTCTCATCAAGCACATCAGGGAGGACAAACGCGGGCAGTATTTCCTAACTACCCATTCGCCCATGGTGCTTCGCGAGCTCACGGTGCAGGACCTTCATATCGTCCACAGCAAGGGCGGGGTCGTGACGATCGTCTCCGCTGCCGAGAAGGGCCTCGAAGAGCATGAGGTTCAGGGTAAGATTCGCTCTAGCGCTGAAGCTTTCTTGGCCAAAAAGGTTGTCGTATGTGAAGGCGCTACCGAGGTAGGTTTCATAAGGGGCTTAGACGATCACCAACTCGAAAATGGGCAAGATCCATTGTCATATCACGGTGTGGCGTTGCTAGACGCTAAGGGAGCCAGCAAAGTGAAGGGCATGGCTATTGCCTTTAAAAAGCTTGGCTATGACGTGTCGGCACTAGCTGATGGCGATGCCGAGAAGCAGTTCTCAGCCGCTGATGCTGCTGGGCTTGTTGCAATAGGAATTCCCACCTACGTCTGGAACGACAAACTTTCGCTTGAGGAGCGGGCTTTTGTGGATCTGCCCTGGGCTTCCGTAGTTGCCAGCTTGACGCTCGCCCAAGTCGAACTCTTCTACCCGGTATACGATCAAGTGCGATCGCAGTATCAGGACGTTTTGGACCCTGACATCAGCGAGTGGCGGGATAGCCCCAAGCTGCGGACTGCAATTGGTGCTGCAGCAAAGAGCGCGGGATGGTTCAAGGATACTACTAGAGGCGACCTGTGGTTCAAGGCGGTGAGTACCGCTTTCAACGATCCCGGATTCGGCAAAACAAATCTCGCCTTAGAGTTGGGAAGGCTTTGGGAGTGGGCGAAGCGTGTCTGAAGACCTCGCAATCAAGCTCAACGACTGTACCTCCAAAGGTTATGTAATCGCGCCTGCGGGGTTTGGAAAAACTCATCTCATCGCAATGGCGGTGCGAGCGTCAGGTGGCCGGCAGCTTATCCTGACGCACACTTTTGCCGGCGTGAATTCGATAAAAACCAAAATGGCGGACTTGGGCGTTCGTGCTTCCCAGTTCCAGGTCGATACGATTGCTAGCTGGGCACTTCGACTCTGTCTGGCGTACCCGAAAGCATCTGGTTGGAAAATTGAAAACCCGACCAGCAAGCAGTGGAATAAGTTGTACGAGTGCTGCTCCCATTTGCTCGGAAAGAGGTTCATTCGTGAGGCCGTGTCGTCCAGCTACATAGGTCTCTACGTCGACGAGTACCAGGACTGCTCCGACGTACAACATGATCTCGTCTGCAACCTGGCAGAGTTTCTTCCAAGCCGACTGTTGGGAGACCCCCTCCAATCCATATTTGATTTTGACGATGGCAAGCCCGTTGATTGGGAAGTCAGCGTCTACCCCAAATTTGATTGCTTGGGACAGCTGGAGGTCCCTTGGCGGTGGGTCAAGGCGAAGAGTCCGGAACTTGGCGAATGGCTCAAAAATGTGAGGCGAAAGATCGAGCTAGGCCAAAAGATTGATTTGCTGGCCCAGCTACCACCGAGCGTGATTCGTACCTACACCCAGCCCGAGTACCTCGCCGCTAAACAGTACACGGCGCTTTGTGGGATGCTGAACAATAATGAGAGCGTCATCGCTCTGCACGGCGGGGACAGCCAGTCCAAGAATAAAACTCACCTCTTGGCGAAAACCATGGCCGGACGTTTTTCCTCAATCGAGGAAATCGAAGGTAAAGATCTGCATTCGTTTATCAAAAAGCTTGTTGCCGTCAAGACTGTTCAGGCGGGGTTTCTCCTTGTAGTGAAATTTGCGATGAAATGCCTCACTGGTGTACCCAGTGCGTTGACGGCCGGAACTAGGCGAGGCGAAGTAACCAAGCTGCGCAGGACCACTAAATACCCTTTGGTCCTTCAAGCTGCAAATGACTATCTGACTGACCCGTCCAGCAGCCATCTTAAGGCCTTCTTCGAAACGTTGAAGAGCAACCCCGAAACATCAGCCTATCGCCGTGACTTACTCTATCGTTTCTTGAACGTGCTCAAGATTCATATTGATGGTCAAGCCACGACGCTCGTTGAGGCTGGCATTCTTTATCAGCGTGAGATGAGGCATTCGGGCCGACCGATCAACCACCGCAAGCTGATTGGTACTACGTTGCTGGTTAAAGGCCTTGAGTATGACCACGCCGTCATTCTTGATGCCGACTCGCTTGATGCGAAGGATTTGTACGTCGCGATGACCCGAGGAGCGAAATCTCTCACCATCATCGGGACAGTTCGACACTTGCCAGCATAAGTCATGACTTAGGGCAATCCGGTAGTTGTTGAGGGGAATCGAAAAGGGGCCAACCAAGCCACGCTTGGTTGGAGGTGCATTCGTGAGTTTCGTGGGCCAGCCCTCATCGGTTTGATCAGGGCCAGTTTCGCGTCATATGGCGTGGGCGTAGCACGAGACGGCTACCCACGACCTACCCCTTACGACAGTGAGCTATACTCTCGCCAGTAATGCGAAATAACCTCCTGCCTTTTATATGTCCTTTTTCAATACCAAGACACATAGAAAAAGCGTCGCCTTAATAATGTGGTTCACACTATGAACCTCTCTGAATAGGAGCAGTGACTTTCTAATGAAACTCATGAATTGGATTTCATAGCACTTCTCCCGGCTCATGCCTTCCTTGCTCGGATAATACGTGATGCGTTGACTTGATTCCTTGTAGTCATACTTGTAGTGAGCGATCGCATTCCTAAGTTTGTTATCGATGGCATCGAGGTCTATTGCATAAAATGATTTGTCTATAAAATCGATTTTGTTGCCCAGGTCGACGTTGGCAAAGGCGTCAAGGCTTTCCAGCCCGGGCCTAATACCCTTTTTGGTATGCTTTAAAGATGGTTCGAACTGGTTGCAGTCACCACGTTTCAGTAGATTGTTGATACCAGCAATAAGTGTTATTTGACGTGAGAATACTTCAGCAAGGTCTTTGTAAAAATTATTGCAAGTTTCAAAGTCTGCAGTCGACATCCTGGCTGGAATATCACCCAACTCTTCTGTATCTGCGTAGTCATAGAAGAGGGCGGGCCGAAACGCGAGGTCCATCGAAACTAATTTTGGATATAAAGACAGGCAGTCGTTGTGTAAATTCTTAAGGAAGCCATTGCTCAAAATACTGTCGATGAACTCAATGGTTTTGTCGCGGTGATTGTCAAGTAGCCAGTAATAAATTTTAGGAGCCACATCACTGATCTCAGCGTTATGCTCATGTATTGTAAATGGCGAGGACATTATTGAAGTCGCAGAATACAGTGCTGCCAAAACATCTTGCTTCTTTCTGGATGTTAAAGTTACTCCTGGAATCCTTGCACAAACTTTTTCAAAACTATCAAGATCACCTCTTTTGTACTGGGTAATGAGGCTGAACAGATCTCGTTGAACTGGATGGAGGTAATTCAGCATATGCAGTCGCTGATTAAGATGTGAGTACGCTCCCATACCGAGCTCTTGAGTCACACGAAGAAACGTAGTCATCCCCATCTTGTACTTCCCAACATAGACAGGAAAATCTAGGTGGAGGTCTACGAAAGGCTTTTCACCCTTGAATGGAGCCTCAAAACCCTCGACCTTCTCAGCCCCCTGCAGTTCGGCGTCAGCTTGCCCGAATACAAATGAAATCCTTTCCTCACATTTGGGGCAGGCGAACTGGAAGGGTTGGACGTCACGATTTGACATCCCTATCCGACAGTCGATTTCAGTCCCGCAGGTGATACACCTAAAACACTCACAAAGATTCATCTTGGCTCCCTATTATTCCCAAGACATGCCTCATTCCTAACTGGGGCATTCAGCCGGGGGTTAAGGGCCATGCCAATGCCCAGCAGCTGAGCCTTTCTTATGAAATTAGCTGCTCGCTTTGCTTTGGAGTCATAAAAGTGTGCTGCTGCATCCAGTCAATGCTGGAAGGCGATCTACCAGCGCGCAGTGGGTATAGCCAAGACGCCTGACTGCAATGTTTGAGATCAAGGTAGTAATTGGGGTGGTGGTCCCACATCGCAGATTCGTCAATCGGCGCCTCACAGTTGTATTCGTTGAATTGCAAGTTTTGATTCTCATTAAGAAAGTTGACGAAACCTTCTAGGCAGCTATGGCCACCACCACCCATACGACCATTTAGATAAAAGCGACCGCTATACCCCGCGGCAATGCTTAGTTTGTCGTCCTTGCATCTGAACATCAGCAAGGTACCGTCATGCCGGCTTAAATTACCTTCGGCATCCTCAGGGGTGCAGAGCCGGACCAGCTTAATATTGATACCGGTGTCCCTGATAGCTGGCTCGAAAAACTCGCGATAGTCCCCGCCAATTTCTGGGTATGGAAACATAGAGCTAGAGCCGTTGATAAGCCACTCCAGACTGCACCCGTAGCGCTCGGCGATACGTTTCGCCAGATCAAATGGCAGCGCTTCACGACCGTCGATGCAGTTCATCAGCGTTGCCGGCGACGGTTCCCCCAAGGCTAGGGCCAAGTGAGGTAAATCGCTGCGCTCGCCCCAGGAAAAAACGTTGTCTTCGCGCAAGCGCGCAAATAGCTTTTGCAAGCGCTGGCCTGTAGAGCGCTGCCAAATTTCACACAAGGAGGCCGCCTCAGGCTCGGCCGCTTTGAGAGATTCAAGGTAGCGCGCGAGGCCAAACCGGGTTTCCCCCTCTAGCGAGCGTTCATGCCTGGCAGCTGACTGGAGCAGCAGCTGGTGCAAGTTATCAGGAAAGTCGCGAACGCTTAATCTGGCCATGGACGATACTCGCTGTCATTTTGAGGGCATTTTGCTGGTGTGTCGGCATAATATCGGCAAAATGACAGCAAGCGCTACCTCTTGCGGTTTGGCTTGGATAATCACCTTGCTGATGCCCAAATAGCAGATTGAGTAAGAGGCGGGTTTGCATCCGCCGTCCTCTAGTTGAGGTCTATGCCGAGTTTATCCGCTTGCCAGCTCAAGGCTGACGCACCTCCAAATTGGGGTACGGTACCCGACCGCGACAACGAGCGGGCTCAGTTCTAAACCCAAATCCATACTCGAATAGATTAGCAGTCTGTGGTCAGCGAGCAGCAAAGGGCTAAGATGACTGCTGTTCGATTACAGAATTGAGGGTGATCAACATTCGATGTGATTCCTCTCCAGTAGATGATCGCACTGTCCCATCAGCGGAAATAACTGGACCGTTCCTAACCCAGCATTGGCGTACCTCTCATATGACCTGAAAGGTGCTCACCTGGACCGTGTTGGCTGTGCGCTTTATAAAGGTGCGTTACTTTCGGAAGGAGTGGTTTTTCCATCGGACATCCGACGCCGCGACGGAATCTCGATCGTCGGAGCTCCATTGTGCTTGCGCTCGGCGAATTTGCGGTTTTAGATAAAAAACTATCTGAAATCAATAGCTTGCATGCTTCCGACAGACTTTATTTAGTAGGTCTAACGACACCACCTCATAAAAATGGTGTTGCGACAGACTTTATTCCTGATAAACCCATCGGCTAGCCCCCGTAATTGCTGGGCTCGATCCGACAGACTTTATTCAGTAGGATCAAAAGGGGCTGTTTTCAACGGCCCCTTTTTTACGTTTTGGATTCGCCTAATTCAAGGATGCGTACCGATGCAACACCCTTCTGCTACTGTCCACGCACGTTTGCACAATCGTCGGTTTGCGGTCGCGGACAACGCCCGAGGGTTGTCCGGCACCGGCACCGTGTTTCATTACCAAATCGAAGACGGCGTGATTTCGAGCACTTACCAGGGTGGCCGAATTCGCGCGGGCACGCAGGTCGGGCGGGTGAGCGGTGCAGAGACCATCGAGCTGCTATTTCAGTGCGTAACCCTGGAAGGTGAACTGCTCGCGGGGTGGTCACGTGGCACGGTAGGCGTGGATCACGCCGGGCGCACGACGCTGAGTTTCGTTTGGGGCTGGCTATCGGGTGCGACGGGAGGCGGGGAGTCGAGCTACGTCGAAATCATCGCTTAAAGAGCCCGCAGCCGCATTTACTGTAGGAGCGAGCTTGCTCGCGAAAAACCTGAGAACGCCACATAGCACCAATCTCTGCGCGTTACGTCCTTCGCCAGCAATCTGCTCCTAGGGGGATTTGGCCCGTCGGTGATACACGAACTGTAGAGCCATGTATTCCAGAGATGCTCTTGATGACCACTCCCCGGTCCCTATCCTGTCGAAGGTGTCCCCGTGAGTGAGAACGCTTAATGAGCAGCCCCAAAACCCTCTATCAAAAGCACATCGATGCGCACACGGTCTGCTCGCTGGACGAGCAGGGCCATGTCCTGTTGTACATCGATCGTCAGGTCATCAACGAATACACCAGCCCGCAGGCGTTCAGTGGTCTGCGTGAAGCCGGGCGCCAGGTATGGCGTCCTGGAACGGCGTTGGCGGTCGTCGATCATGTGAACCCCACCGCGCCTGAACGTACCGCCGTGATGCCCGATGCGGGGGGGGCACGGCAAGTCTCCTACCTGTCGCGCAATTGTCAGGATTTCGGTATCGAGCTGTTGGATATTCTGGATAAGCGTCAGGGTATCGAGCACGTTATCGCGCCCGAACAGGGGTTCATCCTTCCAGGGATGGTGATTGCGGCGGGTGACAGTCACACCACCACGTATGGCGCCCTCGGTGCCTTCGGGTTTGGCATCGGCACGTCGGAAATCGAGCACCTGCTGGCCTCGCAAACCCTGGTCTACAAACGCCTGAAAACCATGCGGGTCAGGGTCGTGGGCGCCTTGTCGCCGGGCCTGACATCCAAGGACATCATCATGGCCCTGATCGGCCAAATCGGCGCCTCCGGGGCCACGGGGTTCGCTATCGAATTTGTCGGTTCAACCATTGATGCCCTGAGCGTCGAGGCGCGCATGACCATCTGCAACATGGCTGTTGAAGCCGGCGCGCGTGGCGCGTTCATGGCGCCGGACCAGAAGGTGTTCGACTACCTCGAGGGTAAGCCGCGCGCGCCCAAAGGCGAGCAATGGCGCCGAGCAGTGGCCGTGTGGCGCAACTTGCACAGCGACGAGGGTGCCGTGTTCGATCATGAGGTTACGCTGGACGTCAGCACGCTGCTGCCGATGGTCACATGGGGCACGAGCCCTGATCAGGTCGTCGCTATTGACGGGCGCGTTCCAGACCCGCTGCAGGTCAGCGACCTGATTCTGCGCCGGGACATGCAGCGTGCCCTGGCCTACATGGGGCTCAAGGCGGGCACGCCTCTGAATGAAGTGGTGATCAGCCATGCGTTCATCGGGTCGTGCACCAATGCCCGTATCGAAGACCTGCGCGATGCCGCCCGCGTAATCGGCGGCAGACGCGTGGCCCCGCACGTGCGTGCGATGGTCGTGCCGGGTTCCACCGAAGTGCGCGATCAGGCCGAGGCTGAGGGCTTGGCCGCTATTTTTCGGGATGCGGGGTTCGAATGGCGTCAATCGGGCTGCTCCATGTGCCTGGCCATGAACGACGACGTGCTCGCGCCCGGAGACCGTTGCGCCTCCAGCACCAACCGCAATTTCGAAGGCCGCCAGGGCGCCGGGGCACGTACGCACCTGATGAGTCCGGCAATGGTGGCAGCCGCTGCAATAAGCGGGCATCTGACGGATGTTCGGCAAATCGGGGAGCGCGTATGAGCAACCATTCCTTTACCCACGTCACCGGCACAGCGGCGCCGATGTTGGCGGCCAATATCGACACCGACGTGATCATGCCCAAGCAGTTTCTCAAGGGCATTGACCGCAATGGTTTGGAACAGGGGCTGTTTCATGACGTGCGCTTTTTGCCGTCAGGGCAGCCAGACCCTGCCTTTGTGCTCAATATGCCCCCCTGGCAGAGCGCATGCTTTTTGGTGGCGGGCCCCAACTTTGGCTGCGGTTCCAGTCGCGAGCATGCGGTCTGGGGCCTCAAGCAAAGGGGCATTCGCGCGCTGATCGGCAGCCGCTTCGCGGGTATTTTTTACGACAACTGCCAGCGTAACGGTGTGCTGCTGATCAGCCTTGAAGCCGCCACCGTGCAGCGCATCGGCGAGATAGTCGGGCAGCCACAGATGGCTGAGATTTCAATCGACCTGAACGAACAAACCATCCTGCTGCACGGCGGCGAAGTGGTTCCCTTCCAGATCGATACCCTGCGCAAAACCGCACTGTTACTCGGCCTGGATGCCATTGGCAGTACCTTGCAGCGCAGCGATGAAATTCGGGCGTTCGAGCGCGAGTACCTGGCTGCTAACCCATGGCTGTCGTGACGAGATGGCCGTCTCGATAGCCGTGCTGGCTGGCGCACGAACCTGTGCGCCTTGCTTGGCTCAAATCGACAACCCTGCAAAGTGCGCCTGCAGAAATTCGACACAGGCCCGCAGCTTTCCCGAGTGAGCAAGCCGCGTGGGGTAGACGGCCCACACATTGGCGCTTTGCCCATAGTCATGCAGTACCTGGACCAGCTCGCCCTGTTCGAGCAACGGTTTGGCGTCCCACAGCGAACGCAGCAGCACTCCCCGCCCGTGCAACGCCCACTGCAAGACAATCTCGCCGCTGTTGGATGACAACGGCCCTCCCACCCGCACGCTCTCCTGCTTGCCGTCGCGCTCCAATACCCAGACGCCGAAGGCGTTGTCGCGCTCCTTCAAGACCAGGCATTCATGGTGCTCGAGGTCACTCAACTGTGTGGGTGCCCCGTGGCGTTCCAGGTAGCTGGGGGCGGCGCACAAAATGCGGCGGTTGCTGACCAGTTGACGGCCGATGTGCTGGCCGGGAATGTCGTCGCCGACACGAATTTCCAGGTCGAACCCTTCGCTGACGATATCCACCACCCGATCGAACAGGTCCAGGCGGATTTCCAACTCAGGGTAACGATCAGCCAGCAGCGCCAGGGCAGGTGCCACGTGATTGCGGCCAAAGCCGAAGCTGCTGCAGATATGCAATCGGCCACGCGGGCTGTCATGGGCGTCGACCAACTCATCGGCCAGGTGCTGGAAGTCCTCCAGAATGCGCGCCGCCCAGTCCTTTACCCGCTCGCCATCGTCGGTCAGCGTGACACGTCGACTGGTACGGTGCAGCAAACGTGTCGCCAGGGTATTTTCGAGGATCTGGATACGCTTGCTGACGTAAGCCGCCGACACGCCAAGCTCATCGGCGGCCGCGGCAAAGCTGGCCTTGCGGATCACGGTCAGGAACACCCGCAGGTCTTCGGGAAGGGGCATCGAGTCTTTCTTGTAGATCATCAAAAGAGCTACGTGGCGGCGTGAACCGCGAGGATAACATCGCCTGGAAGGACGGCTGTTGCGCCCATTCATGCGCCCACTCATGCGCTTAGTCGGCGGTGACGTGCTCCGGCTGATTCAGCACAGCGGGCACGCTGCGCTTTGTCGCCACTGGCGCGAGCAGACGCCGGTCCAGTTCTCCTTCCCAAGCGGCGATCACCAGTGCCGCTACCGCGTTGCCTATGATGTTGGTCAGTGAGCGGCACTCAGCCATGAAACGGTCAACACCCAGAATCAGCACCATGGCGGCCACTGGCACGGTAGGCACTACGGCCAGGCTGGCAGCTAGGGCTACGAAGCCCGCACCGACCACCGCCCCTGCGCCTTTGGACGTCAGCATGGCCACCGCCAACAAGGTGAGCTGCTGCTCCAGGCTCAAATCGGTGTTGGTGGCCTGAGCCAGAAACAGCACGGCGAGCGTCATGTAAATGTTGGTGCCGTCCAGGTTGAACGTATACCCGGTGGGCACCACGATGCCCACGACGCCCTTGGAAGCGCCCAGGCTCTCGAGTTTCTGAATGATCTGCGGCAGCGCCGATTCCGAGGAACTGGTGCCCAGCACGATCAGTAGTTCGGCCTTGATGTAGCCCAGTAGCTTGAAGATATTTACCCCGGCACAGCGAGCGATGCTGCCCAGTACAACCACCACAAAGAACAGGCCTGCGATGTAAAAAGTGCCCACCAGTTTCAGCAGCGGCAGCAGTGCGCCCAACCCGTATTTGCCAATGGTGAACGCGATAGCCCCGAAGGCACCAATGGGCGCAACGCGACTGATCATGCCGACAATACGAAAGAACACCTCACTGGCCTGGTGAATCACGTTCACCAGCGGGCGCGCTTTCTCGCCAACAATGACCAGCGCCACACCGAAGAGGATCGAAACGAACAGTACCGGCAGTATTTCGCCCTGCGCAAAGGCGTTGAAGAAGGTCGTAGGGATCACGTGAAGTAGAAAGCCGACAATGCCTTCGCCATGTTCGGCCTGCCCCACAAAGCCGGCGATCGCCGAGCTGTCGAGGGTATTTACATCGATATTGAACCCCGCGCCAGGGCGTATCAGATGCGCAGCAAGCAGCCCGATCATCAACGCTACGGTGGACACTACCTCAAAGTACAGCAGCGCCTTGCCGCCGACGCGACCCACCTGCTTGACGTCGTGCATGCTGGTGATACCCGATACCACCGTACAAAAAATGATCGGGCCGATGATCATTTTGATGAGTTTGATAAAACCGTCACCCAGGGGTTTGAGGTCGACCCCTACCTGGGGCCAGTAATGACCAACGGCAATGCCCAAGACAATGGCGATAATCACCTGTACATAGAGCGTTCTCAGCAGTTTTCTTATTGTCATTGTTATTATCTCCAGGCTTTTTTCGGGCGAGCAAAAGCGCTCGAAGGCACTGGCTGTGCCTGCGAGGCGGTTTTTCCAGTGGCTTGGCTACATCGGTCTTGCGAAAAAGCTCAGTACTTCTTCAAGCAATAACTCTGGCACTTGCTCAGCGATGTAATGGCCGCAAGGCAACGCTTTGCCGCGTACATCGGTTGCTACCTGCCGCCATTCCGTGAGCGGATCGAAACAGCGCCCCACGGTGCCTTCGGCGCCCCATAGCACCAACAGCGGCTGCGTTAGCTGGTTGCCGGCGTTGATATCCACGCGATCATGTTCCAGGTCGATACCCGCCGAGGCGCGGTAATCCTCGCAAATGCCCCGTGCGCTGCCGGGCAGTTGCAGGCATCGCAGGTACTCGCCGAATGCCTCTGCGGTGAAGGGCTGCAGGCCAGCACTGCGGCTGCCCATCACACTGCGCAGATAGAGCTCGGGGTTGGCCTCGATAAGGCTCTCCGGCAACGGCGCCGGCCGGATGAGGAAAAACCAGTGCCAGTAGGCACGGGCGAAGGCTTCGTTCGTTTGTGTGTACATCGACAGGGTAGGGGCGATATCCAGCAGCACGATTTGCTTGATCGCGCGGGGATGGTCGAGGGCCAGGCGGTGCGCCACTCTCGCCCCACGATCATGGGCAAGCACGCTGAACTGCTCAAAGCCCAGCGACTTCATCAACTCAACACTATCAAGCGCCATCTCACGCTTTGAATAATTTGAATGCTGCGCATCGGCAACCGGCCTGTCGCTATCGCCATAGCCACGCAAATCAGCGGCGACCACGGTAAATTCAGCGGCCAACCGTTCGGCGACCTTGTGCCAGATGACGTGGGTCTGAGGGTGGCCGTGCAAAAGCAATAGCGCCGGACCGGTGCCACCGATGCGGTAGCTGATGTTCAGGCCATTGACCTGGCGCTGTTGTTTCTGGAAACCAGCAAACATGATTCGACTCCATGAGGGGGCTGGCTGAATCCTGGGATCAACCGAACCCCGCCGCAATAGGCCAAGCGTGGAAGCACGGTTTATGAACTGTGTACCAAGTGACCCGGAAAGCACCACAAAACCAATGTGGGAGGGGGCTTGCCCCCGATTGCGGTGTATCAGCCAACCCGTCCGGTGACTGTTACTCTGCCATCGGGGGCACGCCCCCTCCCACATTTTGTGCTTCGTTGGTCTTGAGAGGGCTGGAGATCAGGTCCACCAGTAACGCACCAGGTGGAAGAAGATCGGCGCCGCGAAGCACACCGAATCCAGTCGGTCCAGCATGCCGCCGTGGCCTTCGATCATATGCCCCCAGTCCTTTACGCCGCGATCGCGCTTGATCGCCGACATCACGATGCCACCGGCAAACCCCAGCAGGTTGATCAACAGCGCGATCAAGAACGACTGCCAGGGGTTGAACGGTGTGGTCCACCACAACGCTGCACCGATCAGGGACGACAACAGGATCCCGCCGACAAAACCTTCCACGGTTTTGGACGGCGAGAGGTTGGGTGCGATCTTGTGTTTGCCGAACAGCTTGCCGCACACGTACTGCAGCACGTCCGACAGTTGCACCACGATCACCAGATAGGCGATCAGCAGCAGGTTGCGGCCCTCATAGCCCGGGATGTCCAGGGTCAGTAGCGCCGGGACGAACGACACGCAGAACACCGCGATCATCAGCCCCCATTGCACCTTCGATGCGCGCTCCAGGAAGTGGGTGCTGTCGCCGCCCAGCGAGGCGAGTATCGGTAGCAGCAGGAACACGTAGACCGGGATGAAGATCGAGAACAGCCCGTACCAGTCGGCGTAGATCAGCACGTACTGCAGAGGCAGGGCGAGGTAGAACGCTGCTACCAGGGCGGGGTAGTCGCTGCGCCGGGTCGGTGTGAGGGTGAGGAATTCGCGCAAGGCATAGAACGACACGGCATAGAACAGCAGGATCACCGCGCCGGTGCCAAGCCAGAAGGCAATGCCGATCACCAGCACCATCACCCACCAGGCGTTGATGCGGGCGTTGAGATTGTTGATCACTGCATTGGGTGTGCCACGGGTGCGCAGCTTGAGGATCAGGCCGATCAGGGAGGCGGTCACCAGAATCGCGCCGATCCCGCCGAATAACATCAAGGTTTGGCTATCCATCTCAGGAATGCTCCGGGGCGAGGGCGAGCAGGGCGTCGCGGGTGCGGGCTAGAAACGCGGTTTTGTCTTCGCCTTCTTCCAGGTGCAGTGGCGCGCCGAAGCTGGTGGTGCATAACAAGGGCAATGGCAGGACGCGGCCTTTGGGCATGACGCGGTTGAGATTGGCTATCCACACCGGAACCAGCTCGGCCTGTGGGTAACTTTTTGCCAAGTGGTACAGGCCGCTTTTGAACGGCAGCAAGCCGTCCTCCAGGTTGCGCGTTCCTTCGGGAAAGATGATCAGCGAGTCGCCGCCTTCCAGCGCGGCCAGCATCGGCTGCAGGGGGTTATCCACAGGCTCCTTGCGCTCACGGTCAATCAGCACGCCGTTGAACACACGGTTGATGATGTAGCGGCGCAGCGCGCTCTTGTTCCAGTAGTCGCTGCCGGCCACGGGGCGGGTGAATTTGCGCAGGTTCTGCGGCAATGAGGCCCACACCAGCACAAAGTCGCCGTGGCTGCTGTGATTGGCGAAATAGATGCGTTGCACCGGCACCGGAGCGCAACCCAGCCACAGGCTGCGGGCGCCTGTAACGGTGCGGGCCATGGAGGTAATCAGCGTGGCGACTACGGGTTCGAACATGGGAATTCCTTATCCGGCGAAAGGTAGCCAAGGGCTGGCAAGGATCACGCCCAGGGTCAGCAGCGCTTGGGCGCCGAGTAACCAGGCTTGCTTGCGCAGCAGTTTAAGTGCACCACGACGGCGTTCGGCCCACGGCCGGCCGGCGCGCTTGGGCGATTGCAGGCCAAGGGTTTGCAGGGCCTGGTCGAGGTCGGCCGTGCGCTCGGTGTCGCGGGCCAGCACGGCAAACAAGTCGGCGTCGAACGCAACACGCAGCGCCCAGTATTTCTGCAAAAGCCCGAGGATGATCATCCACAAGGCAAGCAGCAGGCAGATGATTGAAACACTCGGCATCAACAACTGGATAAGGCCGAACAGCACGCCCACCAGTGTCAGCCCTGTGGATAACTGGTCCAGCGAACGTCCACGGCGCAGCAGGCTGGCGACCACTTGCAACTCCATATCAGCGGGCATGGGGCAAACCCTCCAAAGCTAAACGGTGTGCGGGATGCAGGACCACACGGGCCCGCGCTGTACGAATAATAGTCAGCGCCTGATCCACCGTCGTCGCGCGCCCACTGTGCAACAGCCAGGCCGCAATGGCCGTTGCGCTGCGCGAGTAGCCCAGGGCGCAGCACACCAGCAGCGGGCCATTCGAGCGCAAGCGTTCGATGGCTTCGGCGGCTTGCCGGCATTCGGCGGCGGTTGGCGCAATCAAGTCCAGCACAGGCATGCACTGATAGGCACGGCCCTGTGGATGAATCGGCAATTCGGCGCAGAGGTCGACGATGGCCGTGAATGGTTGCTGCTCGCTCCGCGCAGGAATTCGCCCTAGCCAAACGTTATCCACAATCAGGTCGGGCTGTGGATGGCGCCACGTCCACAGCCGCGAATTGATCCAGGCGGCGGCCAGGTAGGGTGCATACAGCCAGCGCGCCGCAGGCGTCAGCCGGCCATCGTTGCGTTTCTGGAAACCCTCGGCGCCAAGCAGCCAGTAATTGGCTGCCACCAGCGCGAGGGACACCGCCGGCCATAGCAGCCATAACCCCCAGCCGCCCAGGGTCAGCGCCAGCAACACCATCGCCAGCGCGCCCAGGCCATAGCGTGCGCCCAGCCAACCGCGTTTGCGGTCCTGCGTCAGTCGCGCGCTGAGCAGCGGGCTCGCGTGTTCCACCGGCCACAGCCACACACACAACCAACCTGCGAGGGCGCCTGTGGGTAAGTCGACAAAGTGATGTTGATAAGTGGTCAGTACCGAAACACCGATCAGCGCAAACCAGCCGTGTACCACCCAGCGCCAGAAGCCCTGGGTATGGCGCTGGTACATGACCCACAGGATCACCAGCAGCGCGATATGCAGGGAAGGCGCCTGGTTGAATGGCTTGTCGAAGCCGGCCAGTACGGCGAACAACCAGCCGAACACACCATCCAGCTCTGGCCGTTCGAAGGTGAAGCGCAGCGGCCAGATCAGAAAGCAACTGACGGCAATCACTTGGGCCGTCAGCAGGCGCAGGGCGTGTTGCCTGAGTTCGTGGCGGGTGCTCGGCAGCAACAGGGAAAAACCGTAGAGCAGGTCGATGGACCAATAGGGCACGATGGTCCAGGCCCAGAACGGCATATGGGTTTCCCAGCCGAACACCAGCGTGCCCACGTCGCTGCGCTGGTTGGTCACCCAGGTGGCGAGGCCGTAGGTGCTGAAAAACAGCGGCGCCAACAGCAGCAGCCACAGCAGCGCGGGTTTGAACAGGCCGGGTTCGCGCATGCTCAGATCTTCTGCGCCAGGGACACCGTGAAAATGCCCCATTCATCCACGCGCTGGGTGATCTTGCGAAAGCCCGCCGCCTCCACCAGCTGGTCCATTTCCGCCTGGCTGCGCCGACGCATCACCCAGGCCTGGCCCTGGCGGTGGCTGGTCAAGGCGCGGGCGATCAGTTCCAGCTGCGGGTGCCACGGCTGGCCGGTATAGACCAGATAACCGCCGGGCTCCACCGCTTCGGCCAGGCCCGCCAACGAACCGCCGACCATGGCGTTATCGGCAAACAATTCATAGAGGCCGGACACCACCGCCAGCGTCGGTTTCGGCTCCAGCGCTGCCAGGTTATCCCGGTCGAACGCATCGCCTTTGACGAACTGGGCGATATCGCCCAAGCCTTTCTCACGGATCAAGGCGCCACCGTCGCGCACGTTGATGTCGCTGTAGTCGCGCAGCAGGATCGATTCCGGCAGCGGCGACACACCCTGCAACGCCTCCAGGATGTAACGGCCATGGCCGGCCGCAATATCGACGATACGCACTTCGCGCTCGTCCGCGCGCAATTTGGCCATGGCCAGGCGCAGCAGTTCTTCGACGTTCAGCTTGCGCTGACGGATACCGCGCCAGCCAATCGAGTTGAGGTAGTTGGTGTCGATCATCCGCCCCAGCGCGCCTTTGCCGGTGGGCGTATTGCGGTACACGTAATCCAGGGTGCTGCCGGAATCGAAACCGGTGTCGAAGCCCAGTTTCACCCCCTCCGACAGGTTCTTGCCCAGGCCCATGCTGGCACGGGTCATGCGCCAGTACAGGTCGCGCAGGGAATTGCGCGGCAGCGGTGCGGCGAGGGCCTCGGATTCGGCGCAGGTGGCGCCTAGTTTGTCGGCGGCCAGCAGGGAGGCGCGGTCCAGCGGCTGCTCGAAGTTCTGCAGGATGAAGCGCCTGGCGCTGTTGACGGCCAGCACGCGGTCACGTTCGCCGAGGGTGTCGTGAAAGAAACCCGGGAGGATATGCAGCTCTTTTTTCAGGCTGCCGAGACGGTCGAAAAACTGCTGCTGGGGTTTGCGGTGCACCACGAAGTCGGAGCCGGAGATCAGCAATTGGGTTGGCACCTGAATCGCCTGGGCGTCGGCGACCACTCGGTCAGCCGCTTCGTACAGGCCCAGCAGCACATTCACCGAGATGGCCTTGGTGATCAGCGGATCGCTGTCGTAGGACGCCACGCGCTCGGGATCATGGCTGAGGAACTTGGCCTTGACGTAGCTGTTGACGAAAAAGTTGCCGCGAAACCTGCGCATCAGTGCCAGGCCCGGGCGGGCGAAAGGCACGTACAGCTTGACCTTGAAGGCAGGGGAGGCGAGCACCAGGGCACGGATCTTCGGTGCGTAATCATGCACCCAGGTGGCCGCAATCACCGCACCGACGCTTTGGGCGACCACGGCAATGTTGTCCTCTGCGATAGCGTAGGAGGCGCCTATGTGGTCGTGGAAGGTCTGCACGTCGCGGGCGCTGGTGGCAAAGCTGGGGCTGTCGCCGCGCTCGCCGGGGGACTGGCCGTGGCCACGGGCGTCCCAGGCGAAGAAGTCGAAGTCGGGCAGGCCCAGTTCATCCACAAGGTGTGCGATACGCCCTGAGTGCTCATGACCTCTGTGGAACAGCACAACAGCCTTGCGCGGCCCGGCGCCTGTCGTGGCCGGCCAGTGCCGGTAAAACAGCTCGACGCCGTCATGGGTGCTGAAGCTGTGTTGTTGCTGTTCGCGCATCGCAAGCATCCTTATGCAATCGGTGAGGTTTCTGAGTGTTCCTTGAGGCCCTGACGCACCCGGTTGACCAGGGTGTACGCCAGCAGCGCGGCGACCAGCCACATCACCGTGTCGACCCAACCGGCGCCGAGCCAGCCCAGCGCCACGCCCGTGGCCAGCACCCCAAGCACGAAGGCTCGATCGCTTTTGCCCATCGGCCCGTCATAGCGGCGCGATGCACCCACCATCGGCCCCAGCACGCCGGCGTATTCGCTGAACACCGCGAGCAGGGTGACCAGCAGCACAGGCGCCAGGCTTACGCCGGGGATCAGCGCAAACGGCAGAATCAGCGCGCTGTCGGCGATCACATCGCACAATTCATTGAGGTAGGCGCCCAGACGGGATTGCTGGCCGAATTCCCGCGCGAGCATGCCGTCGATGGCGTTAAGCGCCATGCGCGCAATCATCCACAGCGGGATCAGCGCAAACAGCCAGAGGTGCTGGGCGAAGGCGGCGATCAGCAGGCCCACCAGCACCGAAATCACGCCGGCCAGTACGGTGATCTGGTTGGCAGTGGTGCCGTTGTCATAGAGGCGCTGCACGAGGGGACGCAGCAGGTTTTGAAAGCGCGGTTTGAGCTGATAAATGGAGATCATGAAGGGTGACGCTTCCTTGTCCGTAGAGCCGCGAAAAACTGTTCTGGAGTGTGCCGATTAATTCTGACGTGCACCAGTGATGTCTCGTGTTTATAGGGGGTTAGTCACAATTCAGGACAGGCCGGAAGACAAATGTGGGAGGGGGCTTGCCCCCGATGGCGCAGGGTCAGTTGATAAAGGTGCTGGCTGATCCACCGCTATCGGGGGCAAGCCCCCTCCCACAGGGGATCGGCACTGCAGCCAAAAGCGAACAAAAATTTCACGCTCCGTGTTATATCGTAACGAATTATGTACAAGCGGGCGTTGAGTGGATGCAAGTGGATCTAGAAGCTGACGGCGCTTCGGTTGAAGGCCTGCCGCGTTTTCAGCAGGGGCTGTTCCATGCCCGTCGATTGCGGCAAGCCGGCATCAGCCTGACGGCCCTGGCCATTACCGGTTGGGTGCTGGCGCTATTTGTGGCGCTGTTTGCACCTGAATCGATCTGGCCGGTGGTGTTGGTCAACTGCTCGTCGGCCTTGTTCGTGCTGGTCGCCGGGTTGCAATCGGCGTGGTGGGTCGCCGATTGGCGTGCCCAAGTGTTGGAAGAACCGGCGATTGAAGCGCCGGTGGCCGATACGGGCCGCTACGGGCGTCTGGTGGAGCGCATTGGCAAGCAGATCGGCGCGCCGGTGTTGTGGCTGTGCGGTTGGTCATTGCTGGCGCTTATCAGCGTCGTCCAATTCTGGAACCTGGCGCTTCCTGCTGCGGCCGTCGGTCAATCCGCCAGCATCGGCGCGGCGTTGGGGTTGGCGCTGGCGTTCGGGTTGCTGGTGTTCGAGCGGCGCATGGCCCAGGAAACGGCCGCGCAATGGCCGGAAGCCGCGCAACTGGCGCAGTTGAGCCGGGTAACAATCATTTGCCTGGTGGTCAGTGCGGTGTGCCTGTTGTTTGCCGGCGCCCAATCGGTGTGGCCGCTGCGGCTGGCGACACTCATCGGCCTGTTGCCAGCACTGGTGGCGCTGGAGTTTCTGCTGCGTGGCGTGTTGTCACTGTTCAGCCCGCGCCAGCCGCGCGTTGAACCGCGCCTGATGGCGCAGAGTTTTGTCGCCGGCCTGCTGCGTTGGCCGCCGCAACCTTTGCAGGCTTTGCAGCATGAATTGCACAACCGCTTCGGCATCGACCTGCGCCAGATCTGGGCATTTACCTACATGCGCCGTGCGTTCCTGCCGGTGCTGCTGGTGGTGCTCGCGGTCGGCTGGGCGCTGACCGGCGTGCATGAAGTCCCGCTGCAGGGCCGTGGGATATATGAGCGTTTCGGCAAACCGGTCGAAGTGTTCGGCCCGGGCCTGCACGCCGGGTTGCCCTGGCCGCTGGGCCGCGTGTTGAACGTGGAGAACGGCGTGGTGCACGAGCTGGCGACCAGCGTCAGCGAAAGCGCCGCAACCGCGCTGGCCAGTGCCGAAGGCCCGGCGCCTTCGATCGCCAACCGCCTGTGGGACGCCAGCCATGTGAATGACAAATCCCAGGTCATCGCCAGCAGCAGCGGCGACAAGCAGAGCTTCCAGATCGTCAATATGGACGTGCGCTTCGTCTACCGCATCGGCCTGACGGACCACGCCGCGCTGGCCGCCACCTACAACAGCGCCGATGTGCCGACCCTGATCCGCAGCACCGCCAGCCGGATTCTGGTGCACGACTTTGCCTCGCGCACCCTGGATGAATTACTCGGCGAGCAGCGCACCCGCCTTGCTGATGAAATTGGCCGCAGCGTGCAAGCGGACCTGCAGAAGCTCGACAGCGGTGTGGAAATTCTCGCCACGGTCGTCGAGGCGATCCACCCACCGGCCGGCGCCGCCAATGCCTACCACGGCGTGCAAGCTGCGCAGATCGGTGCCCAGGCATTGATCGCTCGCGAGCGCGGCGCGGCCAGCGAGCAAACCAACCAGGCGTTGCTGCAAGCCAGCACGGCCCGCGACCAGGCCCAGGCCACCGCGCGCGAAGTGAATGCCGGTGCCCAAGCGGCGAACCTGCGGTTCGTTGCCGAACAAAAAGCCTATGCCACGGCGGGCCGCGCCTTCGTGCTGGAGCAGTACCTGGGCCAACTCAGCCAGGGCCTGGCCCACGCCAAACTGCTTATTCTGGATCATCGCCTGGGCGCCGACAGCGCACCGACGATCGATCTGCGATCTTTTACCTTGCCGGCCGATCCCTCGGTGCCGCGTAAAGCCGTTCAATAAGGAGTCTGTCTGTTGAGCGCTCATTCTCACGATCACGGTCATCACCATCATCACGGTCACCATCACCATCATGGTGACGAACAGGTCGAAAGCCCTTTTCCCTGGCGGCGCATGGCCTGGGCAGTAGTGCTCGTGCTGTTTGCCATCGCGGCGGCGAGCCTGGTGCAGGTGCGCTCCGGCGAGGCCACGGTGATTACCCGCTTCGGCAACCCGGTGCGGGTGCTGCTGGAACCGGGCCTGGGCTGGCGCTGGCCGGCGCCGTTTGAAGCGGCGATCCCGGTTGATCTGCGCCTGCGCACCACCTCCAGCGGTTTGCAGGATGTGGGCACACGCGATGGCCTGCGGATCATCGTGCAGGCCTACGTGGCGTGGCAGGTGCAGGGCGATACCGACAACGTGCAGCGCTTCATGCGCGCGGTGCAGAACCAGCCGGATGAAGCGGCGCGGCAGATCCGCACCTTCGTCGGCTCGGCGCTGGAAACCACGGCGGCCAGTTTCGACCTGTCCAGCCTGATCAACACCGACGCTAGCCAGGTGCGCATCGCCGATTTCGAAGCCCAGCTGCGCCAGCAGATCGACCAGCAATTGCTCGCCACCTATGGCGTACGCGTGGCCCAGGTGGGCATTGAGCGGCTGACATTGCCCTCGGTGACCCTCACCGCCACGGTCGACCGCATGCGCGCCGAACGCGAAACCATCGCCACCGAGCGCACCGCCGTGGGCAAGCGCGAGGCGGCGCAGATCCGCTCGGCGGCCGAACGCGATGCCCGCATCGTGCAAGCCGATGCCACCGTGAAAGCCGCTGATATCGAAGCCCAGTCGCGGGTTGAAGCAGCGCAGATTTATGGCCGTGCCTACGCGGGTAATCCACAGCTGTACAACCTGCTGCGCTCGTTGGATACCTTGGGTACCGTGGTGACGCCGGGCACCAAGATCATCCTGCGCACCGATGCCGCACCGTTTCGCGCGCTGGTGGATGGGCCCAAGGATGTTCAACCATGAGCGAGCGTGACAGCCCGGACAGCCCATGGATCCAGGCCGGGCGCCTGACCTTCCTGGCGCTGTACGCGGTCACTGTATTGGCGGCGTTGGCCTGGGCGTTTTCCAATGTGCGCCAGATCGACCCGCAGAACCGCGCCATGGTGCTGCACTTCGGCGCCCTTGACCGCCTCCAGAATGCCGGGCTGCTGCTGGCCTGGCCGCAACCTTTCGAACAGGTGGTGTTGCTGCCAGCGGCAGACCGGGTGATCGAGCGTCGGGTAGAAAACCTGTTGCGTTCAGAGGCGGCGGTACAGGCTGATCGTGTAGCCAGTTTCGCCACCCCCTTGAGCGACACGCTGGCCGGTTCCGGTTATTTGCTGACCGGTGATGCCGGGATTGTGCAGCTGGATGTGCGGGTGTTCTACAAGGTCACCGAGCCCTACGCCTTTGTATTGCAGGGCGAGCATGTGCTGCCCGCGCTGGACCGCCTGGTGACTCGCAGTGCCGTCGCACTGACGGCGGCGCGGGACCTGGACACCATCCTGGTGGCGCGCCCCGAGCTGATCGGCGCTGATAACGGCGCCGCCGAGCGCCGCGAACGGCTGCGCGGCGACCTGGTGCAAGGCATCAACCAGCGCTTGGCGCAACTGACCGCCAGTGGGCTGGGGCTGGGCATCGAAGTGACCCGGGTCGATGTGCAATCGAGCCTGCCGGGCCCGGCGGTGAACGCGTTCAACGCGGTACTTACCGCCAGCCAGCAAGCCGACAAAGCGGTGGCCAACGCGCGTACCGATGCGGAAAAACTCACCCAAACCGCCAACCAGGAGGCCGACCGCCAGGTGCAGGTGGCCCATGCCCAGGCCAGCGAGCGTCTGGCCAGTGCCCAGGCGCAAACCGCCACCGTCGCCAGCCTGGCGCAAGTCAACGACCCCGGCTTGCTGCTGCGCCTGTACCGTGAGCGCCTGCCGAAGATTCTGGGCCAGGCCGGCTCGGTGACCACGGTCGATCCGAAAGACGACTCCCGTTTGATCATTCAGGGAGCCGAGCAATGAGCGCACCCATGCTGACTTCCGCCGAGCAGCGCAGCGCCGCCCGGCAACTGACCCTGGCCATGCTGGCCCTGGGCTTACTGCTATTGGGCCTGGCGTGGCGTTGGCTGGCGGCGGACCAGGGCGGGGTCAGCCAACTGCTGCTCGGTGTGGCCTCGCTGCTGGTGGCCGTGCCGGTCATGCGGTCGGCCTGGTACAGCCTGCGCTACCCGAGCCTGCATGGCATCACTGACCAGTTGATCGCGCTGGCGATGATCGGCGCCTGGGCCACGGGCGATCTGCTCACCGCCGCGTTGCTGCCGATCATCATGATTTTCGGGCACGTGCTCGAAGAGCGCAGCGTGATCGGCTCCCAGGAGGCGATCCATGCGCTGGGCAAGCTCACTCGTAGCCATGCACGCCGGGTACAGGCCGACGGCAGCATTGTGGAAGTGGATAACAGCACGCTGAACACTGGCGATGTGGTCGAAGTGCGCGCCGGCGACCGCGTGCCTGCCGATGGCGTGGTGCTGTCGGGCCAGGCCAGCCTGGACACGGCGCCGATCACCGGTGAATCGGTGCCCCTGGAAGCCAGCGCGGGCGTCCAGGTGTTTGGCGGGGCGATCAACCTGGACGGCCTGCTGCGCCTTGAAGTAACGCGCACGGGCAATGAGTCGACCTTGGGCAAGGTGATCGCGCTGATGCAGAACGCCGAGCGTTCCAAACCGCCGATCACCCGGTTGCTGGAGCGCTATGCCGGCAGCTACATGGTGCTGGTGCTGTTACTGGCGGCGGTCACCTGGTTTGTCACCAACGACGCCCAGGCGATGCTTGCGGTGCTGGTGGCGGCGTGTCCGTGTGCGTTGGTGTTGTCGGCACCGGCCACGGCGATTGCCGGGATTGCGGTGGCGGCACGGCACGGGATTCTAATCCGCAGCTCGGCGTTTCTGGAAGAGCTGGCGGACCTCACCTCACTGGTGGTCGACAAGACCGGTACCTTGACCTTCGGCACCTTGCGCTTGCAGTCCATCGAAGCTGCATCTACCGATCGCCAGGCGTTGCTCAACCTTGCGGCCAGCCTCGGTTCGGCCAGCAGCCACCCGGTCAGCCGTGCGCTGGCGGGGCTGGCGACACAGGAACAGCGGGTGGCGCTGACCGATATCCGCGAGCGCCAGGGGCTCGGTGTGGTGGCGCACACTGAACAGGGCGAAGCGGCGTTGGGTCGCCCCGAACTGTTCGGGCAACTGGGTATCGTCACGGCTGCCGTTCCGCACCACGACGGCCCGATTGCCGGGCTGGCGCTGAACGGACAGTTCCTGGCCTGGCTGCTGTTGGCCGATAGCGTCAAACCGGAAGCTCGCCAGGCCCTGCAAGAATTGCGCGACCTGGGGCTGGGCCGCCAACTGCTGCTCACCGGCGACCGCCAGAGCGTGGCCGACAGCCTGGCCGTGAACGTGGGCATCGCTGAAGTCCAGGCCCAAGCGCTGCCGGAAGACAAACTCAACCGTGTGCTGGGGGAGATCGGCAGCGGTTTCCGGCCAATGGTGGTAGGGGACGGGATCAACGACTCCCTGGCGCTCAAAGCCGGGGTGGTCGGCGTGGCAATGGGCGCGGGCGGTGCCGATATCGCCCTGGCCTCGGCAGACGTGGTGCTGATCGGCAGCGACCTGCGCCGCCTGGGCACCTGCGTGCGCCTGAGTCGCCAGTGCCGGCACACCTTGCAGGTCAACGTGATCATCGGCCTGGGCTGGACGCTGGCTATCGTGGTGTTCGCCGCTTTCGGCTGGCTGGGCGCGGCCGGCGCCATGATCGCTGCGGTGTTGCACAACCTCAGTACCTTGCTGGTGCTCGGTAATGCCGGGCGGTTGCTGCGCTTTCAGGAGCCGCTGTTGAAGCTTGACGAATAATTTTCGGAAATCTTTGTACAGGGCTGTAACGCTAAAAGGGCACCTCACTCTAGTGGTGTGTCGAGACTGGACAATCCGTTCAGACCGACACCACCACTGACCGTTGAGGACTACACAATGAATATCAAAAACGCCGTTTCCGGTGCTGCCCTGGCTATCGCTGCTGCTTCCATGTTCGCCGGCGTCACCACCCAGGTACAGGCCGCCGACGCTCCGGTTCATTGCTACGGCGTAACCTCCTGCAAAGGCATGAACGATTGCAAGACCGCTGAAAATGCCTGCAAAGGCCAGGCGGTGTGCAAAGGCCACGGCTTCAAGGCCATGAGCAAGGCTGAGTGCGCCAAGGCCGGTGGCAAAGTCGGCGAGTAACCGACACGCGAGTGCAACCGCAGCGGCCCCGCTGCTGCGGACACTTTCCAGGAGCGCATGATGGCCAGTTCTTTCCCTTCCCTGGGTTACGGCCTGGGACTACGCAACGAATACTACGAGCAGATCCTCGCGCAATCCCCTGCGGTGGATTGGTTCGAAGTGATCTCCGAAAACTACCTGGTGCAGGGCGGCAAAGCCTTGTACTACCTGGACGCGATAGCCGAACGCTATCCCCTGGTGATGCACGGCGTGTCCCTGTCGATTGGCGGGCCCCACGCCATCGATACCGACTACCTCAAACAGATCCAACAGCTTGCCGAGCGCATCCAGCCGGCGTGGGTTTCCGATCATCTGTGCTGGAGCCGTGGCAGCGCACACCAGCTGCATGACCTGCTGCCCCTGCCGTACACCGAAGAAAGCCTGTACCACGTGGCCGCTCGTGTACGGCAGGTGCAAGACGTGTTGCAACGGCCGCTGGTGCTGGAAAATGTCTCCAGCTATGTGCGCTCCAGGGCCGATGAGTTCACCGAGTGGCAGTTTCTCAGCGCCCTGGCACATCTGACCGGATGTCAATTGCTGCTGGACGTGAACAATGTGTACGTCAGCTCGCGCAATCATGGCTTTGATGCCTGGACGTTTATCCAGAACCTGCCGCCTGAGAGCATTCGCCAGCTGCATCTGGCGGGGCATATGGACTATGGCGACTACGTGGTCGATACCCACGATCACCCGGTGTGCGATCCAGTGTGGGCGCTCTATCAGCGCACTTTGGAGCGGGTGGGGCCGGTGTCGACGCTGCTGGAGCGCGACGACCATTTTCCGCCATTCGAAGAACTGCTGGCCGAACTGGGCAAGGCCCGCGAATTGGGGGCCACGGCTTTGGCGAGGAGAGCGTCATGCGTCTGATCGATTGGCAACTGGCCTTCGAGGCGCAGCTGTTGTCGGAAAACTGCGCCGCCAACCGTGGCTTTACCGACACCTTGCTCGGCGGCCCGACGCTGAATGTGGACACGGGCCTGGCGATTTATCACAACGCCTACCTGTCCCGACTGCAGGAAGTGCTGCGGCATGACTTCGGCGCCATCCGGTACTGGTTGGGGGACGAGGAATTTGCCGCGCTGAGCCAGGCGTACATTCGTCGTTATCCCTCGCAGCATTACAGCCTGCGTTGGCTGGGTGAACGTTTCGCCGCCTTTATCCTTGAGTATCTGGTGGCCGACCAAAGTGCCCCGCTGGCGGAACTGGCGCAGTTGGAGTGGGCGTTCACCCTGGCATTCGATGCGCCTGCGGGCGAGCCGCTGAGCCTCGATCACATGGCGCAACTGGCGCCTGAGGATTGGCCGGGATTACGCGTATCGCTGGTGCCTTCCGTCCATTACTTGGCGTGCCGTTTCAATACGGTGAATATCTGGCGGGCCCACAAGGATGAATCAGACTTTCCCGGCAGTCAGGCGCTGGACCCGGCGCAGGTCTGCCTGGTGTGGCGCCATCAGAACCTGTGTCATTACCGCAGTCTGGAACCTGCTGAAGCCCACGCGCTGACAGGCATGATCACCACTGGCTGGAACTTTTCAGAACTGTGCATCGAGTTGGCAGTCACTTATGGAGAGGGGGCACCACTGCAAGCGGCCACGTGGTTGAAACAGTGGATCCAGGACGGGTTGCTCGAGCGTCGGGCTTCTTAGCGGGCAGTTATTTAATCGATAGCTTCCTACTTTATTTTGGATGGTCTACCCTCACAGCAGACGTCTGAAACAAGGGGGGACTACTCATGCTCGCGCAACTTCCACCGGCCTTACAGAATCTTCAGCTACCGCTGCGTCTTCGACTCTGGGACGGCCATGAATTCAACCTGGGCCCCGAGCCCAGTGTGACCATCGTGGTGAAGGACCCTACGGTCGTCACACAGCTGACCCATCCCACGCTCGATTCACTGGGCGAAGCCTTCGTCGAGGGCAAACTGGAGCTGGAAGGCTCTATCGCCGAGGTGATCAGGGTATGTGACGAGTTAAGTCACGCCTTGATCGACGACGACGATGGCCCTCGTCCGGTGCGCTCGATCCACGACAAGGCGACCGACGCGGCGGCCATTTCCTACCATTACGACCTGTCCAACGAGTTCTACCAGCTATGGCTGGACCAGGACATGGCGTACTCCTGCGGTTATTTCGAAACCGGCAGCGAGTCCATCGACCAGGCCCAACAAGACAAATTTCGCCATCTGTGTCGCAAATTGCGGCTGCAGCCGGGTGAGTATCTGCTCGATGTGGGATGCGGGTGGGGCGGGCTTGCGCGGTTTGCGGCGCGGGAATTCGGGGTCAAGGTGTTCGGGATTACCTTGAGCAAGGAACAACTGGCCCTGGCCCAGGAGCGGGTGAAAGCCGAAGGCCTGGAGGATCAGGTCGACCTGCAACTGCTCGACTACCGCGACCTGCCTCAGGACGGTCGTTTCGACAAAGTGGTGAGCGTGGGCATGTTCGAGCACGTTGGCCACGCCAATCTGGCGCAATACTGTCAGATTCTTAACGGCGCAGTACGTGAAGGCGGCTTGGTGATGAACCATGGCATCACCGCCAAACACACCGATGGCCGTCCCGTGGGCCGTGGCGCCGGGGATTTTATTGAGCGCTATGTTTTCCCCAACGGCGAGCTGCCGCACCTGGCGATGATGACGGCCGAAATCAGCGAAGTCGGACTGGAAGTGGTGGATGTCGAAAGCTTGCGCCTGCACTACGCCCGTACGCTGGACCATTGGAGCGAGCGGCTGGAGGACAACCTCGAAGCGGCGGCGAAAATGGTGCCGGAGCATGCGTTGCGTATCTGGCGGCTGTACCTGGCAGGGTGCGCCTACGCCTTTGCGCGGGGCTGGATCAACCTGCACCAGATCCTGGCGGTGAAACCCCATGCCGATGGCAGCCATGAACTGCCGTGGACGCGGGAAGATCTGTACCGCTGAAACCGCTTGATGAGAGAGGAGGCTCGCCCTGCTTTTTGTAGGAGCGAGCTTGCTCGCGAAGAACTCTGGGCTGCGAGTTTATTCAGGGTGAACGCGTTGCCTGGACGTTTTTCGCGAGCAAGCTCGCTCCTACAGTGAAGCCAGGGCTTGGCGCCTGTTAGAGAATCGGCGAGATCAAGCGCGCCACGCGCATGCCCAGTTGCTGCAGGCGCCGGGTTTCACGGCTTTCTTCCTGGCTCACTTCATGGGCCAGGGCGAAGTCGTCCAGCAGCATCTGCTCCACCTGTTTGGCAAAGGCCTCGTCGACCGTCAGCAACATCACTTCAAAATTCAGCCGGAATGAACGGTTGTCCATGTTGGCGCTGCCGATGGCGCTGATTTCGCTGTCCACCAACACCACCTTTTGATGCACAAACCCGGGCATGTAGCGGAACACCCGCACGCCGGCGCGTACTGCTTCGATCGCGTAGAGGCTGGAGGCGGCATACACGATGCGGTGGTCCGGTCGCGAGGGCAGCAGCACACGCACATCCACGCCGCGCAAGACAGCCAGGCGCAGGGCGGCGAACACCGCTTCGTCGGGGATGAAATACGGGCTGGTGATCCATACGCGTTCGGTCGCGGCATGAATGGCCTCGACAAAAAACAGCGAGCAGGTTTCATACGGATCCGCCGGGCCGCTGGCGAGCAACTGGCAGAGCACGCCATCTTCCGGATAAGCGTCCGGCAGGATCAGCGGCGGCAATTCCCGCGCGGCCCAGAACCAGTCCTCGGCGAACGACTCCTGTAAGCACGCGACCACCGGGCCGCTGACCTGCACGTGGGTGTCGCGCCACGGCGCCAAGGGCGGCTTTTTGCCGAGGTACTCATCACCTACGTTATGCCCGCCGACAAACCCGGTGATGCCGTCCACCACCACGATCTTGCGGTGGTTGCGGAAGTTGACCTGGAAACGGTTCAGCCAGCCGCTGCGGGTGGCGAAGGCTTTGACCTTGACCCCGGTGTCGCGCAACGATTGCACGTAGTGATGGGGCAGGGCGTGGCTGCCGATGCGGTCGTAGAGCACGTAGATGTCCACGCCTTCGGCCGCTTTTGCGCTGAGCAACCTGTGCAGTTGGCGGCCGAGCTCGTCGTCATGAATGATGAAGAACTGGAACAGCACCGCGGTTTTCGCGTTGCGGATGGCTTCGAAGATGGCGCTGAAGGTGGCATCGCCATTGATCAGCAACTGTACCTGGTTGTTGGCCAGGCAGGGCATGCGGCCCAGTTTGGGCATGGCGCGCAACGAGGCGTAGGCACTGGAGTTGCGCGCGGCCAGCGCTTCCTCGACCCAGGGGCGCCAATTCAATTCGGCGATTGCCGTGTGCATTTCCTGGTTGGCCTGGCGCCGCGCCTGAATGTAGGCATCGAAGGTGCTGCGGCCAAAAATCAGGTAGGGAATCAGCGTGAGATAAGGCATGAACATCAGCGACAGCGCCCAGGCAATCGAGCCTTGGGCGGTCCTGACGGTCAGTACCGCATGGATGGCGGCGAGGCTCCCGAGAAAATGCAGCGTGGCAATGAAGTAGGCGAGCAGGTGCGGGCCAAAAAAATCCATGAACGACATCACTCCAGGCAATCCAGTGCCTAACAGACCATGTTCCATCGTGAATGTCGCTATTTTATTTGCCGTGCAACACTGGCGCCTTTGCGGCGTCTAACGCCCACTATTGCCCAGGAGTTACCCGATGAATGCTCGTCTGCTCTGTTTGTCCATGGTTGTTGGTTTGTCGCTGCCGGTGGTGGCACAGGCGCAGATGTTGGCGCCGGGCTTGTGGGAATTGACGACCAGCAATATGAAAGTCGACAACCAGGATCTGCCGGACCTGTCGCTGATCCTCGGCCAGCTCAAGCAACAGATGACCCCTGAACAGCGTGCCATGCTGGAAAAGCAGGGCATCACCATGGCCGGTAAAGGCGTGCAGGTGTGCCTCACGCCAGCCCAGGTCGCTTCCGACTCCATCCCCCTGACTGACCCGCAATCGGGTTGCAAACAGGAAGTGACCGACAAGACCGGCAACCAGTGGAAATTCCGCTTCAGCTGCCCGAAAGCCCAGGGCACGGGCGTGGCGACCTTCCAGAGCCAGAAGGAATTCACCACCACCGTCAACGGCACCTTCAATGCCACCGGCATCCAGCAAAAGGGCAGCCTGGACACCCACGCGCAGTGGCTGGGTAATAACTGCGGTACCGTCAAACCCCGCGCTTAACGCAGGAAATGCAGGGGCAGGCCCTGGCAGCTGTCGACCACCTGGCCGTTGTGCCACGCCAGGTGGCCCGACACCAGGGTAGTGCTGACGCTGTGGCGAAAGCTGCGCTCGGCAAAAGGCGTCCAGCCGCAACGGGCCAGGATCGGTTGGCTGCTCACGGGTTTGCCGGCAGGCTCGGGCTTGATCAGTACCAGGTCGGCCCAATACCCCTCGCGCAGATAACCTCGATCCGGAATGGCAAACAGGTCGGCGACGCGATGACTGGTTTTGGCCACCAGTGTGGTCAGCGGCAGCAGCCCATCTGCCACCAGTTCCAGCAACGCCGGTAGCGCATGTTGCACCAAGGGCAAACCCGCCGGCGCCTGGCGATAGTCCAACTGCTTTTGTGCCCAGGTATGCGGCGCATGGTCACTACCAATCACATCCAGACGATCACTCAATAAAGCCAGGCGCAGCGCGTCGCGGTCGGCGCGGGTCTTGATCGCCGGGTTGCATTTGATCTGATGACCGAGGCGCTGATAGTCGCGGTCGTCGAACAGCAAGTGGTGCAGGCAGACTTCGGCGGTGATGTGTTTTTCCGACAGCGGCTTGTCTTCGAACAAGGCCAATTCCCGCGCGCTGGTCAGGTGCAACACGTGCAAGCGCGTTCCATGGCGCTTGGCCAATTCCACGGCAAACGATGAGGAGCGATAGCACGCCTCGGCATCGCGGATCAGCGCATGGGCCACGGCGGGGATGCGCTCGCCGAAGCGGTCACGCAGGCGCAGTTCGTTGGCCTGGATGCTCGGTGTGTGTTCGCAGTGAGCCAGCAGGATCGTTGGCACTTCGGCAAACAGGCGCTCCAGCGTCTGCGGGTCATCCACCAGCATATCGCCGGTGGACGCGCCCATGAACACTTTGACTCCTGCCACGTCGCGCGGGTCGAGGGCCGCGACGGTGTCGAGGTTGGCGTGGCTCACGCCAAAGTGAAAGCCGTAGTTGGCCACCGAGTGCAACGCGGCGCGGCGCTTTTTATCGGCCAGGGCGTCCAGGCTCAACGTGGCCGGTTGGGTATTGGGCATGTCTATGAAGCTGGTAATGCCACCGGCCACCGCTGCGCGGGACTCGCTGTAGAAGCTGCCTTTGTCCGGTGCGCCGGGTTCGCGAAAGTGCACCTGGTCATCGATCATTCCTGGCAACAACCATTGGCCTTGAGCGTCGATCTCCACCGGTTCGTTTGCGTGTTCAATGCTGCTGGCAATCTTCTCGATGCGGCCACTGACCACCAGCACATCCGCATCGAACTCCTGGCCCTCATTGACCAGTCTGGCATTGCGAATCAATAGGCGGCTCATGCTTCAGAACTCGTTTTGCAGGGCTTTGTAACCGCGCACCAGGTCGACATTGGTGCGGGCCACGTCTTCGGAAAACTCCGAGGCGCTGACGCTCACTGGCGCGAACTGCGACAAGTCGGTGGAGGGCCCGATGCGGGTGGTGGAGGGCACGTAGAAGGCAGCGGGCAGGTCGCGCTCGTCCACTACCGAGTTGTGCCGCACCACCGAGCCGTCGCCCACCACGCAATTGAACAGCACACTGTTGAAACCGATAAACACGCGGTCGCCCACGGTGCAGGGACCGTGGACGATGGAGCGGTGTGCAATGGAGGTGAACTCGCCGATCGTCACGGCGGCGCCGGATTTGGAATGGATCACCACGCCGTCCTGGATGTTGGAGTTGGCACCGATGGTGATCGGGTCCATGGCGCCGCTGGCGTTGACTTCGTCGGCGCGGATCACGGCGTAGGGGCCGACAAATACGTTTTCGCCGATGATCACCTTGCCGCAGATGATCGCGGTTTTGTCGACGTAGGCCGATTCGGCAATCACCGGCAGATCGCCCGAAGGGTTCTTGCGGATCATGGTTTGCTTAAGCTCGCGCACAGGGTGTTGAGGTTGTATTCGAACAGCCCGATAAAGGTGCTGGCCGGGCCTTCGGCGGCGAGGGCGTCGGAGTACAGCGTGCCGCCAATCTGCGCGCCGCTTTCGTCGGCGATTTGCTTGAGCAGGCGCGAGTCCTTGATGTTCTCCATGAACACGGCCTTGACCTTGTCCTTGCGAATCTGGGTGATCAGCGCGGCCACTTCGGCGGCTGACGGCTCACGCTCGGTGGACAGACCCTGAGGCGCCAGGAATTGAATGCCATAGGCCTGGCCCAGGTAACCGAAGGCGTCATGGGAGGTCACGATACGGCGGTTGCCTGCGGGCAGGGCGCCGAACTTGGCCTTGGCTTCGGCCAGCACGCGGTGGATTTCCTTGAGGTAGGCCTGGCTGTTGCGCAGGTAATCCGCCTGGTTGGCCGGGTCGGCGGTGACCAGCGCTTTGGTGATGTTGTTGACGTAGATTTCGGCGTTGGCCAGGTTGTGCCAGGCGTGTGGGTCGGGAATGGTTTCGCCGTCCTCGTCCATGGTGTGGGAGATCACGCCTTTGCTGGCAGTGACCACCGTGGCCTTGGTTTCGGTGCTGGTCACCAGGCGGTCCAGCCAGGGCTCGAAGCCCAGGCCGTTCTTGATGATGAGCCTGGCCTTGAGCAACGCCTTGGCGTCGTCGGGGGTGGGTTCGTAGGTGTGGGCGTCGGCGTCCGGGCCGACCATGTTGCTGATCTGGATGTGGTCGCCACCGATCTGGTGGGTGATGTCATCGAGAATACTGAAGCTGGTGACCACCTGGAGTTTATCGGCGGCCTGGGCCATCGACAGCGGCAACAGCAGACTGAACAGCACGAGTAGAGCGCGCATCGGAAGACACCTCATTGGGATGTAAGCAAGGGCGGGCGGCGCAGCAAGCCGTGCACCGGACCGAAGGCCACGGACAGCAAATACCCGCCGCCCGCCACCAGCACGATGGCCGGGCCGCTGGGCAGTGAGTAGTAGAACGACAGCAACAAACCCAGCCACACCGACAGGCATCCCAGCACCGCCGATACCGCGATCAGCACCGGCAAGCGTCGGCTCCAGAAGCGCGAAGCGATGGCCGGCAGCATCATCAAGCCCACCACCATCAAGGCACCGATGGCCTGGAAACCGATGACCAGGTTCAGCACCACCAGGGTCAGGAACAACCCGTGGGCCAGCGGGCCGAGGCGGCTGACGGTTTGCAGGAACAGCGGGTCGAGGGTGTCGAGCAGCAGCGGCTTGTAGATCAGCGCCATGGCGATCAGGCTGAAACCGGAGACCCAGAGCATGCCGGTGAGGGTGGTTTCATCCACCGCCAGGGCGGAGCCGAACAGCAGGTGCAACAAGTCCAGACGCTTGCCGGCGATGCCGAGGATCAACACGCCGGCGGCGAGGGAGATGGGGTAGATGGCGGCGAGGCTGGCGTCTTCACGCAGGCCGGTGCGGCGGGTGATCCAGGCGGACAGCCCGGCCATGCTCAGTCCCGCACCCAGGCCGCCGATGGTCAACGCCGGCAGGCTCAACCCGGCGAACCAGAAGCCCAAAGCGGCGCCAGGCAGAATGCCGTGGGCCACGGCATCACCAATCAGGCTCATGCGTCGCAGGATCAAGAACACGCCCAGCGGCGCGGTGCTGCAGGCGAGTACCAAGCCACCGATCAGCGCGCGGCGCATGAAGACGAAATCGACAAAGGGCATCCACAAGTGGGCAGCAAAGTGCATCAGGCCACCTGCATTTGCGGTTGGGGGCGGATCAGCTCTTTGCTCGAGCCCAGTGCGCAGCCCGTGCTTTTGATGTGCAGCACATGCGGGGTGTGATGGCGCACCGACGCCAGGTCATGACAGACCACCATCAGCGTGCGGCCTTCGTCATGCCAGGCGTGAATGTGTTTCCAGCACAACGCCTGGCCTTCTTCGTCGAGCGCCGCGTGGGGCTCGTCGAGCAGCAGGATCGGTGAGTCGGCCAGGCTCATGCGCGCGAGCAGGGCGCGTTGCAGTTGGCCGCCGGACAGGGCCATTAGCGGGCGCTGCTCCAGGCCGCCGAGGCACCAGTCTTCCAGCACGGCGCGCAGGCGCTCGCTGCGTTGCTGCGGTGTGAGCTGGGTGCCCCAGAAGCCGGCGGCGACCAGTTCCTGCAGGCTGATGGGAAACTGCCGGTCCAGGTGTTGCTGCTGGGGCAGGAACGCCAGGCCGCCACGGCGTGGCACGTCGACGCTGACTTTCCCAGTCAGCGGCTTTTGCAGGCCGGCAATGACTTTGAGCAGGCTGCTCTTGCCACAGCCGTTGGGACCGATGACGCCGGTGAGGCTGCCTTTTTCCAAAATGAAATCCACCGCAGGGGTGAGCGGTTGGCCCGGAGCGCCCCAGCGCAATGCGTTGCAGGTGATCATGTGGCAGGTCTCGTCCAGCGGCTTTCAGCCACGGCATCGTGCGCGTGCAGGCTTTCGGCGTGGATCACTTTGAGGTGGAAGGCGTTGACCGCATCCGAGCGTTTCAAGGCGAGGTTCAGGCGGCGCGCGGCGTCTTCGCAGAACATCAGGTTCTGCCCATTGGCCAGGGCGAAGGCTTGTTCGTCTGCCCGTTTCACCGCGGTTTGCACGGCGGTGCCGAGCGCGGCTTCGGCATTGTTGATCAGTTCAAGTATTGGCAGTTCGTCACCCTGAATCTGCACGTGTAACTGCGCACTGCTGCGCTGGCTGTGGGGCGTGGCGACAATGCCGTCGGCGCTGCCGAGCCAGGTCAGTACTTCTGCATGCTGCAACGATTTGTTAGCGAAATCGGCAAGAAACTGCTGCTGAATCAACTGCCTGGCAAGGGCGGCGGAGCAAGGGCAGGTTGAGGAATAAGTAACGTCAATTTTTAGTTCCACGTGGAACATCTGGTTTTCCAGACGCGCCTCGATGCTCACCGGGTAACGCTTCCAACCGTCCAAAGCGCTGACCAGGGCAGGCCGTTTCAACAGCAGATCGGTGTGAATACGCAGATAGGCGTTGTTAGATAAATCTTCATGTGTGTGGAGAAACCGCTGCAGTACATTACGCAGAAGTGCAGGCGTAAGCGGTTGCTGGTCGAACATCTCCAGGGCCAGGTACAGGCGTGACATATGAATGCCACGGGCCGCGCCATCGTCCAGGCTTACGCCCGCATCGGCGGTGGCGGGCAGACGTTGGCCATCGAACAACACAGGCAAGGCAATGCCGCACATGCCGACCCAATCCAGTGGCAAGGCCTGGCGTGAAGCCTGCGCGGCGATATCCGGCAGAGTCAGCGCATTCATAAGCAGGTCCATCGTTGGAAATAATTCGACATGTTATAGTATAACAATAGAATCCACGATGAAATTTCTGCACCCACCTTTCTTCAGTCACGTCGAGCAGGGACGCTCCCTCAATTCGCGGTATAGGTCATGCACAGACGTCAGCTCCTCAACCTGCTGCTGGTCAGCCCCTTGTTCGCCTTGCCGCTGGGGGCGTACGCCACGCAGATCCGCAATGCGCGGCTGTGGCGTTCGGACGATAAGCTGCGGCTGGTGTTCGACCTCAGCGGTCCAGTGCAATACAAGACGTTTTCACTGGCCGCTCCTGAACGCGTGATCATCGACCTGAGCGGCGCGGGGCTCAGTGGCGACTTTTCCCAGTTGGTGCTGAAGAACAGTGGGATTACCTCGATTCGCTCCGGTCATTTCGGCAAGAACGATACCCGCATCGTGCTGGACCTGGCTGCGCCGATGCAGCTCAACAGTTTCCTGTTACCGCCCCAGGACGGTCAGGGCCATCGCCTGGTGCTTGACCTGACCAGCGCCACACACGCGCCTCGCCAGATCGCCGCCGAGCCTGCGCCATTGATCGCGCCGGTGGACAAGACTCATCCCAAGCGCGACATCATCGTGGTAGTCGACCCAGGCCACGGCGGTAAGGACCCCGGTGCTATCGGCTCCAAGGGCCAGCGGGAAAAAGACGTGGTGCTGTCGATTGCTCAACTGCTGGCCAAGCGGTTGAAGCGCGAAAAAGGCTTCGACGTAAAGCTGGTGCGCAACGATGACTTCTTCGTGCCGCTACGCAAGCGCGTGGACATCGCCCGCCAGCACAAAGCCGACATGTTCATCTCGGTACATGCCGACGCCGCCCCCAGGCTCACCGCGTCGGGGGCCTCGGTGTATGCGTTGTCCGAGGGCGGCGCCACCTCCGCCACTGCGCGCTTCATGGCGCAGCGTGAGAACGGCGCGGATCTGCTGGGCGCCACCACGTTGCTCAACCTGAAGGACAAAGACCCAATGCTGGCGGGGGTGATTCTGGACATGTCGATGAACGCCACCATCGCCTCCAGCCTGCAACTGGGCAGCTCGGTGTTGGGCAGCCTGCAAAACATCACCAGCCTGCATCAGAAGCGCGTGGAGCAGGCCGGCTTCGCGGTGCTCAAATCGCCGGACGTGCCGTCGATCCTGGTCGAGACCGGGTTTATCTCCAACACCCAGGACGCCCAGCGGTTGGTGACGGCGCGTCATCAACAGGCGGTGGCGGATGGCTTGTTCGACGGGCTGAAAAAATACTTCGAGAAGAACCCGCCGATGAACAGCTACATGGCCTGGGTGCAGGAGCGGAAGAATGGCCAGGTCTAACAGCCAGTGATTCGGCTGCAGGTGAACTTGGCGCTGGCTCCACCCGAACTGGAGAACCGGTTGAGGGTGGTCCAGCCCACGCGCCGTGTGTAGCCGACCCAGGCCTCACCGTCCGACGCCAACCCGGTAAAGAACGTCAGTTGCCCATAACGGCTGTTGGTTTGTGCCCAATAACGTTTGCCGATCACTTCGAACCCGCGCAGATACGTGGTGCTGCCCACTGTCGCCACGCTATAGGCGTTGCCCAGCGGGTCCACGCAGGCCAGCAGGTTGGCGCTGCGCGTGCAGTTGGCCAACAGGCTTGGGGGTTGCGCACAGGCAGGTCCTGCCGCTGCCAATAACAGGACGTAGCAAAGGCGTTTCATCGGCTTTCTCAGGGCTGGAAGGTGATCAAGCATTGCGCCCTTCGTCGCCAGGAACAAGAGAGATTGGCTTGTTTGTACTGTTATACTATAACATAAAACAAAGCCTGGCTTGACCGGGCAGCCAGATGAGATCGACCTGATGCCCAATCGTCTACCCGTTACCGTGTTGTCCGGCTTTCTCGGCGCCGGTAAAAGCACGCTGCTCAACTATGTGCTGCGCAACCGCGAAAACCTGCGGGTTGCGGTGATCGTTAACGATATGAGCGAAATCAACATCGACGGCAGTGAGGTCCAGCGTGACGTCACGCTCAATCGCGCCGAAGAAAAACTGGTGGAAATGAGCAACGGCTGCATCTGCTGCACCTTGCGTGAGGATTTGCTCGAAGAGGTCGGCAAGCTCGCCAGGGAAGGTCGGTTCGATTACCTGCTGATCGAATCCACCGGCATCTCCGAACCGCTGCCGGTGGCTGAAACCTTCACCTTTCGCGATGAAAACGAGCAAAGCCTGGCGGACATTGCACGCCTGGACACCATGGTTACGGTGGTCGACGGCGTGAATTTCCTGCTCGACTATCAGGCCGCAGAAAGCCTGGCCTCACGCGGGCAAACCCTGGGCGAAGAGGATGAGCGCTCGATCACCGACCTGTTGATCGAACAGATCGAATTCGCCGACGTGATTTTGATCAGCAAGATCGACCTGATCAGCAGCCACGAGCGCGAAGAGCTGATGGCAATCCTTGAGCGCCTCAATGCCCAGGCGCAGATCATCCCAATGGTCATGGGCCAAGTGCCGCTGGACAAGATTCTTAATACCGGTCGCTTTGATTTCGAACGCGCCGCCCAGGCCCCGGGCTGGTTGCAGGAGATGCGCGGCGAACACGTGGCGGAGACCGAAGAGTACGGCATTGCCTCTACCGTTTACCGTGCGCGCCGCCCCTTTCACCCACAACGGTTTTTCGACTTTATCGACCGCCCCTGGGTGAACGGCAAACTGTTGCGTTCCAAAGGCTTCTTCTGGCTGGCCAGCAAACATCGGGACGCCGGCAGTTGGTCCCAGGCCGGCGGTTTGATGCGCCATGGTTTTGCCGGGCGCTGGTGGCGTTTCGTGCCCAAAAGTGAATGGCCGCAAGACCCGGAAAGTGTCGCGGCGATTATGGAAAACTGGCAACCGAGCACCGGTGATTGCCGTCAGGAACTGGTGTTTATCGGGCAGAACATCGACTTCGCGACAATGCGCGCCGAGCTGGACCAGTGCCTGCTCACTGACGCGGAAATGGCCTTGGGTGTCGACGCTTGGCGCCAATGGGTCGACCCCTTTGGCCCTTGGTATGAAGAGGCAGCCGCCTGATGCTGGCCCCGGTGATTCCCCTGCGCCCCGTGATTCGCCAAACCCGTGGTGAAACCCCGCTGGCGCTGTCTGACATCCTCGACGACGGTGTGAACCTTGCGCTGTGGCAGCGCCAATTACCGGTGCATATCGCCGAGTTCGGCGCCTTGATGGTAGCGCTCGACGAGCCGCTGGCCGAAGCGCGGGTCATCGAATTGGGCAGCGAAGACAGCGCGCCGAACCTGCAGGGTCTGGCCTCCGGTTGCCGCGATCTGGAGGGCTATGATGGCTTTATCGCCGATGTGTCCTGGCTGGTCAGCGCGTTTGCCTGCCTGCTGGGCGCCAAGCGCATCGGTGTGCGTTTGCGCCTGCTGGACAAGGCCATGTGCCCGCGTTTTCATGTCGACCATGTGCCTGTGCGGCTGATCACCACCTATGCCGGCGTCGGCAGCCAGTGGCTGCGCGAAGGCGTCATGGACCGGCGCCGGTTGAGCCAGGCTGACGCCGAACCCACCGAACGCATCGAGCAGATCCTGTGTGGTGAAGTGGCCCTGCTCAAGGGCACAAAATGGCATGGCAATGAAAACCATGGCCTCATTCATCGCTCGCCGGCACTGAAAGCGAATGAACGTCGCTTGATTCTCACGCTGGATTGGCTGGCATAAACGCGTAGGATCAAGCGCTCCAGACGGTCTGAATGATGCCACCCATGCTGCAGAATATTCCCACTCACGTGATTGCCGGGCCCCTGGGCGCCGGCAAGACCAGCCTGATCAAACACCTGCTTACCCAACGCCCGGCCAACGAGCGCTGGGCGGTGCTGATCAACGAGTTCGGCCAGATCGGCTTGGACGCTGCCTTGCTCACCCAAGATGACGATGGCATTGCCCTGGGCGAAGTCGCGGGTGGCTGCCTGTGTTGTGTGAACGGCGCGCCGTTCCAGGTGGGCCTGGGTCGGTTATTGCGCAAGGCCAGGCCGGATCGGCTGTTTATCGAGCCGTCGGGCCTGGGGCATCCGGCGCAGTTACTCAAACAATTGGGTCAAGCGCCATGGCAAGGCGTGCTGGCGGTTCAGCCTTGCGTATTGGTGCTGGACGCCCAGGGCCTGGCAGCGGGCAAACCCTTGCCACAGGCCCAGCAGGAGGCGCTGGCCAGTGCCGGCCTGCTGGTGTTGAACAAGGACGAGACGCTGGATGCGCTGCAACGCCAAGCCATCCAACAGCAGTTAACGGGTTACGCATTGTATTGGACGCGCCAGGCCCAGTTGCCCATTGAACAGCTACCTGGCCTGAAAGCGCAGGCTGGCGGGGTTGTGGATAACTTCGCAGTGCCCAATGGTTCGGCGCCAATGCCGACGGTTTGGAGCGACCCCACACTGCCCATCTGCCTGAGCCAGGCCCAGGAGGGGGGCTGGAGCATCGGTTGGCGCTGGCATCCGAGCCAGCAATTTGACCAGCAGCGCTTGAGCCAGTGGCTGAAAAGTCTGCACTGGCGTCGCGCCAAACTGGTTATCCACAGCCGTGACGCCTGGGTGTCCGCCAACGCTGTGGATAACAGCCTGCTGACCTGGCAGCCAAGTGAATGGCGTCGTGATTCACGTATCGAGTTGATCTTCAGCGCGCCACAGGACGTGGCGGCATTGCAGGCTGCACTGGCGGCCTGCCGTTACTGACGGTTCTTGGTTGCGTGGTCCTGTCGCCACTGGCTCAGCTCGATAACCTCGGCGCTGGGCAGTGGTTCCTTGGCCTCGAACGGGTAGGGCGCCAGTTCAATCTGTGCGCTGTGGGCGCCGAACTGGGTGATGGTCCCGCTGTGGCGAGCCTCGCCCGTCACGGTGAACTCGAAATTGTAAACGCGTGCCAACCGTCGCCGACCCTTGGCATCCTTCACGAAACCGATGCGCTTCAAGGCCACCGCGCCGTCGAGCAGTTCGATGTCGAGCTTGGCGCAGTGTTGCTTGACCCGCTCCAGCGCGCGCTCGCGCAGGCCATGGTTGTGCCAGACCCAAGCGGCGCCGGTCGCCAGCAGCATCAAGACGAAGATGTTTCCCAGGGTCAGCATTCCATGAACTCCAACAAAGTGAGCGCAGCTTAACTGTGTCGCCGGTCTGTCGTACAGGTTGCGTTTAGTCGCATACTGCGCGGCCAGAATTTCAACGGCTTTATGGAAATCTCCTGCATGAAACGTACACCCCATCTGCTTGCGATCCAGTCTCATGTGGTCTTTGGCCATGCCGGAAACAGCGCCGCCGTGTTCCCCATGCAGCGGGTCGGGGTGAATGTATGGCCGCTCAACACGGTGCAGTTCTCCAACCACACACAGTATGGTCACTGGGCGGGCGAAGTGCTGGCGCCGCAGCAAATTCCGGCATTGATAGAGGGCATCGCGGCGATCGGCGAGCTGGGCAACTGTGATGCGGTGCTATCCGGCTACCTCGGCAGTGCGGAGCAGGGGCGTGCCATTCTTGCCGGCGTGGCGCGCATCAAGGCGCTCAATCCCAAGGTGATGTACCTGTGCGACCCAGTGATGGGCCATCCCGAAAAGGGCTGCATCGTGCCGCAGGAAGTCAGTGATTTCCTGCTCAACGAGGCGGCGGCTGTTGCCGATTTCCTGTGCCCCAACCAACTGGAACTGGACAGCTTTGCCGGGCGCAAGCCGCAATCGCTGCTCGATTGCCTGGCGATGGCCAAGGCCTTGCTGACACGCGGGCCCAAGGCGGTGCTGGTCAAGCATCTGGATTACCCGGGCAAATTGCCGGACGGCTTCGAGATGTTGCTGGTGACGGCCGATGGCAGTTGGCACTTGCGGCGGCCGTTGCTGGCATTCCCGCGCCAGCCGGTGGGGGTGGGTGACCTGACGTCGGGGTTGTTCCTGGCGCGAGTGCTGCTGGGCGATAGCCTGGTGGCGGCTTTCGAGTTCACCGCGGCGGCGGTGCACGAAGTGCTGCTGGAAACCCAGGCCTGCGCCAGTTACGAACTGGAACTGGTGCGGGCGCAGGATCGCATTGCCCATCCCCGCGTGCGTTTCGAGGCGACACCGATCAGCCTGTAACTACACAAAACCCAATGTGGGAGGGGGCTTGCCCCCGATTGCGATATATCAGCCGCCATCTCTTTGGCTGAAATACCGCTATCGGGGGCAAGCCCCCTCCCACATTTTGGGTTTGCAGAACTTGAATCAGGGCGCGTCGGCCTTGATTTCCTGGTAGCGCTTTTCCAGTTCCTGGCGTATCTGCCGACGCTGCTGGGCCTGCACGAAGCGGCGCTTGTCTTCGCTGTTCTGCGGCTGCAAGGGCGGTACGGCGGCCGGTTTGCGTTGGTCGTCCACCGCCACCATGGTGAAAAAGCAGCTGTTGGTATGACGCACCGAGCGTTCACGAATGTTCTCGGTCACCACCTTGATGCCTACTTCCATCGAGGTGTTGCCGGTGTAGTTGACCGACGCGAGAAAGGTCACCAGCTCGCCGACATGAATCGGCTCGCGGAAAATCACCTGGTCCACCGACAGCGTGACCACATAACGGCCGGCATAACGGCTGGCGCACGCGTACGCCACTTCGTCGAGGTACTTGAGCAGTGTGCCGCCGTGGACATTGCCTGAGAAGTTGGCCATGTCAGGGGTCATCAATACCGTCATCGACAGCTGGGCGTTTCCGGGTTCCATAGCACACTCACGGGTTGTAGGCATTGGTTGGGGTAGGGCACCTCTGCGGGTGCTGGGGGCTTTGCAGCGCCATCCTTAACGGGACGCCGGCGGGCGGCTTGCCGTCACGCTTGGGCCGATCTGTTTCCATATATTGCACCGGCTTTCTGGCGGAAGTCGCGGTGTTAACCTTCAAAAGCCCATCTCGGGGCATTTCTTACGATTACGGCAGACTTTTCTCTCAGCGGCTGCGCAGGTGGTAAGTCGGAAAAGCGCCAGCCATTTCAAGGAGCCCCTCGCCATGCACGCCATCAGCTTTATCCAGGACTTGGCCGTGATCATGCTGGTGGCGGGAGTAGTCACCATTCTGTTTCACCGCCTCAAGCAGCCGGTGGTGCTGGGCTATATCGTCGCCGGCTTCATTATCGGCCCGCACACACCGCCGTTCGGCCTGATTCACGATGAAGACACGATCAAGACCCTGGCTGAGCTTGGGGTGATCTTCCTGATGTTCTGCCTGGGCCTGGAATTCAGCCTGCGCAAGCTGTTCAAGGTCGGTGCCACGGCGTTTATCGCGGCGTTCCTGGAAATCATCCTGATGATCTGGATCGGCTACGAGATTGGCCAGTGGTTCGACTGGAACACCATGGATTCACTGTTCCTCGGCGCGATCCTGGCGATCTCCTCTACCACCATCATCGTCAAGGCCCTCAATGACCTGAAGATGAAAAACCAGCGTTTCGCCCAGCTGATATTCGGCGTACTGATCGTCGAGGATATCCTGGGGATCGGCATCATTGCCCTGCTGTCGAGCATTGCCGTCAGTGGTACGGTCAGTTCCGGCGAGGTGTTTTCCACGGTGGGCAAGCTGTCGCTGTTCATGATTGTTGCCCTGGTGATTGGCATTTTGCTGGTGCCGCGCCTGCTGGCTTATGTCGCCAGATTCGAAAGCAACGAGATGCTGCTGATTACCGTACTGGGCCTGTGTTTCGGCTTCTGCCTGCTGGTGGTCAAGCTCGAATACAGCATGGTGCTGGGGGCGTTCCTGATCGGCGCGATCATGGCCGAATCGCGCCAACTGATTAAGATCGAGCGCTTGATCGAACCGGTTCGCGACATGTTCAGTGCGATCTTCTTTGTGGCCATTGGGTTGATGATCGACCCCCAGATCTTGCTGCAGTACGCCTGGCCGATTGCGGTGATCACCGTGGCCGTGGTGCTGGGCAAGATGCTGTCTTGCGGGCTGGGCGCATTTATCGCCGGCAACGATGGCCGCACGTCGCTGCGGGTGGGCATGGGGCTGTCACAGATTGGCGAATTCTCTTTCATCATCGCGGCGCTGGGGATGACCCTGCAGGTCACCAGCGATTTTCTGTACCCGGTGGCCGTGGCGGTTTCGGCAATCACGACCTTGCTCACCCCCTACCTGATCCGCGCTGCCGACCCGCTGTCGCTGAAAATCGCCGCTGTGATGCCCCAACGCATGGGCCGGGTATTCGGGATGTACGGCGAATGGCTGCGCAGTATCCAGCCTCAAGGCGAAGGCGCCATGCTGGCGGCGATGATCCGCAAGATCCTTCTGCAAGTGGGGGTGAACCTGGCGCTGGTGATCGCGATCTTTTTCGCAGGAAGCTTTTTCGCGGCGCGCATCGGAGGGTATCTGGAAGGCTGGATCAGCGATCCAAGCTGGCAGAAGGCGTTGATCTGGGGCGGGGCGCTGCTGTTGTCATTGCCGTTCCTGATTGCGGCGTATCGCAAGCTCAAGGCGTTGTCGATGCTGCTGGCCGAGATGAGCGTCAAGCCGGAGATGGCGGGGCGGCATACCCAGCGTGTGCGGCGGGTGATTGCAGAGTTGATTCCAATCTTGTCGCTGTTGGTGATCTTCCTGCTGCTGGCAGCCTTGTCGGCCAGCATCTTACCGACCAACAAGCTGCTGGTGCTCATCGCGGTGGTCACGGCGGCGGTGGCGGCTGTGCTTTGGCGCTGGTTCATCCGCGTGCATACGAGGATGCAGGTTGCCTTGCTGGAAACCCTGGATAACCACAAGGATACGCAGTAGGAGCGAGCTTGCTCGCGAAGATCGTTAACGATAACGCGGAAAACCTGACACCCACTGGCGCCCTCAGGTTTCTCGCGAGCAAGCTCCACTCCTACAAAGGCCTCAGCTTTCCAGCCAGACGTCCCGTGCCCAGTGCCACACCGATTCCCAGGTTTCTTCCTGGACCAGCTCTTCCTCGGCAGACCACAGCACTACGGTGCCGTCTTCTTCGACGCAGTAGTAGTCATCGCCGTCCTGGCAGATCGGGATCAGGCTGCGGTCAACACCGGCATCCCAGGCGTTGGCGGCAACGTCCGGCAGATAGGTGTGGGATTGCGGGTCGGTGACAGTCACCGGCTCAAGGCTGCCGTACACCACGTCGCTGACGGTCAGCAGGAATTCGCGGAATACAAACGGGATGTCGATGAACAGTTGTTCCTCGATTTCCACCAGCTGGTCTTCGTCAGGTAGCTCCAAAGGAACCGGGACCGGTTCGTTGGCTTCACGCAGTTGTTCGATGATTTCTTCCACGGCCGGGATCCTCTTGCTAGATGGCGCGGTTTATAGGGGCGTTTTATACAGTAGCTCGCTATAAGTGCAACCGTGAAATAGAAAACCCCGGACATGTCCGGGGTTTTTGTTACCGCTTGCTCAAACGTGCAGGTTTCAGCCGTTCTGGCGGATACCGGCGACCAGCCATGGCTGGTTGTCGCCCTGGGCGCGTTCCATGTTCCAGCTTTCGCTGAACACTTCGCCCTGGTCGAAACGCGAGGTCTTCGACACGCCGCTGAAGGTCAGGGTGGCGATGGTCTTGTCGGCGCGATCATCCACACCTTCCAGCTGTACGCGCAGGTCGTCGATATAGGTCGACTGGAAGCCGTCACCCAGGTCGGCGCGTTCGCGCTTGAGGAAGTCCAGCAGTTGCGGGGTCACGAACTCGGCGATCTTGTCCATTTCGTTGGCGTCCCAGTGCTGCTGCAGGGACTGGAAGTGGTTGCGGGCCGCTTCGACGAAACGTTCTTCGTTGAACCAGGCCGGTGCGTTGATCACCGGACGGGCGGCGGCAGGGGCTGCCGAACCACCGAAGATCGAACCCATGGCCGGTTTTTGCTCGAACACTTCACGCTGCATCGGCGCGCCGGCCGGAGCCAGGTGCTCCTGCTGCTTGCGGCGACGGGCAGCGATAAAGCGGAAGATCACAAAGGCGATAACCGCCAGGATCAGGATGTCGAAGATCTGCATGCCCTGGAAGCCGCCGCCCATGAACATGGAGGCGAGCAGGCCACCGGCGGCGATGCCGGCCAGCGGGCCCAACCAGCGCGAAGCACCGCCGGCCTTGGCAGCAGCGCCCGCGGCACCGGCTGCGCCTGCGGTAGCTGCAGCACCGCCGGCACCGGCGGATGGAGCCATCTGGCTAGTCTGGTGAGTCGGTGCCGAGCCCATGCTCTTGCCGCCACCGAAGCGTTTGGCGTTGGCGTCGAGGCTCATCGTCAAGCCGATGCACAACGCCATGGCGATGCTAAGAAAACGTTTCATAAAGGGAATTCCCATTTGTGGATTGCACGCGCGCCATGTTGCACAGGTGTCGTGACAGTGGCTAGCGGCATAATGTTTCGGGCTTTTGCGTAGGACCGATTCAGAATGGTCTGTAGGACGTATTACAGATATTGGCCCGCGCTCGTCTAAAACAAGGGCGAGCCTATAATCTTCATGTTACGCGGTGTTTCGTGTGGTGGGCTTGACGTGGCGAGGGAGCAAGCTCCCTCGTCACCTACCGTCGTTTCAGACCGCCTCAAGCTTCGCATAGCCCATCATCAGCCACTTGCTGCCCTCGGCGAAGTTGACCTGCACCCGTGCCTGGGCGCCGGCGCCTTCGAAGTTGAGGATCACGCCTTCCCCAAAGATGGCATGCCGGACCTGCTGGCCCAGGCTGAACGCGGTTTCCGGAATCGCGGAGCCGGCAAACAGGGTGCTGGAGTTCTGCTGCTGGCCGCCGCCAAACGGGCGGCTGACGCTGTTGGACAAGCGCACTTCCTGGATCAGCCCCTTCGGCACTTCACGTACGAAGCGCGACACCTTGTTGTAGGTCTCGCTGCCGTACAGGCGTCGGGTCTCGGCATAGGTCATCACCAGGTTCTGCATCGCCCGGGTAATGCCCACGTAAGCCAGGCGGCGTTCTTCCTCAAGGCGGCCAGGTTCTTCCAGGCTCATCTTGTGGGGGAACAGGCCTTCTTCCATGCCCACCAGGAACACATACGGGAACTCCAGGCCCTTGGCACTGTGCAAGGTCATCAGCTGGATGCTGTCTTCATGCTCGTCGGCCTGGGTATCGCCGGCCTCCAGCGACGCATGGCCGAGGAAGGCGGCGAGCGGGGTCAGCTCTTCATCTTCATCGGTGTTCTCGAAGGCGCGGGCGGCGCTGACCAGTTCCTCAAGGTTTTCTACGCGGGCCTGGCCTTTCTCGCCTTTCTCCGCCTCGTGGTAGGCGATCAGGCCGGACTGTTCGATCACGGTCTGAGTCATCAAGTGCAGAGGCATTTCCGCGCATTTGGCCGCGAGATTCTCGATCAACTCGACAAATACACCCAATGCGCCGGCTGCGCGGCCCGTCAGGCCTTTATTGGCGATAAGCAGGCGCATGGCCTCCCACATCGACACGTCGGCATGGCGGGCGTGCTCGCGAATGGCCTCGACGGTTTTTTCACCGATGCCACGGGCCGGGACATTAATGACCCGCTCCAGCGCCGCATCGTTGCCGCGACCTTCCAGCAAGCGCAGGTAGGCCATGGCGTTCTTGATTTCCGCACGCTCGAAGAAGCGCTGGCCGCCATAGATGCGATAAGGGATGCGCTCGCGCAACAAGGCTTCTTCCAATACCCGCGACTGGGCGTTGGAGCGGTAAAGAATGGCGATATCACTGCGTGCCAGGCCGGTTTTCAGCGCGCTCTCGATGGTTTCCACCACGTAGCGCGCTTCATCGTGTTCGTTGAACGCGGCGTACAGGTTGATCGCTTCGCCTTCGCCGCCATCAGTCCACAGCTCTTTGCCCAGGCGCCCGGTGTTGTTGGCGATCAAGGCGTTGGCGGCCTTCAGGATACCCGCGGTGGAGCGGTAGTTCTGCTCGAGGCGGATGGTCACCGCGTCCGGGAAGTCTTCGGAGTACTGGTAGATGTTCTCGATTTTCGCGCCGCGCCAGCCGTAGATCGACTGGTCGTCGTCACCCACCACCATCAGGCTGTCGCCGCCCTTGGCCAGCAGGCGCAACCAGGCGTACTGCACGGCGTTGGTATCTTGGAACTCGTCCACCAGAATGTGCCGGAAGCGCTTCTGGTAATGGGCCAGCAAGCCGGGGTTGTCGCGCCACAGGTCAAGGGCGCGCAACAGCAGCTCGGAGAAGTCGATCACGCCGGCGCGCAGGCAGGCCGCCTCGTAGGCTTCATAGATGCTGCGCATGGTGGCCAGGAACAGGTCACCGCTGGCCTGGATATGTTGCGGGCGCAGGCCCTCATCCTTCTGGCCGTTGATGAACCACTGGGCCTGGCGCGCCGGCCAGCGCTGTTCATCCAGGCCCAGCTCGCGGATCACTCGCTTGACCAGACGTTGCTGGTCGTCGCTGTCGAGGATCTGGAACGTCTGGCTCAGCCCCGCTTCCTGCCAGTGCGCCCGCAACAGGCGGTGCGCCAGGCCGTGGAAGGTGCCCACCCACATGCCGGCCGGGCTGATGCCCATCAACTGCTCGATGCGATGGCGCATCTCGGCCGCGGCCTTGTTGGTGAAGGTCACCGACAGGATGGAGTGGGGGGACGCGTTCTCGACCTGGATCAACCAGGCGATACGGTGCACCAGCACTCGGGTTTTACCGGAGCCAGCACCGGCCAGGACCAACTGACGGCCAACGGGGGCCGCTACGGCCTGGCGTTGGGCATCGTTGAGGGAATTCAACAAAAGGGAGAGATCATCGCGCATCGGCGCATTCTAGGGTGCTGGGGGGAGACGGGCAAATCCCAATGCCAGGTGGTCGACACAAAACCAACGGGGGCAAACATTCTGCAGAGTGCGGATGACCGGTTAGTCATGCGTCACAGCCCGCGTGGCGTCTCGTTCAAGCCGTCTGGAACAACGCTTTGCGTTCAGCCGACGGGTGTTTTTTATGGCCTGGGGCGGTTTGGTCCAGGCGCTTGCTTGTGTATGCTCCGTCGATGTTTCGGGCTCACCATTATAAGAACACTGCCTATGACCTTTAACACTGACTTGTTCGGCCCCGCGGCGGCGCCAGCGCAGGTTATCCGCAAACATTACGCCACCGAGATGGCGGTCGAGCGTACACGCCTGCTGTATCAGGGCTCGCTGCTGCCGACCCTGTTGATGCTGGTCAATGGCCTGGTGTGCGCCTGGCTTCTGTGGAACCCCAAGCAATACCTGCTCGACAGCATCTGGCTGGTCTGGTTGCTGGCCCTGGTGGCGATGCGGGTCATCCAGGTGGCAGCCTTTGATTCGGCGATGCCCAGCCGTCAGGCTCAACCCGTCTGGCGCCGTATGTTCATGCTCGGCTCGGCGGTCAGCGGCCTGACCCTGTCGGCCGCCGCCATCGCCCTGGCACCGACCGACAGCTTCATGCAGCAGGCCTGGGTGTTCGGCCTGATCGGCGCGGCGACATTGTCGGCCAGCGTGGCGTATGCCGTCAGCCTTTGGGCCTTTTTGTCCTTCGCCTTGCCGTGTCTGTTGCCGGTTATCGTCTATCTGTTCTGGAATGGTAGCTCGCAGCAGCAGGGCTGGGGCGTGCTTGGTCTGATCCTGTTGGCGTCCTTGAGTGTGGTGGCGTGGCAGGTCAACCGCCTGATCCAGCGCGGGCTGCTGCGACGCTTCCAGAACCAGGCCTTGATCGAGCATTTGCAACAGGCGCAGCAACGCAGCGAGCAGTTGAATCAGGAATTGATGCGCGAAGTCGAGCAGCGACGCCAGGTCGAACAGGAGTTGCGTGAAGCCCAGGTTGGCCTGCAAGACCGTGTGGCGCTGCGCAGCCAGGAGCTGGACGCCGCCAGCCTTGCCCTGAATAAAAGCGAGGCGCGCTTGGCCATGGCGCTGCAAGCCAGTGAACTGGGCTTGTGGGACTGGAACCTGCAAACCGATGAGGTGCACCACACTCAGCTCAAGGAACTGTTCGGCCTGGAACCCGAATTTGTCACCGCGATGCTCAGCCACCTCAAGCCGCGTCTGCACCCCGACGACCTGCCGCTGCTCAAGCATGCGCTGGTGGAGCATCTCAAAGGCCGCAGCGAGGATTATCAGGTCGAGTACCGCATACGCCATGGCGACGGGCACTGGGTGTGGATCGAGGACCGTGGGCGGGCGGTAGAGCGTTCGCCCAGCGGGCGGGTTATCCGGATGCTCGGCACACGCCGCGACATCAGTGCCGGCAAAGCCGTGGAAGAACAACAACGGCTCGCCTCGACGGTGTTCGAGGCGGCCAGCGAAGGCATCGTGATTCTCGACCCGAACTACGCGCTGATCGCCGTCAACCAGGCGTTCAGCCGCGTCACCGGCTTTGACATCGACGACATGCTCGGCCGCAACGTCGTGGAGTTACCCTGCAGTCGCGATGCCCGGCGTCACTTTCCGGTGATTCACCAGGCGCTGCTCAGCCACGGCACCTGGCAGGGTGAGCTGGTGGAAACGCGCAAGAACGGCGAGCTGTACCCGCAGTGGCTGCAATTGAGCGTGGTACGCGATGTTCGCGGCAACGTCAGCCATATTGTCGGCTTTTTCGCCGATCTATCCGCGCGGCGCGAGTCCGAGGAGCGCATGCGCTACCTCACCCATTACGACGAGTTGACGGGCCTGGCTAACCGTTCGCTGTTTCGCGAACGGCTGCGCGAAGCTCATCAGCGCGTGCGCCAGGGTGGGCGCAGCCTGGCGCTGCTGCACATCAACCTCGACCGTTTCAAGCTGCTCAACGACAGCCTTGGCCATGAAGTGGCTGACCAGCTATTGCAGAAAATGGCGCGTCGGCTGATCAACGCGCTGCCGGAAGCCGACACCATTGCGCGCCTGTCCGGGGATGAATTCGCTGTGTTGTTTGACGCCTACGGCAACTTGTCGAGCCTGGCGCGTGTGGCGACGCGGCTGCTGGCAAAGCTGCGCGTGCCGGTGACGGTGGAGGGGCATGAGCTGGTGGTCAGCGCTTCCATGGGCGTCAGCCTGCTGCCGGATAATGCGCGGGAAATTTCCGCGCTGGTCAGCCAGTCGAACATGGCGATGCAGCACGCCAAGCACCTGGGTGGGAATAATTTCCAGTTCTACACCGACAGCCTGCAAGCCAGCACCCTGGAGCGTTTGCAGCTGGAAAACCAACTGCGCAAAGCCATCGACGAGCGCCAGCTCGCGGTGTTCTACCAACCCAAACTGTGCCTGGCCAGCGGTAAGCTCAATGCTGTCGAGGCACTGGTTCGTTGGGATCATCCGCAGTGGGGCCTGGTACCGCCGGGGGACTTTATCGGCCTGGCCGAAGAAACCGGCCTGATCGTGCCGCTGGGTGAGTTGGTGTTGCGCCAGGCGTGCTGGCAGGCCTGTGAGTGGCAGCGTCAGGGGCTGGCGCCGATTCGGGTGTCGGTGAACCTGTCGGTGCACCAGTTGCGCCAGGGCAAGTTGGTCAGCCTGGTGCGCCAGGTGCTGGAAGAGACCGGGCTGGACCCGCAATACCTGGAGTTGGAGCTGACCGAAAGCCAGCTGCTCGACAGCGTCGAGCACATCATTGTCACCTTCCGGCAGTTGCGCGACCTGGGCGTGAAGCTAGCCATCGACGATTTTGGCACCGGCTATTCGTCCCTCAGCTACCTCAAGCGTATTCCGGTGGACTACGTGAAGATCGACCAGACCTTTATCCGGGGCCTTGGCCAGGGGCGTGAGGATGCCGCTATTACCCGAGCGATCATCGCCATGGCCCACGGGTTGGCGCTCAAGGTGGTGGCCGAAGGCGTGGAAGACCAGCAGCAGCTGGACTTCCTGCGGGCCGAAGGTTGCGACGAGGTGCAGGGCTATCTGATCAGCCGGCCGATGCACGCTGAGGGGCTGGCAGATTTGTTACGAAAAAATCCGGATTTTTCTTAACGACGCGAGGTGCGTCCCTATGGCTACAAAGCCTCTACCCTTAGTTTCAGAGGGGGGCGAGGCGATTTAGTGCTGCATCAGGCGGGCAAAACGGCAATTCTTGTAGTATAACTACAAGCTTGCTACATCCCTGGCGTCTGCCAATAACAAGAGTCCTGCCCTTTGAACCTGTTGCAACATATCGCCCAGTCGCGCCACCTGTTACGCAAATCGGAACTCAAGGTTGCCGATCACGTGCTGCTTGACCCTGCGGCCGTGATGCACAGTTCCATGGCCGACCTGGCCCACAGCGTGGGCATCAGTGAGCCGACCATCGTGCGCTTCTGCCGCGCCATCGGTTGCTCCGGGTTCCAGGACTTGAAACTCAAACTGGCGCAAAGCCTGGCCGCGGGTGCGAGCTTCGGCCAGTTTGCGATCCATGAAGACGACTCGGTCGCCGATTACAGCCTGAAAATCTTCGACACCACCCTGCATACCCTGATGGAAGTGCGCGAGAAGCTCGATCCGGTGGAGTTGCAAAAGGCCGTGACCGCGATGTCCCAGGCCCAGCGCGTCGAGTTCTATGGCTTCGGCGCTTCCGGCGCGGTAGCGGCCGATGCCCAGCATAAATTCTTCCGCCTGCTGCTCACCGCTGCGGCCTACAGCGACCCGCACATGCAGGCGATGTCGGCGGTGACCTTGAAACCCACCGACGTGGCCATCTGTATTTCCCAGTCCGGTCGCTCCAAAGACCTGCTCATCACCGCCAACCTGGTACGTGAAAGCGGCGCTTCGCTGATTACCTTGTGCCCGAGCCAGACGCCGTTGGCGGAACTGTCCACGGTGAACCTGGCGATCGACGTACACGAAGACACCGAGATCTACACGCCGCTGACCTCGCGCATTGCGCACCTGGTGGTAATCGACGTACTGGCGATGGGTGTCGCCATGGCCCGAGGGCCAAGCCTGGTCAACCACCTCAAGAGCGTGAAGCGCAGTTTGCGCAGCCTCAGGTTGTCGCCCAAGTCGGTCAAAGCCCTCGACGATTAAGCGCTGTACACAGAACAAATGTGGGAGGGGGCAAGCCCCCTCCCACAATTCAAACTGCCGCATCCCCGCAATCTTCATCAGGCTGTCATCGCCCCGTCATCCCTCGCGGCCATCCTGTACTCCCCGTACTCGCATTGGGAGACTCCAAATGGCCCGGCCCTACGAAGACAGCAACAGCACCGTCAAGACCCGTCGTCAGCAGGAAGACCAGCGCCGCATGGCGTTCCGTCGCGCAATCGAAGACCGCTGCGACCAGCGCCAACTGCAGCAGAGCATCAGTGACTACCCGGAACTCCATTGGCAGGCACCCTTGGCTGCCCAGCGAAGCGCTCAGCCAGCGCGCTGATTTGCACCCGTTCGCTGCGAATAAAGCCCAGGAACGCGTGGGCCACCGGTGACAGTCGCTTGGCTTTGGCTTGCACCAGGCACCAACTGCGGTACAGCGGCAGTTCTTCCACCGGCAGCTCCTTGAGCCCGCCGGTGGCCAGTTCCAGGTTCAGGGCGTGGCGCGTCAGCAGGGCCACGCCCAACCCTGCCACCACGCACTCACGCTGCGCCTCGGCCGAGGCCACTTCTACCGTCTGGGTGAAGTGCACGCGTTTTTCCTTGAAATACTCTTCGCAGGCCAGCCGCGTGCCGGATCCCGGTTCGCGGATGAGCAGCGTGTAGGGTTCCAGATCCTGCAGGCGCAGCGGCCCTTGCAGGCTCAAGGGATGATCCGGCAGCGCCACGGCGACAATCGGGTTGTTCAGGAATGGCAGGAACTCCAGGCCCATGTCCTGCGGCACCATGGACATGATCACCAGGTCGTCACGGTTGTCCGAAAGCCGGCGGATCACCTGGGCGCGATTGACCACGGTCAGGTGCAATTGCACTTCCGGGTGCTGGCGCTTGAAGGCGGCGAACAGGTGCGGCACGAAGTACTTGGCGCTGGATTCCACCGCCAGCTTCAACTGGCCCTGCAGTGAGCCCTGCATGTCCGACAGCTGCATATCGAGGTTTTCCAGGCGTCCGAAAATGTCTCGGCTGGCCCGCTGCAATGCTTCGGCGGCCTCGGTCATATAGAGCTTTTTGCCGACATAGTCGAACAACGGCTGGCCGAGCAGCTCTTCGAGCTGACGAATTTGCAGGCTGACGGCAGGTTGGGTGAGGGACATTTCCTCGGCTGCCCGGCTGTAGGAGCGCAAATCACACACTTCATTGAAGATCTGCAGCTGACGCAATGTCATACGCATCAATGACTTACGCATTTAATAACTCCTCGCGCCGGTGTTCGTCCGGCCAACTATAAGTCTTTACTTATACACGGCCCAACTATTATTGATTTTTGTTAATTCTCAAGTGCGCATAGTGTGTGTCTCGCGACTGTCATGAAACATTTGGTCACGCGCCGACCCGGCTACATCGGGTCGAAGAACGCAGCAATCGGCTCAAGGGAATTTTCAAGTGATAAAAAAGATCCTGATCGCCAACCGTGGTGAAATTGCCGTACGAATCGTGCGTGCCTGCGCCGAGATGGGCATTCGCTCGGTCGCGGTTTATTCGGACGCCGACAGCCACGCGTTGCACGTCAAGCGTGCCGACGAAGCCCACAGCATCGGTGCCGAGCCCCTGGCCGGCTACCTGAACCCGCGCAAGCTGGTGAACCTGGCCGTGGAAACCGGTTGCGATGCGCTGCATCCCGGCTACGGCTTCCTGTCGGAAAACGCCGAATTGGCGGACATCTGCGCCGAACGTGGGATCAAGTTCATCGGCCCGTCGGCAGAAGTGATTCGCCGCATGGGCGACAAGACCGAAGCCCGTCGCAGCATGATCAAGGCCGGCGTGCCGGTCACGCCGGGCACCGAAGGCAACGTCGCCGACATCCACGAAGCGCTCACCGAAGGCGACCGTATCGGTTACCCGGTGATGCTCAAGGCCACGTCCGGTGGTGGCGGGCGCGGTATTCGCCGTTGCAACAGCCGCGAAGAACTCGAACAAGCCTTCCCCCGCGTGATTTCCGAAGCCACCAAGGCCTTCGGTTCGGCGCAAGTGTTCCTGGAAAAATGCATCGTCAACCCCAAGCACATCGAAGCGCAGATCCTCGGTGACAGCTTTGGCAACGTGGTGCACCTGTTCGAGCGCGACTGCTCGATCCAGCGTCGCAACCAGAAGCTCATCGAAATCGCGCCCAGCCCCCAGCTCACCCCGGAACAGCGCGCCTATATCGGTGATCTGTCGGTGCGCGCGGCCAAGGCGGTGGGCTACGAGAACGCCGGTACCGTGGAGTTTTTGCTCGCCGAGGGCGAGGTGTACTTCATGGAGATGAACACTCGGGTGCAGGTGGAACACACCATCACCGAAGAAATCACCGGGATCGACATCGTCCGCGAGCAGATCCGCATCGCCTCGGGCCTGCCGCTGTCGGTCAAGCAGGAAGACATCCAGCACCGTGGTTTCGCGTTGCAGTTCCGTATCAACGCCGAAGACCCGAAGAACAACTTCCTGCCAAGTTTCGGCAAAATCACCCGTTACTACGCCCCCGGCGGCCCCGGCGTGCGTACAGACACGGCGATCTACACCGGCTACACCATCCCACCGTTCTACGACTCCATGTGCCTGAAACTGGTGGTGTGGGCGTTGACCTGGGAAGAAGCCATGGACCGCGGCCTGCGTGCCCTGGACGACATGCGCCTGCAAGGCGTGAAGACCACCGCCGCTTACTACCAGGAAATCCTGCGCAACCCGGAATTCCGCAGCGGCCAGTTCAATACCAGCTTTGTGGAAAGCCACCCTGAGCTGACCAACTACTCGATCAAGCGCAAACCCGAAGAGCTGGCCCTGGCCATCGCCGCCGCCATCGCCGCCCACGCAGGCCTGTGAGGATTATAAGAATGAGCAAGAAGATCTTTGTTACCGACACCATCCTGCGCGACGCTCACCAATCGTTGCTGGCGACCCGCATGCGCACTGACGACATGCTGCCGATCTGCGACAAGCTCGACAAAGTCGGCTACTGGTCGCTGGAAGTGTGGGGCGGCGCGACGTTCGACGCCTGCGTGCGCTTCCTCAAGGAAGACCCGTGGGAGCGCCTGCGCCAGCTGCGCGCCGCGTTGCCCAACACGCGTCTGCAAATGCTGCTGCGTGGCCAGAACCTGCTGGGCTACCGTCACTACAGCGACGACGTGGTCAAAGCGTTTGTCGCCAAGGCCGCCGTCAACGGTATCGATGTGTTCCGCATCTTCGATGCCATGAACGACGTGCGTAACCTGCGCGTGGCCATCGAAGCGGTCAAAGCTGCCGGCAAGCACGCCCAGGGCACCATCGCCTACACCACCAGCCCGGTGCACACCGTCGAAGCGTTCGTGGCCCAGGCCAAGCAGCTTGAGTCCATGGGCTGCGACTCCATCGCGATCAAGGACATGGCCGGCCTGCTGACGCCCTATGCCACTGGTGAACTGGTCAAGGCTTTGAAAGCCGAGCAGAACCTGCCGATTTTCATCCACTCCCACGACACCGCCGGGCTGGCCGCGATGTGCCAACTCAAGGCCATCGAAAATGGCGCCGACCACATCGACACGGCCATCTCCAGCTTCGCCTGGGGCACCAGCCACCCGGGCACCGAGTCAATGGTTGCCGCCCTCAAGGGCAGCGAATTCGACACCGGCCTGGACCTGGAACTGCTGCAGGAAATTGGCCTGTACTTCTACGCCGTGCGTAAGAAATACCACCAGTTCGAAAGCGAATTCACCGCCGTCGACACCCGTGTGCAAGTCAACCAGGTGCCCGGCGGGATGATTTCCAACCTGGCCAACCAGTTGAAAGAGCAGGGCGCTCTGAACCGCATGAGCGAAGTGCTCGCCGAGATCCCCCGCGTGCGCGAAGACCTGGGTTTCCCGCCGCTGGTCACCCCGACCTCGCAGATCGTCGGCACCCAGGCGTTTTTCAACGTGCTGGCCGGCGAGCGCTACAAGACCATCACCAACGAAGTGAAGCTCTACCTGCAAGGCGGCTACGGCAAGGCGCCGGGCGTGGTGAATGAAAAATTGCGGCGCCAGGCCATCGGCAGCGAAGAGGTGATCGACGTGCGTCCGGCCGACCTGCTCAAGCCGGAAATGACCAAGCTGCGCGGTGAAATCGGTGCGTTGGCCAAGTCCGAAGAAGACGTGCTGACCTACGCGATGTTCCCGGACATCGGCCGCAAGTTCCTCGAAGAGCGCGACGCCGGCACCCTGGCGCCCGAAGTGCTATTGCCGATCCCGGAAGCCGGTGGCGTGGCCCGTGCCGGTGGCGAAGGCGTGCCGACCGAGTTTGTCATCGATGTGCACGGTGAAAGCTACCGCGTGGATATCACCGGTGTCGGTGTGAAAGCCGAAGGCAAGCGTCACTTCTACCTGTCCATTGATGGCATGCCGGAAGAAGTGGTGTTCGAACCGCTCAACGAGTTTGTCAGCAGCGGCGGCAGCAAGCGCAAGCACGCGACCGAGCCGGGCCATGTCAGCACGGCGATGCCGGGCAATATCGTCGACGTGCTGGTCAAGGAAGGCGACGTGGTCAAGGCCGGCCAGGCCGTGCTGATCACCGAAGCCATGAAGATGGAAACCGAAGTGCAGGCCGCGATTGCCGGCAAGGTCAGCGCCGTGCACGTGGCCAAGGGCGACCGGGTGAACCCTGGCGAAATCCTGATTGAAATCGAAGGCTGATACAGCCTTCGACACTACCGCTTAATCCTCGGGGGGGCAGGTGCCCTCCTTTTTTTTGCCTGCAATTTTCGATCAAGCCGGCTGCCTCGCGGGTTTCAGCAGGTTGGCATCAGAATTCCATCCGCCAATGGCCTGTCAAACCCTGGCTGCGGCTGCTGCTGCCGGCTTCCCCGGTATAGGCGAGGCCCAGGGTGTGTTGGGACGACAGCGCCAGATCCAGGCCGGCGCTCAGCCCCAGGCTGTCACGGTCCAGCGCGGCGCCCCGGATAGTGAACTGGCTGTCGAGACCGTCCGTGCCGTCCAGGCCGATCAGGCGCGATGATTGATGAACGTGGCTGCTCACATCGCCATAAAGGTGTTTCCATTGGGCGCTCAAATGCGGCGTCAGGCTCATCTGATTGTCGAAGCGATGCGCTGTCGCCAGGCGCACGCCTAGCGTGCTGTTGAAGTTCTCTTGGGTTTGCGCGCCGACATTCAACGCCGCCTCGCCGCCGGTTTCCTTGAAGCCATTACGCTGATAACGCTGGTAGCCGACGCTGGCAAACGGTTCGGCGTTGAAGGTGTCATTGCCAAACTTATAGCCCGCTTCGGCGAATGCGTTTTGGCTCTGGGCGCTGTAACGTCCCTTCAGTTGCTGCTGGTAATCAAGGAAGGCGATGTCAATGTTGCGCTGGTTATTGCCATCATGACGACTGTGGATCGCTCCCAGCCGCAAGGCCAGCGGGCCGTCCTGGCGCACCGCATAGCCGCCCAGATGCCAGCTGTCTACCGTGGCCCGAAAGCGTTTCGCGTTTTGAGTGCTTGAAGAGCGGCCGCCTACCACGCCCATCCGCCAGGCCGAATCCAGCGACCAGTCGGCGCCGATCAGTAAGCCGCGCAGGCCTTGTTTCACGTTCTGGCTGCCTTCCAGCCCCGCAAGGTTGCTGCTGTGCCCCAGGCCCTGGACCCAGAAGCGGCCTTCCTCCTGGTCTGGCATTCCACGCAGCGCCGACAACAGGCCGGCGCTGACCTGCCCGCTGCTCTTTTGCGTGGCAGCGGCCAGGTTGGCGTTCTGGCTGCCGGCCAATTGCTCCAGGGCGGCGCCGAGTTCGCCGCTGGGTTGGCTGGCCAACAGCAATTGAAGTTCACGCAGCTGATTTTTCTGTTCGATGGTCAAGCCACCGGAGTCGCGCAGCGCCGCCAACTGGGTGTCGATGCCTTGGGCAAACTGCAGGCCGTTGTAGGAAGTGGCCCCGGATGCCAGATAAAAATGGGTCGGGACGGGGATGGGGGCTGGCGGGGCGTAATCGTTCAGGTCCAGCTCGAACCCCGGCAGCTGTGGGTAGTAAGGCTTGAAACTGGTTTGGGGTTGCTCGGGCGGCATATCTCCCCGAGCGTGCACGTTTTGAATACTGGCGAGCGCGGCGAGCAGGGCGACCGCCATCACGCGTGTTTTTTGTAGAACTGGCATGGAATTCCAACCTCAGTTTGACGAGGCGGAAAATTTAGCGAGATGACCCCGCGATAACTGTCAGGTCGCGGGTCACTGCTGTGCGGGACATGTCTCTTCTGCGGCGCGATAAAAAACGAGGCTTGTGCTGGCGGGCCTGTTTTTGATTGTGACGCTTATCAGTCGAGATCCGATAATGGACAGCTGCATTAAATTGCAGTTATTGTTGGGTTTCAGGTCAATAACTGCATTTTAATGCATAAATAGGCCTTCACAGAGGAGCTGTATGCACTATATTGCAGCGAAGCTACCTCGCTCGGCAGGTGTTTGATGCGAACTGAACTTACTTACAGCCTGACGCTACAGATATTCACTGCGGGTCATTGGCGTGACGCCATGCGGCTGGAGTTTCCTGAACCTCAAAGGGGGCTTGAGGGGCCTTGCAGGTTTCATTACCGGCAGGATTACCTTGTCGATCATCTGGAAGATATTCAGTTACCTTTTTCGATGTCCGTGAGTGCCCGGTATCCACTGGATTGGAATGTTGCATCGCTCCCATCAGCGCCTGCCTTTTTGCATGACATCGTCCCGGCGGGGGCAGCCAAGCGTTCTTTGATCAGGCGTATAGGTCATGAAAAGCCCGAGGGTATTAATGCCGATTTGTTTTTGCTCGGACGCAGCACACCAGCACCTGTCGGAAATATGCGGGTAAAGGAATCCGTAGAAGCAGCAAGCGGTGGCGTTGCGCTAGGGTTTGCTCGTCATGAAGTGGTCAATCGGGATAACAGCTTCCTGGAATATGCCTATGAACAGGGCGCGGCCATCGGCGGAGCCACTGGCGCAGGCGGCGAAGCGCCAAAACTGTTGATGGTGCAGGGGATCGATGGCCTGCTCTACCCTGACGCTGTTCTAGATGACAATGCCGTCGCCCAGCATTGGTTTATCAAGTTCGCGCGTAACCAGGCCACCCACAACGATCAAGACATTCTGAGAAGCGAGTACCACTACTACAAGGCTGTCCAGGCCCTTGGCATGGAGACAGTCGCCACCCACGGGCTGGCGCTGGAAGAAGCCAACAAACCCAGCCTGTGGATGCATCGATTTGATCGCCGGTCTGGCGAACGTGGTATTGAGCGGCTGGCGGTCGAATCAATCTATTCGTTGGCCGGGGTGACGGTGCCAGGAAGCTATATGGACCATTTGGAAGTGATCAGGCTGCTGGTCGCTCAATGGCGCGCGGCAGGGCAGGAACGGCAAGTGCCTGACCTGGTTGCTGAATACTTGCGCCGCGACTTGCTGAACAAAATACTGGGCAATACCGATAACCACGGACGCAATACATCGATAATCCGTGAGCGCAATGCTCTGCGTCTGGCGCCCATCTATGACTTGGCGCCCATGGTGATGGATGTCGAGGGTATTACCCGCACTACCAAATGGCCAAAGGCGCTGGAAGTCGCGGGAGATATCAATTGGAGGGGCGTATGCGAGGCGCTGGTGGGGATTGCCGACCCGCAGCAAAGCTTTGAGCAACTGCGACAAGATGCTGAGCGGCTGCGCGCGCTACCGGACATGTTGGTCTCAAGCGGCCTGCCCAGTGTCACGCTCAATCACCCCAGCATCCCCTTGGGTAAACTCGACCTGCGTCTCAAGCAATGGGGGCTGAGATGACTAACAGCATGGATGCCCGCGCGCTGCTGATCGAGAGCGTTGAGCGAGGCCTGGGTGACGGTTCCCTCACGTTGGGTGAAGCGGTGCGTCGTTTGCGCACCGAAGTGACTGGCCTGCATCAAGGCCAGTTTGCCAAAATGTGCAGAATCTCTGTGCGAACCTTGGTGCATATCGAGCATGACGAGGGCAACCAGACCCTGAAATCCCTAAATGCAGTGTTTCGCCCCTTTGGCTTGCAGATGGGGGTGGTCAAAGTTCGGCGCAATATCCGCTAAGGCTCAACCGCGCCTTACGTAGCCCTTGCTGTAATGCCGCTCCATGCGCGCCTGGATCAGTTCCAGGCCGAGGGACATCACCCAGTAGATGATCGCGGCGGTGGTGAGCATTTCGATATAGCGGTAGCTCGAGCGGCCGTAGGACTGCGCGAGGAACATCACTTCCCACACCCCCATCACCGAGATCAGCGACGAGTCCTTGAGCATCGAGATGAACTGGTTGGTGGCCGGCGGGACGATGGTGCGCATCGCCTGGGGCAGGGTGACGTGCCAGAAAATCGCGCTGTCTCGCATGCCCAGCGCCAGTGCGGCTTCCCGTTGGCCATGGGGCACGCCGAGGATGCCGGCGCGGAAGATTTCGCTTAGGTACGCGCCGTAGTTGAGCGACAGCGCGATGATCCCGGCGACGATTGCACCCGGTACCAAACCCAGTTGCGGCAGGCCCAGGTAAATCAGCAGGATCTGGATCAGCAGTGGCGTACCGCGAAAGAACGACGCGTAGAACGTGGCTATGCCGAAGGCCACGGCGCTTTTTGACAAGCGCCCCAACGCGGTGACAAACCCCAGCACCGACGACACCCCAATCGAGCACACACACAGAAACAGCGTCAGCGCCGCGCCCTGCAGAAAGCCGTTCGGCGCCAGGTGCACGCCGACCAGGTTAGGCAGCTTGTCGAGGATGATCGAGAACTTCAGGTCAAAGCTCAGGAAGAAGCTGGCGAACAGGCAGAACAGTGCGGCCCAGGTCAGGTACAGCCGTGTACGAAAGCCGAACAGCCGCCGCAGCCGCGACGCGGTTACCGATGGTTGGGGCGGGGTCGGGAATGCGGTCATTGGCTGATGTCGGCGCCGATCCATTTTTGTGACAGCTTGCTCAGGGTGCCGTCCTGTTTGAGCTGAGCGAAGACCTCACGCACTTTGCTGTCCCACTGAGGGTCGCCTTTTTCGATGGCGACCGAGTTGGGCTCCGAGTAGAGCGGCTCGCCGGCCAGTTTGAAACGCTTGTCGGCGGTCAGGCGCGGCTGTGCGGTGACCAGGTTGGTGAGGATCGCATCCAGGCGCACGCCAGCGCCCAGGCCCAGGTCCTGGAAGGCCACGTTGTCGGTGTCGTACGGGGCGATCTGCACGTCCTCGAACGGGTACTGTAGTTGCGTGTCTTCGGCGCCTTCGATCACCAGGTTCTTGTTCAGATAGCTCTCGTAGCTCGACGCGCTGGTCAAGCCGACTTTCTTGCCGCTCAGGTCCTTGGCGCCGTGGATGCGGTCATCCTTGGCGTTGACCACGATCACCGCAGGCGAGGCGTAGTACTCCACCGGGAAATCAAATACTTCGGCGCGGGCCTTGCTCGGGGTCATGGAGCAGATGCAGATGTCGTAGCGCCCGCTCCAGCGGCCGGCGGCGATCACGTCCCAGGATGGGGTTTCCAGGCGCAGCTTCACGCCCAGCTTCTGCGCCACGGCCTTGGCCACATCGACGTCAAAGCCGTCGAGCTGGTTTTGCTCGTTGAGAAACGAAAACGGCGGATAGCTTTCCATCAGCACACCTACCAGCTCTTTCTTTTGCTCGACCCGGTCCAGGGTCGCACCGCCGAAGGCCTGGGTGGAGGCAGCGAGCATCGTCAGGCCCAGGGCCAATAGCGGTTTAAGTTTCAAAGCGGACACCTGAATAAAAAAGAGTTGTTATGAACCGGTTGGTGCGTATTAAATAGTTATAAGAACGACTCTCATAGTGAGTTATTTTCATAAGCATATGAGTAAAAGCTATATGAGCGCACAACGTACAGTAATTCTCGATGGCGGCATGGGCCGTGAACTGCAACGCCGTGGCGCGCCGTTCAGGCAGCCGGAGTGGTCGGCGCTGGCGTTGAGCGAAGCCCCGCAGGCGGTTGAGGCGGTGCACGCGGCCTATATCCAGAGCGGTGCCAACGTGATTACCAGCAACAGCTACGCCGTTGTGCCCTTTCATATCGGTGAGGCGCGGTTCGCCGCCGAAGGCCAGGCCTTGGCGGCCCTCGCCGGTGAATTGGCCCGTCGTGCAGTAGAGGCTTCAGGCCAGGTGGTGCGCGTGGCCGGTTCATTGCCGCCGCTGTTCGGTTCCTATCGGCCGGATCTGTTTGAAGCTGGGCGGGTCAGTGAATTGCTGACGCCCCTGGTCAACGGCCTGGCGCCCCATGTCGACCTGTGGCTGGCGGAAACCCAGAGCTCCATCGCTGAAGCGCGGGCGATCCATGCCGGGCTGCCGAAGGATGGCAAACCGTTCTGGCTGTCCTTCACCTTGAAAGATGAAGACACGGACGAGGTGCCACGCCTGCGCTCCGGCGAACCGGTAGCCGATGCGGCTGAAGCAGCTGCGCAATTGGGCGTAGAGGTGCTGCTGTTCAACTGCAGTCAGCCCGAAGTGATCGGCGCGGCGATTGACGCTGCTCGCCAGACTTTCGAGCGCCTGGGTGTGGCGACTCAGATCGGTGCCTACGCCAACGCCTTCCCGCCGCAACCCAAGGAAGCCACGGCCAACGATGGCCTCGACCCGCTGCGCGACGACCTCGACCCGCCGGGCTACCTGCATTGGGCGGCCGATTGGCAGGCCCGTGGTGCCAGCCACCTGGGCGGTTGCTGCGGAATCGGGCCGGAGCATATTGCAGTGCTGGCCAAGCACCTGACCCCAATCAATTAAAGCTTTTTGTAGGAGCGAGCTTGCTCGCGAAGAATCCGGGGCCTCACGTTTATCCAGAGTGAACGTGTTGCCTGGGCGTTTTTTCGCGAGCAAGCTCGCTCCTACAGTGGCATTGCGCAAGCCACACTCTGTCAGCGTTTCAGCTTCTGCACTCGGCCAGGGTTTTCAGCTGCCCGGAGCCGGTTTGGTTGGCCTCTGAAAGCCACTGTTCGAACCCTGCATCAATCGTCGGCCATTCCGAATCCAGCATCGAAAACCAGGCCGTGTCGCGGTTCTGGCCCTTGACCACCATGTGCTGACGGAACACCCCTTCGAAACTGAAACCCAGGCGCTCGGCCGCGTACCGGGAGCGGGCGTTGTCGTTGTTGCACTTCCATTCCAGGCGGCGGTAGCCCTGCTCGAACGCATACTTGGCCAGCAAGTAAACCGCCTCGGTGCTTTTCGGCGAGCGCTGCATCGGCGCGCCAAAGGTGACATGGCCGATTTCGATGCGGCCCTGGGCCGGGACGATGGACATCAAGCTGAGAATGCCCTGCACCTGGTCGGTGGCGCGGTCGACCACGCTGAAGAAGTACGGGTCGGTGTTGGCCGCGTGGTTGTTCAACCAGGCATCGAACGCAGCGCGCTCGGTAAACGGGCCGTAAGGCAGGTAGTCCCACAGCTTGGGGTCGGCGCCGGGACCTTCGAGGGCTTGCCACAGTTGATCGGCGTGGCGCGCAGGGTCGAGTTTTTCCAGGCGGATAAAGCGCCCGTCGAGCCGTTGAGCCGTTGGCGCCGGAGCGCCTTTCCAATCAGCGAGAGAGTTCGACATGCTGCGCTCCTTAAAGGGCTTTGCGAAATTGTATGAAGCCTGGGCGTTCGGCGACGCGTTCATAGAGCTGGATCGCCGTGGCGTTGGTTTCGTGGGTCAGCCAGTGCACTTTGCCGCAGCCGTCTGCCTTGGCGGCGGTGTAGACGAATTCGATCAGTTTGCGACCGATACCGGTACCGCGTTGGGCCGGGTCCACCATCAGGTCCTGCAGGTAGCAGGAGTTCTCGATGCTCCAGTTGGAACGATGGTAGATGAAGTTGACCATGCCCACCGCCTTGCCATTCTGCCAGGCCAGGGCTGAATGGGTTGGTTCGCTGGCGTCGATCAGGCGCTGCCAGGTGCTTTGGCTGACCGCGTCCGGCAACTGGGTGTTGTAGAACGTCAGGTACGCTTGCCACAGCGGCAACCAGGCGGCGTGGTCGGCGGCGCTGACCTGGCGGATATCGATCTGGCTCATTCTGGGGCTCCTTGGGGAATAAAGCGGGCGAGCGTCTGGTCGCGTACATCCGCGCTGGCGGCCAGGCCGTCGCGCACGCCGGCGATGTCGGCCGGGCTGCGGTTCTGGCTGAGCTTGCGTTTGCCGATCAGGCGATCCATGGGCAGCGCGAAGCCGACGATGGCCTTGAGCATGCCGTCAATATAGTCGGCCGGGGCATCACTGACTTTCCACGGCTGGTCGCGGCCGCTCTCATGGCGCTCGGTGAGCGCGCTGACCAGGCCAAGCAGGCGCTCGGCGTCGGTGAACACCTCGGCCTTGCCATAGGCGTGCACCGCCAGGTAATTCCAGGTCGGCACCACTTTGCCGTGTTCGGCCTTGGCCGGGTAGAACGCCGGGCTGATGTAGGCCTCGGCGCCGGCGAAGATCACCAGGGCCTCGCTGCCGTTGCCCAGGTCCTGCCATTGCCGATTGGCCTTGGCCAGGTGCCCGTAAAGCGTGCCGTTCGGGCCTTCGTCAGGGTTGAGCAACAACGGCAGGTGGCTGGCTTGCAAGCCGTGCTCACCAAAGGTCACCAGTTGGGCCAGGCGGGTGTGTTGGATCAGTTGATGCAGTTCGGGCAAATCGTCGAGGGCAAAGGCGCTGGGTGTGTACATGAATATTTTCCTTGGCGAATGCTGCATCCTAGGCAGGCTAATGGCTCGATGTAAGAGCCATCTAGGGTCCATTTTATAGGTCCAATTGCTATGTCGCCGATAGAACCGCCGTTGTCTTTCAACCCCGCCGGCATTGAACTGGATCGCCGCCAGGGGCTGACACGCCAGCTGTACCAGGCATTGCGCCAGCGTGTGCTGGACGGGCGACTGGTCAGCGGCACGCGGTTGCCCGCCAGTCGCGACCTGGCCGCCGCCCTGGCGATTTCTCGCAACAGCGTGGTGCGTGCCTATGACCAGCTGTACGCCGAGGGCTTTATCGAAGCACGCGTAGGTGATGGCACCTATGTTGCGCACTTGCCGCAGAACCCGGCACGCGGTGCAAAATTATCCACAAAACCATCCACAGGCTTATCAACAAGCTTATCCCCAGGGTTATCCACAAATTTGTCGAATTCGGTGGATATTTCAAACCGCAAAGTTATCCACAGCTCGGCCCTGGAACGTCTGGATCGACACCATTTGCCCCGTCCTCCCAGCGGCCCTCCACGGGCGTTTCGGGTGGGTGTGCCGGCCTTCGATCTGTTCCCCTTTGAGGTGTGGGCCAAGCTGAATGCGGCGTTCTGGCGTCGGCCAGACCTGCAACACCTTTGTTACGGCGACCCGGCCGGGGACTGGCGCCTGCGCGGATTGATCGCTGCCTATCTGCGCAGCTCCCGGGGATTGCAGTGCGGCGCTGAGCAAATTGTGATCACCAGTGGCGCACAGCAGGCCATCAGCCTTTGTGCACAGCTGCTGGTGGAGCCGGGCGACGGCGTGGCGATTGAAAATCCAGGCTATCGCGCGGCCGGACACGCCTTCGCCATCGCCGGGGCGAACCTGCATGGCGTGGCGGTGAACGCCGAGGGCTTCGATTGCACTGCGCTGTCGCAACTGGAGGGTTGCCGCCTGGCCTATGTCACGCCGTCCCACCAATACCCGACCGGGGTGGTGATGAGCCTGGCCCGGCGCCTGGAACTGCTGGCGTGGGCCGAGCGCAGCGATGGCTGGATCGTCGAGGATGACTACGACGGTGAGTACCGCTACAGCGGCGCGCCGCTGGCTCCATTGGCTGCATTGGATCGCAGCGGGCGCGTGCTGTATGTGGGTACGTTCGGCAAGGTGGCGTTCCCGGCCTTGCGCCTGGGTTACCTGGTGCTGCCCGCGGGCCTGGTGCAAGCCTTCGCCCAGCGGCGCGCGGTGGATGTTCGGCATTCGGAAATCAGCACCCAGGCGGTGATGGCCGAGTTCATGGCGGCCGGGCATTTCCAGCGGCATATCCGGCGCATGCGTCGCGCGGCGTCGAGTCGCCGTGACGCGGTGCTGGCGGGTTGGCCACGGGATGTCGCCGGCCTTGGCGATTTGCCGACGATGACGGCGGGGCTGCACTTCATGGTCAAGGTCGACAGCCTTGAGCGCGAGGAGGCATTGGTGGCCAAGGCTGAGGCGGTCGACGTTGAGGTCAACGCCCTGAGCCGCTACTGGTTGCCCGGCCCCGGCGTCCCGACAGACGCGCAGGCTGGCCTGGTGCTGGGCTTCGCCGCCGTGCCGCCCGCCGCTATCGCCCAGGCCTTGGCGCGGTTACGCCAGGCCTGGGCGGACTGATCGCGGCCTCTCACGTCCCCGATTTGATCTTGCTCCATGCCCGCGTCCTGGCCCGCTCCGCCTCCCGGCCGAGAGGCTTGAGGGTGTAGAGCGTGGCCATGGCCGCGTCGGTGGGGTACAGGTTCGGGTTGTTGCGAATCGCTGGGTCTACGTGTTCGGTCGCGTCTTGGTTCGGGTTGGGGTAGCCGACAAAGTCGCTGATGGGCGCGATCACCTCGGGCTGCAACAGGTAGTTGATAAAGGTGTAGGCGTCCTGCGGGTTTTGCGCGCCTTTGGGGATGGCGAGCATATCGAACCAGATCGGCGCGCCTTCCTTGGGCAGGCGCATGTCAACGGTCACGCCATTCTTGGCTTCCTTGGCGCGGTTGGCTGCCTGGGAGAAGCTGCCGGAATAGCCCACCGCCACACAGATGTCACCGTTGGCGATATCGGCCATGTACTTGGACGAATGGAAATAGGTGATGTACGGACGGATCTTCATCAGCAACGCTTCGGCCTTGGCGTAGTCCTTGGGGTTGCTGCTGTTGGGGTCCAGCCCCAGGTGCTGCAGGGCCAGCGGCAGGATTTCCGAGGGTGAATCCAGCAGCGCCACCCCGCATTGCTTGAGCTTGCTGATGTTCTCTTCCTTGAAGATCAGGTCCCAGCTGTCCACGGGCGCATTGTCGCCCAGTGCGGCCTTGACCTTGGCCGGGTTGAAGCCGATCAGGATGGTGCCGTACATGTAGGGCACGGCGAATTTATTGCCGGGATCGTTGGCTTCGATCAGCTTCATCAGCTTGGGATCGAGGTGGTTCCAATTGGGCAACTGGCTGCGATCCAGGGGCTGGAACACGCCGGCCTCGATTTGCTTGGCCAGGAATACATTGGACGGCACCACCACGTCGTAGCCGGCGTTGCCGGTGAGCAGCTTGGCCTCCAGGGCTTCGTTGGTGTCGAAGATGTCGTAGACTAGCTTGATGGCGGGGTTCTGCGCCTTGAACTCCTCAAGCGCTTTGGGCGTGATGTAGTCGAACCAGTTGTAGACCTTCAGGGTTTTTTCGTCGGCCTGCACGGCACCGGCCAGCAGGGCCGTGCACAGGGCCAGGGATGTGAGTGCGTTCATTGGGCCGCTACCTCTTGTTCGAAGCCTTCGAGTACGTTGACGGCATTGATGCCGATTTCTTCCACTGCGTAGCCGCCTTCCATCACGAACAGCGTGGGCTTGCCCAGGCGCGCGATGCGTCGGCCCATGGCCAGGTAATCCGGGCTGTCGAGCTTGAACTGCGAGATCGGGTCGTCCTTGAACGTGTCTACGCCCAGCGACACCACGATGACGTCGGCACCATAGCCTTCGATCTCCTGGCAGGCCTCTTCCAGCGCGGCGCTCCAGGTGTCCCAGCCGGAGCCGGCGGGCAGAGGGTAGTTGAAGTTGAACCCCTCGCCTTCACCCTCGCCAGGCTCGTCGGCGTAGCCGAGGAAAAACGGAAACTCCGCTTCCGGATGGCCATGGATCGAGGTGAACAGCACGTCGCTGCGCGCGTAGAAAATCGACTGGGTGCCGTTGCCATGGTGGTAGTCGACATCAAGGATCGCGACCTTGCGCTGGCCCTGGTCGAGAAACGCCTGTGCGGCGATGGCTGCGTTATTGAGGTAGCAATAGCCGCCCATCAAGTCGCTGGCGGCGTGGTGCCCCGGTGGCCGGCAAAGCGCAAAGGCACTGTGGGCGCCCTGTTGGATCGCGTGTTGCGCGGTTAACGCCACTTGCGCCGCGCTGTAAGCCGCTTGCCAGGTGCCGGCGGTGATCGGCGCGCCGCCGTCGAAACTGTAGTAGCCCAACTGGCCGTGCAGGCTGGTGGGCATCAGGCGGCGCAGGGTACGGGCGGGCCAGGTGTAGGGCAGCAGGTCGCCGTTCTGGCCGAAGGCGGTCCAGCGCTCCCACGCACCCTTGAAGAACGCCAGGTAATCCGGGCTGTGAACCCGTTCCAGCGGCCCCAGGCCGAAGTCGCGAGGCGGTTGCACCGGGCCGAGTGCACGGTCGTTGACCCGTTGCAGCACATGATCGGCGCGCGAAGGCATTTCGAAGCAAGGCATCAGTTGCCCGTCCATCAGCTCACAACGGCCGTGGTGCAGGTAGTGATCGTCCGAATAGATGGTCAGCATTATTGTTCTCCGCAGGCATCAGGGATGCCCTGCAGTGTCGGGGCAGACGCGGCTGCGGAGAACGGCAGGAGCGGCCAAAAGGGGATCGATATGGCCAAAGAGTCTGTCCGTTATTCGCTCCATCAGAGACGGAACTGACTCGGTGTCACACCGCTCCAGCGCACGAAGGCATGGCGAAAGCTCGCGGTTTCGCTGAAGCCCAGTTGTTCGGCTATGCGATGAATTGCCAGCCCGTCTTGTCCCAGCAACTGCTTGGCGCGGTCAAAGCGCAGTTCGTCGAGCATTTCCTGGTAGCTGCAGCCAAGGTCATGCAGGTGGCGGCGCAAGGTGCGCGCCGAACAGTTCATTTGCTCGGCCAACCCTTCAAGGCCCGGCGCGGCATGCAGTTGCGCGGCGAGCAACTGGCGCACCCGGCCCAGCCATGCCTGGCGGCCGGTGAATTCCAGGTTCTGTTTGCGGCAGCGCTCGGCCATGGCGCGGTGGGTGACCGGGTCGGCGAGGGGCAGGGGGCGGTCGAGCCAGTGCTTGTCGAACGCGAAGGCGTTGCTGCGCTCGTTGAATTGCAGCGGGCAGTCGAAGGGGTCTGCATAGCGCCGCCAATAATCGGGCGCGGCGTGTTCGAAACGCGCGCCGAGCAACGGCAGCGCGCACCCTAAAAGGTCGTTGCAGATAACTTTCAGCGAAACCAGGCAAAACTCGACATTGAACGCCGCCAGCGCCGGGTCCTCCCGATAATCGCTGGCGGTGAACCAGATCCGCTCGCCATCCGCCTCAAGGCTCAGCTCGAAAAGTGTTCCCAACAGCGCCGGATAACGCAGCGCCAGGCGCAAAGCGTCACCAAAGGTGGCACTGGTGAGCAGCGCATAGCCGAGTAAACCGTAGGACGAAACATGCATGCGCCGGCCCAGTTCCAGGCCGATGTCCTGGCGCAAGGCCACGGCATTGGCGCACACCTGCATCTCCTGATGGGTGGTGATGCGGGTGTCGGCGCGGCTCAGGTCCGCCGCGCAGATGCCGCTGCCCGCCAGCAGGTTTTCGCCGGCCAGGCCCTGGGCCTCGAAGGTAGTGAGGATCAGGGACACGGCGTTGAGGGTGGTCAGGTGTGAATGGAGCATTGCAGTTCCCGCGACAGAGACCCAGGTCAGGCAGCAAGTAGTATGCCGTTGCGACGGGTCCTGCGGGGCGTGGCGAGGGCGACAACCCGGGGCCAGGCCTCGGGTGTCTCCTTATCTATATCTATGCGCTGGCTTCAGTCCAGCTCACCGCACAGGTTGACGGCCAGCAGCTGGCGGATCACGTCCGCCGCAAGACCTGCACCGACCAGCGCGTTGAGTTTGCCCAACGCGGTTTCCCGAGTCATGCCCGCGCCCGAGACAACGCCCACACTGCGCAGGCGGCTGCCCGCTTCGTATACATCCAGCTCCACGCCGCCCTCATGGCATTGGGTGATGGCTACCACCACGATGCCGGCGTCTTGCGCACGCTTGAGGCTGGCGAGAAACTCGGGGTTGTCGCTGGGCCCGGTGCCGCTGCCGAAGCACTCCAGCACCAGGGCCTGGATGCCGCTGCCGAGCAAACCGTCGAGCTGCGCGGGCGTGATGCCCGGCACGAGCGGCAGTACGCCGATGCAGGCTGGCGCTTTGTCCTGACGATAATCCAGCGTGCCCGGCACCGATTCGGCACGGGCCACGCCGCCCTGGCGTTGCAGGGTAGCGAAAGGCTTGCGCCCAAAGCTGCGGATCTTTGCGCAGCGGGTCGGCGCCAGCCGCTCACCGTGGAAGTAAAGGTGCACCCCCGACGACAGGCCTTCACCGAGTGCGACGAGGGCGCCGCCGAGGTTTTCCCAGGCGTCGCTGTCCGGTACGCCGGCCGGCAGCATCGAGCCGGTAAACAGCACCGGCGCCGGCAAGCCCAGCAGCTGGAAGCTCATGGCGGCGGCGCTGTAGGCCAGGGTGTCGGTACCGTGCAGGATCAGCACGGCATCGCAGCCGGCATCCAGCGCCTCGACCACCGCCACACGCAAGCGTTGCCAGTAAGCCGGGGTCATGTTGGCGCTGTCGATCAGCGGCGCCATTTCGCGAAAGCGCCACGCGGGCACGCGCAGTTGCGGTTGGCTGGCGAGGTAGTCGCTCATCCGCGCTTCAAAACCCGAAGCGGGTGCCAGGCCGTTGGCGCTGGCCTGCATGCCAATGGTGCCGCCCGTATAGAGCACCATGACGTTCTGGGCGGGTAGGGTCATTTGATTCTCCTGAACGAAAAACGCCGCGGGGCCCTGAGCATGCCCAAGGCCTCGCGGCGTGTCATCTGCTTAGCGTTGCGCTTGGGCTTCGAGTTCAGCAGCAACCTGCACGGCAGGGTCCGGCTTCACCGGGTTCGCCGGCCAGGCCTTGCGGTCCAGGTCCAGGTCAGGGAACTGGCTGGAGTCGAATACCGGGGTCTTGATGCCTGCGGCGCGCTGGTTGTCGTAGTCGTTCAGGATGCGCATGGCGATCTTGAACAGGAACGCCAGGGCGAACAGGTTGACGAACGCCAGCATCGTCATGGTGATATCGGCGAAGGCGAACACGGTGCTCAGGTTCTCGATGGAACCCCAGAAAATCAGCACCAGCACCAGTGCGCGGTAGCCCATCAGCACCTTGCGGTTGTTGCCGACCAAAAAGCGCAGGTTGCTCTCGCCCAGGTAGTAGTTGTACATGATCGACGTGAACACGAACAACGCCAGGGCCACCGAGATAAACATGCGGCCCCAGTCGCCGACCACCGCCGCCAGGGAGTTCTGGGTCAGGGCAATGCCGTCACCTTCAAAGCCAGGGGTGTAGAAGCCGGAGAGCAGGATCAGCAAGGCGGTGCAGGTGCAGATCACGAAGGTGTCGAGGAACACGCTGAACGCTTGCACCACACCTTGGGCGATCGGGTGTTCCACCGACGCCACGGCTGCCACGTTAGGTGCGCTGCCAAGGCCGGCTTCGTTGGCGAACACACCGCGTTTGACGCCCATGATGATCGCGCTGCCCACCAGGCCACCGAAGGCCTGGTCGAGGCCGAACGCGCTCTTGACGATGGTCGCGAGCATGGCCGGAACGTGGTCGAACTGCAGCACGATCACGTACAGGGTCACGGCGATGTAGACCAGGGTCTTGACCGGTACCAGCAGGTCGGCGATCGAGGCGATGCGCTTGATCCCGCCGATGAACACCAGGCCCAGCAGCACCGCCAGCGCAAGGCCGGTGTAGGTGGTGTCGAGGCCGAAGGCGTTATTGAGCGAGTGCGTTACCGCGTGGGCTTGCAAACCGTTGAAGGCAAAGCCGAAGGTCACCAGCAGCAGGAACGCCATGACCATGCCCAGCCAGCGCTTGTGCAGGCCGTGCTGGATGTAATACGCCGGGCCGCCACGGTAGGTGCCTTCGGCGTCGGTACGCTTGTACAACTGGCCGAGGGAGCACTCGATGAAGCTCGAAGACATGCCCACCAGCGCGGTGACCCACATCCAGAACACGGCCCCCGGACCACCCAGGGTCACGGCAATGCCGACGCCTGCGATGTTACCGGCGCCGACGCGGCCCGCCAGGCTGAGCATCAGCGCCTGGAACGAACTGAGTTGGCCGGAGCTGCTCTTCAGGCTGTCTTTAAACACCGAGAACATGTGGAAAAAGTGACGCAATTGCACGAAACGCGAGCGAATCGTGAAATAACCGCCGAGCCCGACAATGAGCACGATCAGTACTTTCCCTGAGAGGAAGTCGTTGATGACTTCGAGCATGGAGTGTTCCTCGCTGATTTTTCTAATGGCAAACGCAGGACGGTCCAACGCGTCGTATGGCACCAGGCAGTGCACGACGTTTCGACCCCGATCCTTTTGCGGGTGTTGTTATTCATGCGGTTTCGCGTGGTTCCCGGGCCTCGTTACCGACGGCCGCAGACGCGAAGAGGGGCGGCACTATACCTAGGCGAACGTGATTCGTCTGCTCGGGCTGATTAAAGGTTTCAGCCATACGGTGAAAGGGGTGGTGGGTTCGGGGTGCGATATTGGAATTTTTATTGGCGTCATTTCACGATCTCAGAGCAAAAAAAAGGGCCTGAAGAACGAGCCTTCAGGCCCTCAAAAGGTGAGAGGTGTCTAGTCCCTCAGCCTGGTGAGCGGTGCAACAAACGCTTAGGCCTTCAATGGGACCAAACGTGGAGCGATCATGTTTTCGGGGCGCAGGATGTCGTCGAGCATGGCGTCGTCGAGCAAGCCTTCTTCGCGCACCAGTTCCAGCACGCCGCGGCCGCTTTCAAGAGCGATGCGCGCGATGCGGGTGGCGTTTTCATAGCCGATATAAGGGTTCAGCGCGGTCACCAGGCCGATGGAGTGCTCCACCAGTTCGCGGCAGCGCGCTTCGTTGGCGGTGATGCCGACGATGCAGTGTTCGCGCAGCATGTCCATGGCGCGTTGCAGCAGGCGGATCGAGTCGAAGATCTTGAACGCGATCAGCGGCTCCATCACGTTCAACTGCAGTTGGCCGCCTTCGGCTGCCATGGTCAGCGCCAGGTCGTTGCCGATGACCTGGAACGCAACCTGGTTTACCGCTTCCGGGATCACCGGGTTGACCTTGCCGGGCATGATCGAGCTGCCTGGCTGGCGTGCCGGCAGGTTGATCTCGTTGATGCCGGTGCGTGGGCCGCTGGACAGCAGGCGCAGGTCGTTGCAGATCTTCGACAGCTTCACCGCGGTACGCTTGAGCATGCCGGAGAACAGCACGAAGGCGCCCATGTCGGAGGTGGCTTCGATCAAGTCGGCAGCCGGTACCAGCGGCTGGCCGCTGATCAGGGCCAGGCGCTGCACGGCCAGGGCCTGGTAGCGCGGGTCGGCATTGATGCCGGTGCCGATGGCGGTGCCGCCCAGGTTCACTTCGGTCAACAGTTCCGGCGCCAGTGTTTTCAGGCGGGCCAGGTCTTCACCGAGGGTGGTGGCGAAGGCGCGGAATTCCTGGCCGAGGGTCATCGGCACGGCGTCTTGCAATTGGGTGCGGCCCATCTTCAGCACGTGGCCGAACTCGACGCCTTTGGCGGCGAATGCCTGGATCAGGCTGTCGAGGCTGGCCAGCAGCGCGTCATGGCCCAGCAGCAGACCCAAACGGATCGCGGTCGGGTAGGCGTCGTTGGTCGACTGCGCCATGTTCACGTCGTTGTTGGGGTGCAGGTACTGGTATTCGCCCTTGTTGTGGCCCATGGCCTCCAACGCGATGTTGGCGATGACTTCGTTGGCATTCATGTTGGTTGAAGTGCCGGCGCCGCCTTGAATCATGTCCACCACGAACTCTTCGTGGAAATCGCCGCGGATCAGGCGGGCACAGGCTTCGCTGATAGCAGCGTGCTTGGCTTTGCTGAGCTGGCCCAACTCGCGGTTGGCGTCAGCAGCGGCTTGCTTGACCATTGCCAGGCCGACCACCAATTTCGGGTAATGCGAAATCGGAACGCCCGAGAGGCGGAAGTTATTCACCGCTCGCAGGGTCTGGATGCCGTAATACGCTTGAGCCGGTACTTCGAGTACGCCAAGCAGGTCTTTTTCTGTGCGGAATGATGCAGCGGAGGACATGACGGAAATCATCTCGATATGGACCCGGAACTGGCCGGAACGCTGCGAATGCTAGGCTTGTGGAAGTTTTTGGGCCAATGCTGTTAAACACTGGCCTATGCACAAACGGCATAATGTTGATGTGACCCGGTTACCATGACGGGCGTGTGTGCCAAAATGGTGCATTCGGCGTGGGAGGCAGTGATGAACCTTGAAAGCAAATGGCTGGAAGACTTCAGCGCCCTGGCAGCGACGCGCAGTTTTTCCCAGGCGGCGGAGCGACGCTTTGTCACTCAGCCGGCGTTCAGCCGACGTATTCGCAGCCTGGAAGCGGCGTTGGGGCTGACGTTGGTCAATCGCTCGCGCACGCCGGTCGAGCTGACGGCGGCGGGCCAGTTGTTCCTGGTCACCGCGCGTACCGTGGTCGAACAGTTGGGCGAAGTGCTGCGCCACTTGCATCACTTGGAAGGCGGGCAGGGTGAAGTCATGCAAGTGGCGGCGGCGCACTCCCTGGCATTGGGCTTTTTTCCGCGCTGGATCGCGCAACTGCGCAACGAGGGCCTGAACATCGCCACGCGGCTGGTCGCCACCAACGTGGGTGACGCCGTTCATGCGCTGCGCGAAGGCGGCTGTGATTTGATGCTGGCGTTCTACGACCCGGACGCCGCGATGCAGATGGACGCCGAGATTTTCCCGTCGCTGCACCTGGGCAATACCGAAATGCTCCCGGTATGCGCCGCCGATGCCGAGGGCAAGCCGCTCTTTGACCTGGAAGGCGAGGGCAGCGTGCCGTTGCTGGCCTACAGCGCCGGCGCTTTCCTCGGGCGCTCGGTGAACTTGTTACTGCGCCAGCGCGCGCTGCGCTTCACCACTATCTATGAAACGGCCATGGCCGACAGCCTCAAGAGCATGGCGCTGGAAGGGTTGGGCATTGCCTGGGTGCCACAACTGAGCGTGCGGGCGGAACTGGCCCGCGGCGAGTTGGTGGTGTGTGGCGGGCCGCAGTGGCACGTGCCGCTGGAGATTCGGCTGTACCGCTGCGCATTGGTGCGCAAGGCGAATGTGCGGTTGTTGTGGCGCAAGCTGGAAGGTGGCGCGGCGCAAACTACCTGAGCCCAATCTCGGGCCGAATGCAGGGTAACTGTGGGAGGGGGCTTGCCCCCGATTGCGGTGGGTCAACTGAAGATAAGCTGACTGATACACCGCTATCGGGAGCAAGCCCCCTCCCACAGGGTTTTGGGGTGAGTTGGCTGACTTGAAAGTCAATAAAACCGCCACTTTGCACCGCAAGACAGATGGTCATTCCAGGGGCTGTTTATCTGCATTATTACGGTATACTGCGCGGCCTTCGGCCGGTCCAACCGGCCTAAATTCGTACACCAAGCCACGCCGGATTTCCCGCGTGGCTTGTTGTTTTTTGACGCGCCTGCGGGCGCCCAGAGAGAAGAGGCACGACGATGAGTGCATTGGTTGGCGTGATCATGGGCTCCAAGTCCGATTGGTCCACCCTTAGCCACACCGCCGATATGCTGGAAAAACTCGGCATTCCGTACGAAGTGAAGGTGGTCTCCGCCCACCGCACCCCGGACTTGCTGTTCCAGTATGCCGATGAAGCAGAATCCCGTGGCATCGAGGTGATCATCGCCGGTGCCGGCGGTGCGGCGCATTTGCCTGGCATGTGCGCGGCCAAGACTCACCTGCCGGTACTGGGTGTGCCAGTGCAGTCTTCGATGCTCTCGGGCGTGGATTCGCTGTTGTCTATCGTGCAGATGCCTGCCGGCATCCCGGTGGCGACCCTGGCGATCGGCAAGGCCGGCGCGATCAACGCCGCATTGCTGTCCGCCAGCATCCTGGGCGCCAAGCATCCGCAGTTCCATGCGGTGCTGAAAAAATTCCGTGCTGAGCAGACAGACAGCGTGCTGGACAATCCAGACCCACGTATCGCCTGAGGTTGTTGACGATGAAAATCGGTGTAATCGGTGGCGGCCAGCTGGGCCGCATGCTGGCTCTGGCGGGAACCCCGCTGGGGATGAATTTCGCTTTCCTGGACCCGGCGCCGGACGCTTGTGCGGCAGCCTTGGGTGAACACCTGCGCGCGGACTACAGCGACCCGGACCACCTGCGTCAGTTGGCCGACGAAGTCGACCTGGTGACCTTCGAGTTCGAAAGCGTGCCGGCCGAAACCGTGGCGTTCCTGTCGCAGTTCGTACCGGTGTACCCGAGTGCCGAAGCCCTGCGCATCGCCCGTGATCGCTGGTTCGAAAAGAGCATGTTCAAGGACCTGGGCATCCCGACGCCGGCCTTCGCCGATATCCAGTCCCAGGCGGACCTGGACGCCGCCGTCGCCAGCATCGGCCTGCCGGCCGTGCTGAAAACCCGCACCCTGGGCTATGACGGCAAGGGCCAGAAAGTGCTGCGTACCGCTGCCGATGTGGTGGGTACCTTCGCCGAACTGGGCAGCGTCGCCTGCCTGCTGGAAGGCTTTGTGCCGTTCACCGGCGAAGTCTCGCTGATCGCCGTGCGTGCCCGTGACGGCGAAACCCGCTTCTACCCGTTGGTGCACAACACCCACGTCAACGGCATCCTCAAGCTCTCCGTGGCCAGTACCGACCACCCACTGCAGGCGCTGGCCGAAGACTATTCCAGCCGTGTGCTCAAGCAGCTGGATTACGTCGGCGTGATGGCGTTCGAGTTCTTTGAAGTCGATGGCGGCCTCAAGGCCAACGAAATCGCCCCACGCGTGCACAACTCCGGGCACTGGACCACCGAAGGTGCCGAGTGCAGCCAGTTCGAAAACCATCTGCGGGCGGTGGCGGGCTTGCCGTTGGGCTCCACGGCCAAGGTTGGCGAGAGCGCCATGCTCAACTTCATCGGCGTGGTGCCGCCGGTTGAGCGGGTAATGGCGATCGACGATTGCCATGTGCATCACTACGGCAAGGCTTTCAAGGCAGGGCGCAAGGTGGGTCACGCCAACCTGCGCTGCAAGGACCGCGCGACCCTTCAGGCGCAGATCCTCAAGGTCGAAGCGCTGATCGCCGAGCAATAAGCCTCGTAGCCGCGGGAACCATTAAGGCTCCATGTCCCTCTGATTGCAGGATGCCAAAGTCTGACTAGGCTTTGGCATGACTCACACCAATCAGAGGGAAATGCCATGGGTATCATCGGAACCATCTTTATCGGCTTGATCGTCGGCCTGCTGGCGCGTTTCCTCAAGCCCGGCGACGACAGCATGGGCTGGATCATGACCATCCTGCTGGGTATCGCCGGCTCCCTGGCTGCGACCTACGGTGGCCAGGCGCTGGGGATCTACCAGGCCGGTCAAGGCGCAGGCTTTATCGGTGCGCTGGTCGGTGCCATTGTGCTGCTGGTGATCTACGGCCTGATCAAAAAGAAGTAATCAGCCGACAAAGTCCTCTGCGCTGCGCAGGCGCAGAGGGCTAGAATGCTCGCCACCCGAACTTGTCGAGCCTTTGCATGCGCCGTCTTTTATTGACTCTCCTCTTGCTGGGCTCAAGCCTGGCCCACGCTGGCGAACTGCCGGAAACCGACTGGCTTGAGCTGATGCCACTGTCGGATCAGAAAGCCCTCGAGGCCATGCCCGAGATCGATCACAACTCTCCCGAAGCCCAGGGCACCTTTACCGATAAGGGCGGCCTGAAGCAGAGCAAAGGCTTGCCGGCGGTGATGTACTCCACCAAGACCGTGGCCGCCATGAACGGCAAGAACATCCGCATCGGCGGCTACCCGGTACCGTTGGAAACCGACGCCAAGGGCCGCAGCACGCTGTTTTTCCTGGTGCCCTATCCAGGCGCCTGCATCCATGTGCCACCGCCGCCGCCTAACCAACTGGTGCTGGTACGATATCCCAAGGGCTTGAAGCTCGATGATATCTACACGCCGCTGTGGGTCACCGGCACGCTGAAGGTGGAGAAGGTCAACAATGACCTGGCTGACGCCGCGTATGCGCTGGATGCGGGGAAGGTGAGGGTGGTGAAGGAATCCGATCTTTAAGCGTGCGCAGAACCCAATGTGGGAGGGGGCTTGCCCCCGATAGCGGTGTATCAGTCACCTATGAATTGACTGAGCCACCGCAATCGGGAGCAAGCCCCCTCCCACATTTTGATCTTCATCTACAGGGCGATAGTGGTGATGCTCACGCCTAGGGTGCGGCTTTCACCGGGCGCCAAAGCCACCACATCTTCCAGCACATTCGCCGTCTCGATGCACAGCATGCCCTGCCAGCCATCGTCGGCCATGTCGTCGAAAGCCTTGACGCGTTCGGTCCAGGGGTTCCAGACCACCGTCGACTTCGAACCCTGGCTGGTGAGTTGCACGCGGCGTCCCCAGGCTTTGTCGATGATGCTCAGCTGGGCCGGCGTATCGAGGTAGATGCGATCCGTCTCGGCGGTGAAGTGCAGCAGGCCCGATTGGGTCTTCTCGCTCCAGCCATCTGCCGTGTCGATATAGGTCGCGCCGTTTAGGCCATCGACCTGCACGTTACGCACATCGCTCACGGCAAAGTAAGTGTGCAGCGCCTGGCTTAGGGTCACGGTGTGGGTGTCACGGTTATGGCTGGTCAGGCGGATATGCAGTTGATCGTCCAGCAGCAGGCTCAGTTTCAGATCGACCTGATGAGGCCAGCCAGGGAAACCGCCTGATGGCACCGGCAATACCAGGTCAACGCGCAATGCCTGGCCTTCGAGTTCGGTCGCCGCCAACTCCCACAGCGCGGTCCGCGCAAAACCATGAGCCCCGGCCGGCTGGTCACTCTGGCGCATCGCCTTGACGCTTTGGGGGTTGCGGTCGAATACACCAAACCACGGCCAGCAAATCGGTACGCCGGTACGGATGCCTTTGCCTTGCTTGAACACCGCTTCAGGGTTCGGCCAGATCAGCGGCTGCTCGCCGTCGCGCTGGTAACTGAAAATATGCGCGCCCTGTCGGGCCACCATCAGTTCGGCGCCGTTGTGGCGGATGCGCCAGCAGTCCAGCTCGTCGATTTTCACGGTTTCAACGTGGGGCGTCGGCATAACAAAGCACTCTCAATGGCAGGCAATGGGGCAATTGACCGTCAAAACCCGGTGAGGTTTAACGCGCCCGCGACGGAACCGAGCGCGTGCGGCCGCTGCCATCGATGGCGACGAACACGAATACCGCCTCGGTCACCTTGCGCCATTCACTGGACAGCGGGTCATCGCTCCACACTTCGACCATCATCTGGATCGAGCTGCGGCCGATTTCCAGGGCTTGGGTATAGAAGGACAACTGCGCGCCCACCGCGACCGGTACCAGAAAGGCCATGCGATCAATGGCCACGGTGGCTACGCGCCCGCCTGCAACCTTGCTGGCCATTGCTGTGCCGGCCAGGTCCATCTGTGCGACCAGCCAGCCACCGAATATATCGCCAAAGCCGTTGGTTTCACGCGGAAGCGCGGTGATTTGCAGGGCGAGATCGCCTTGCGGGATAGGATCTTCTTGTTCGAGTTCGATCATGCCGAGGGTGCCTCTGACCCGTGACGCTTCATGGGTATTTCAAGTGGATAGCCGTCTTCTGGAAAAACGTTTCAGCACCAACATACACCGCTCGATGCGTTTCTCGTAAGGCGAACTAAAGGGAAACTCTGCCAAATCGGCTGGATGGCGCCCAACAGCGTTTTGGCACAGCAGCCCCTCAAGCTTGGGGTTCTTGCGCTTGCACGGGCGAGTATATCGGGACGCTGGCGCGCCGACGACCACCTGAGGCTCATTTGGTCGGTAAATAGAGGCTGTATCTGGGCTTTTGTGCGCAACTGTGCTCATGGCGCTGTGCTTTTTCAGGCGATTTGCTATCTTGCCAAGCCCGCCGCAAGTCACGGGCGTGCAGTCCTTTACGATGACTACTATAAGAGAAGCCTTGCCATGTCCTCCGTGCCCGCAAGCAGCGCGCAACCGTCGCGCCCGCTGACCCGCAACGACTACAAGACCCTGTCGCTGTCTGCCTTGGGCGGGGCGTTGGAATTCTACGACTTCATTATTTTCGTGTTTTTCGCCACCGTGGTCGGGAAACTGTTCTTCCCCGTCGACATGCCCGAATGGCTGCGCATGATGCAGACGTTCGGCATTTTCGCTGCCGGCTACCTGGCGCGCCCGCTGGGCGGCATCATCATGGCGCACTTCGGCGACCTGCTGGGCCGCAAGAAAATGTTCACCCTGAGCATCTTCATGATGGCCGTGCCGACCCTGATCATGGGCCTGCTGCCGACTTACGCGCAGATCGGCCTGTGGGCGCCGCTTTTGCTGCTGCTGATGCGCATCATCCAGGGCGCGGCGATTGGCGGCGAAGTGCCCGGTGCGTGGGTCTTCGTCTCCGAACACGTACCGCCACGCCATATCGGCTACGCCTGCGGCACCCTGACCAGCGGCCTCACCGCCGGCATCCTGCTGGGTTCGCTGGTGGCCACGGCGATCAACTCGATCTACAGCCCGGAGCAGGTATCGGAGTTCGCCTGGCGGATTCCGTTCCTGCTGGGCGGTGTGTTCGGTTTGCTGTCGGTGTACTTGCGCCGCTGGCTGCATGAAACGCCGATCTTCGCCGAAATGCAGCAACGCAAGACCCTGGCCGCCGAGCTGCCGTTGCGCGCGGTGCTGCGCGATCACCGTGGCGCCATCGTGCTGTCGATGCTGCTGACCTGGCTGCTGTCGGCCGGCGTGGTGGTAGTCATCCTGATGACCCCGACCGTGCTGCAGACCGTCTACCACTTCAGCCCCACCGTTGCGTTGCAGGCCAACAGCCTGGCGATCGTCACCCTGAGCCTGGGTTGCATCGCTGCTGGCGCACTGGCTGACCGCTTCGGTGCTGGCCGGGTGCTGATTACCGGTTGCGCATTGTTGCTGGCAACGTCCTGGACGCTTTATCACAGCCTGCTGGCCCACCCGGACTGGCTGTTCCCGCTGTACGCGCTGACCGGCCTGTTTGTCGGCACTATCGGTGTAGTGCCGTACGTGATGGTCAAGGCATTCCCGCCGGTAGTGCGCTTCAGTGGCCTGTCGTTTTCCTACAACGTGGCCTACGCCGTGTTCGGCGGGCTGACGCCGCTGGCCGTGTCGCTGCTGATGAAGGAGAGCCCGATGGGGCCTGCTTACTATGTCGCCGTACTGTGTGTGATGGGTATGGTGGTGGGCGGTTACCTGTGGAAACGCGGTCGGTAAACAGATCCCTTCGTGGCGAGGGAGCTTGCTCCCGCTGGGGCGCGCAGCGGCCCTGAAAAAATGGGCCTGCTGCGCAGTCCAGCGGGAGCAAGCTCCCTCGCCACAACGAATGTGCTTAACCAATGATTACAGTGTGTTTCTGAATTACCGTACTCCTGCGTCTCACCCCCCGCGTTTCCAGGCCTTCCTCTGCTTCTCAGCCTTCGCTGCCCATGCTGGCCTTTCATCTAATTGTCACATTCCAGACATAGAGTGTTCACACGGCCTACCGATACTTGGCCCCGATCCAACTATCCCTATCTGCTAGGAGTAAGGCATGAAACTGAAGCGTTTGATGGCGGCAATGACGTTTGTCGCTGCTGGCGTTGCAACTGCCAACGCGGTGGCTGCTGGTGTTGACCCGGCTATCCCGGCTTACGTGAAGACCACTGGTGTGTCGGGCAACTTGTCCAGCGTCGGTTCCGATACCCTGGCCAACCTGATGACCCTGTGGGCCGAGGGTTACAAAAAGGAATACCCGAACGTCAACATCCAGATTCAAGCCGCCGGCTCCGCCACCGCGCCACCTGCGCTGACTGAAGGCACCTCCAACCTGGGCCCGATGAGCCGCAAGATGAAGGACACGGAACTGGCGGCCTTCGAGCAGAAGTACGGCTACAAGCCAACCGCGATCCCGGTTGCCGTGGACGCCCTGGCGGTGTTCGTGCACAAGGACAACCCGATCCAGCACCTGACCATGGAACAGGTCGACGCGATTTTTTCCTCGACGCGCCTGTGCGGTAGCAAAGCCGACGTGAAAACCTGGGGCGACCTGGGCGTGACCGGCGACCTGGCCAACAAGCCAGTGCAACTGTTCGGTCGTAACTCGGTATCCGGCACCTACGGCTACTTCAAGGAAGAAGCCCTGTGCAAAGGCGACTACAAGCCTAACGTGAACGAACAGCCGGGCTCGGCTTCGGTCGTGCAGTCGATCAGCTCCTCGCTGAACGGCATCGGTTACTCGGGCATCGGCTACAAGACCGCCAGCGTGAAGACCGTGGCGTTGGCCAAGAAAGGCAGCACCGACTTCATCGAAGACACCGAAGAAAACGCCCTGAACGGCAAGTACCCGCTGTCGCGTTTCCTCTACGTGTACGTCAACAAAGCCCCGAACAAGCCGCTGGCCCCGCTGGAAGCCGAGTTCGTGAAACTGGTGCTGTCCAAGCAGGGCCAGGAAGTTGTGGTCAAGGACGGCTACATCCCACTGCCAGCCAAAGTGGCCGCCAAGGCCCTGGCTGACCTGGGTCTGAAAGAAGGCAACTAAGCCTGGTGTAACAGCGGGCCCTGTGGGAGCGAGCAAGCTCCCTCCCACACGGAGCTCCCTGCACCGCTAATTTTTCGTCCGCTGCCAGCCTCGCTACGCGGCGGATTTCTTGCGTCACTGCATTGTCATCTTTCTGTCATACAGGATCGCTAGGGTGTGCGCATGAATGATCTGGCCAATTCCACCATGACGACGACTTCCCCTCCCAAGCGCATTGATTTCAATACGCCTGAGCTGCAACGCAAGCGCCGCATTCGCGCGCTCAAGGATCGCTTCACCCGTTGGTATGTACTGGTCGGCGGCCTCGCCGTGCTGGCTGCCATTACCCTGATTTTTTTCTTCCTCGCCTATGTCGTCGCGCCGCTGTTCCAGGGCGCCTCGCTGACCAAGGAAGACGCGCTGACGCCCGCCTGGATGCAGGACGCCGGCAAGCCCTTGCTGATTTCGCTTGAAGAACAGAACCAGGTCGCCATGCGGGTTTCCGACAAGGGCCAGGCGCTGTTCTTTGAAGTCGACACCGGCGCTGAACTCAAGCGTGTCGACCTGCCACTGCCGGCCGGTACCCAGGTGGTGTCCATCGGTGAAGACCAGCCGGGCAGCCCGCTGGTGATCCTGGGTCTGTCCAACGGGCAGTCGATGGTGTTCCGGCACACCTACAAGGTGTCCTACCCGGACGGCAAGAAAACCATCAGCCCGGCGATCGAATACCCTTATGGCGAAACGCCGATCGTACTCGATGAGGCCGGCCGCCCGCTGGAACACGTCGCGCTCAATGCCACCGATGCGTCCCTGGTGGTGGCCGGCTCGGCCGGTTCGCACTTGAATGTGCTGACCCTGAGCCGCGAAGAAAACATGATGACCGGCGAAGTCACCAGCGAGCAGAAGCGTGTCGAACTGCCGCAAATGACCGAGCCGGTGAAGGCGATCTTCATCGACCCGCGTCAGCAATGGCTGTATGTGATCAACGGTCGCGCCCTGGCCGATGTGTTCAGCCTGCGCGACAAGAGCCTCAACGGTCGCTACAAACTGCTTGAAGACGGCAACGCCGAAGTCACCGCCAGCACTCAGCTGGTGGGCGGCATCTCGCTGATCGTCGGTAACTCCAAGGGTGGCCTGGCCCAGTGGTTCATGGCCCGCGACCCGGATGGCGAGCAACGCCTCAAGCAAATCCGCACCTTCCAGATGGGCAGCGCGCCGATTGTGGAAATCACCGCTGAGGAACGTCGCAAAGGCTTCACCGCCCTCGACGCTTCCGGCCAGTTTGGCGTGTTCCACAGCACCGCGCACCGCACCTTGCTGGTCGACCCCGTGGTTGACGGCCAAGGGGTGTTCGGCCTGTCGCCACGGGCCAACCGCGTGATCGTCGAGGCCGGTGGCAAGCTGCAGCCGTTGCTGCTCGACAACCCGCACCCGGAAGTGTCGTGGAGCGCGCTGTGGAGCAAGGTCTGGTACGAGAACTACGACGAGCCTAAGTACGTCTGGCAATCGACCGCCGCCAACACCGACTTCGAACCCAAGATGAGCCTGGCGCCGCTGACCTTCGGTACGCTGAAAGCGGCGTTCTACGCCATGCTGCTTGCCGCGCCACTGGCTGTCGCTGCGGCGATCTACACGGCTTACTTCATGGCCCCGAGCCTGCGCCGCAAGGTCAAGCCGGTGATCGAGTTGATGGAAGCGATGCCGACGGTGATCCTCGGCTTCTTCGCCGGCCTGTTCCTGGCGCCCTATGTGGAAGGGCACCTGCCGGGGATTTTCAGCCTGCTGATGCTATTGCCGATTGGCATCCTGGTGGCCGGTTTTGTATTCAGCCGCTTGCCTGAATCGATCCGCCTGCGCGTTCCCGACGGCTGGGAAAGCGCGATCCTGATCCCGGTGATCCTGTTCGTCGGCTGGCTCTCGCTGTACATGAGCCCGTACCTGGAAACCTGGTTCTTCGGCGGCGACATGCGCATGTGGATCTCCCACGACCTGGGTATCACCTACGACCAGCGCAACGCCCTGGTGGTCGGCCTGGCCATGGGTTTCGCGGTGATCCCGAACATCTACTCCATCGCCGAAGACGCCGTATTCAGCGTACCGCGCGGTCTGACCCTGGGCTCCCTGGCGCTGGGCGCTACGCCTTGGCAGACCATGACCCGTGTCGTGATCCTGACCGCCAGCCCGGGCATTTTCTCCGCGCTGATGATCGGCATGGGCCGCGCCGTGGGCGAGACCATGATCGTGCTGATGGCCACGGGTAACACGCCGGTGATGGAGATGAACCTGTTCGAAGGCCTGCGCACCCTGGCGGCCAACGTCGCGGTGGAAATGCCCGAGTCGGAAGTGGGCGGCAGTCACTACCGCGTGCTGTTCCTCTCGGCGCTGGTGCTGCTGCTGTTCACGTTCATCATGAACACCCTCGCCGAGCTGATTCGTCAGCGTCTGCGCAAGAAATACTCGTCGCTTTAAGAAAGGTAGAAGTCTGTGAAACAGAACTCCCTGAATGGATGGTTCAAGAGCGGCGCCCCCGGCGTCTGGATCAGCGGTGGCGCGGTGTCCATCGCGGTCATCATGACCCTGGGTTTGCTGGCCGTGATTGCGGTGCGCGGCCTGGGCCACTTCTGGCCGGCTGACCTGATCCAGGCCCACTACAACGTACCGGGCCAGGAAAACCATATCGTCATCGGCGAAGTGGTGCAGAAGGAAGAAGTGCCCCGCGAGCGCCTGAAAAGCGCTGGCCTGCCGGTGCCCGATGAGGGCCCGGAGTTCATGACCCGCGAGCTGATCAAGGTCGGTAACCGCGACTTGAACGGCAATGACTTCACCTGGATCGTCGGCGAATGGTTGAAGGACCAGACCAAGCCGGTGCAGTTGATGGCCATCGAGCGGCGTGAGTGGGGCAACTTCTACGGCACCCTGGTCAACGTCAAGCAGGACGGCAAGATCATCGCCGAAGGCGAGGCCGCGTGGCCGGAGCTGCAGGCTCGCGTGGACCGCGTCAACAAGCTCGCCACCCAGCTCAAGAGCCTGGAAAAAACCGATATCGGCGCGATCAACGCCGGGCTGGAACGCATCCGCCTGCACGGTCGCAAGCTGGAACTGGAAGGCAAGCTCGACGCCGCCGCCCAGGCCGACATGGACGCCGACCGCGCCGAACTGAACGCCCGCTATCAGGACATCGAAGCGCGCCTGGCCGACCTGCACGCCCAGTTCAACCGCGACGCGCTGACGGCCCGTGACGGCAACGGCAAGGAAATCGAAATCGGCATCGGTAAGGTGGTGCACGCCTACCAGCCGAACGCCATGGGCACCCTGACCAAGATCGGCTTCTATTTCAGCAAGGTCTGGGAATTCTTGAGCGACGACCCGCGGGAAGCCAACACCGAAGGCGGGATCTTCCCGGCGATCTTCGGCACCGTGATGATGACCCTGATCATGGCGATGATCGTGACGCCGTTCGGCGTGCTGGCGGCGGTGTACTTGCGCGAATACGCCAAGCAGAACACCTTGACGCGGATTATCCGCATTGCGGTCAACAACCTGGCGGGCGTACCGGCCATCGTTTACGGCGTGTTCGGCCTGGGCTTCTTCGTGTACGTACTGGGCGGCTCGGTGGACCGGCTGTTCTTCGCCGAAGCCTTGCCGGCGCCGACCTTCGGCACGCCGGGCCTGCTCTGGGCTTCGCTGACCCTGGCGTTGCTGGCGGTGCCGGTGGTGATCGTGGCGACTGAAGAAGGCCTGGCGCGGATTCCTCGCACCGTACGCGAAGGCTCCCTGGCGCTGGGCGCGACCAAGGCGGAAACGCTGTGGAAGATCGTGCTGCCGATGGCCAGCCCGGCGATGATGACGGGCATGATCCTCGCCGTGGCCCGTGCCGCCGGTGAAGTGGCGCCGCTGATGCTGGTCGGCGTGGTCAAGCTGGCCCCGTCGCTGCCGCTGGACGGTAACTACCCGTACCTGCACCTTGACCAGAAGATCATGCACCTGGGGTTCCATATTTATGACGTCGGTTTCCAAAGCCCCAACGTCGAAGCGGCGCGCCCGCTGGTATACGCCACCGCGCTGCTGCTGGTATTGGTGATCGCCACGCTCAACCTGTCGGCAGTGTGGATACGTAACCACCTGCGCGAGAAGTACAAGGCGCTGGACAGCTGATTTTTATAAGTGAACGCAGAATAAATGTGGGAGGGGGCTTGCCCCCGATAGCGGCGGATCAGAAACAGATGTACTGACTGGCACACTGCCATCGGGGGCAAGCCCCCTCCCACACAACAGCACAGGGAGCATCCCATGCAACACGAAACCCATTCCCACGGCATCAACATGTCTGCCCTGGGTCGCGACAAGCAGAGCCTGAGCCTGGCCCAGGAAACCGTGGCCATCGAAGTGCCGGGCCTGAGCCTCTACTACGGTGAAAAGCAGGCGCTGTTCGACGTCAGCATGAACATTCCCAAGCAGCGCGTGACCGCCTTCATCGGCCCGTCGGGCTGCGGCAAGTCCACGCTGCTGCGCACCTTCAACCGCATGAACGACTTGGTGGACGGTTGCCGTGTGGAAGGCGCCATCAACCTCTACGGCACCAACATCTACCGCAAGGGCGAAGACGTGGCCGAGCTGCGTCGCCGCGTGGGCATGGTGTTCCAGAAGCCCAACCCGTTCCCCAAGACCATTTATGAAAACGTGGTCTATGGCCTGCGCATCCAGGGCATCAACAAGAAGCGCATCCTCGACGAAGCCGTGGAGTGGGCGCTCAAGGGTGCCGCGCTGTGGGATGAGGTCAAGGATCGCCTGCACGAGTCCGCCCTTGGCTTGTCCGGCGGTCAGCAGCAGCGTCTGGTGATCGCCCGCACCATCGCCGTGGAGCCGGAGGTATTACTGCTCGACGAACCGTGCTCGGCCCTCGACCCGATCTCGACGCTGAAGGTTGAAGAACTGATCTACGAGCTCAAGTCCAAGTTCACCATCGTCATCGTGACCCACAACATGCAGCAAGCGGCGCGGGTTTCCGACTACACCGCGTTCATGTACATGGGCAAGCTGGTGGAGTTTGGCGACACCGACACCCTGTTCACCAATCCGGCGAAGAAGCAGACCGAAGACTACATCACCGGGCGTTATGGCTAGCCCCAGCTGCAAGCCGCAAGGTTCAAGCGGCAAGTAAAAGCAGTTTGATCAACGACACAAATCAGCTTGCAGCTTGTAGCTTGCGGCTTACAGCGTTTGCGGAGCAAACCCATGATTAGCAAAGAAGGCCTTACCCACCACATCTCCGCGCAGTTCAACGCCGAGCTTGAGGAAGTGCGCAGCCACCTCCTGGCGATGGGCGGCCTGGTGGAGAAGCAAGTCAACGATGCGGTCACCGCGCTGATCGAGGCCGACTCGGGCCTGGCCCAGCAAGTGCGTGAGATCGATGACCAGATCAACCAGATGGAACGCAACATCGACGAGGAATGCTTGCGCATCCTGGCCCGTCGCCAACCGGCGGCCTCGGACCTGCGTTTGATCATCAGCATCTCCAAATCGGTGATCGACCTCGAGCGTATCGGCGACGAAGCCACCAAGATCGCCCGCCGCGCCATCCAGCTGTGCGAGGAAGGCGAAGCGCCGCGTGGTTACGTGGAAGTGCGCCATATCGGCGACCAGGTGCGCAACATGGTGCGCGATGCCCTCGACGCCTTTGCGCGTTTCGATGCGGACCTGGCGCTGTCAGTGGCTCAGTACGACAAGGTTATCGACCGCGAATACAAGACTGCCTTGCGTGAGTTGGCCACCTACATGATGGAAGACCCACGCTCTATCTCGCGGGTCTTGAGCATTATCTGGGTGCTGCGCTCGCTGGAGCGTATCGGCGACCACGCGCGCAACATCTCGGAATTGGTGATTTATCTGGTGCGCGGTACCGACGTTCGGCACATGGGCCTCAAGCGCATGAAAGCCGAAGTTGAAGGCAACGCGGATCTTATCCCTAATGTTCCGGGCGAATCTGACGATAAGTAAGGTTGCCCGAGAAATTAACGCCCGGCCATTGGCCGGGCGTTTTCGTTTGTGGCGAGCGGAATATATTGCGGGTAGGGCGAAATAAGTCCTAACGTGACTGCAGAGTTTTGGCAAAATGCCATTAGTCAGGCGTACTGCCAGCCAAGGTTTTATAGGATGAAGGGTCGATGAGTAAAGTCAGTGTATTGGTGGTGGATGACGCCTCGTTTATTCGCGACCTGGTGAAGAAGTGCCTGCGCAATTACTTCCCCGGGATCAAGATCGAAGATGCGGTGAACGGCAAGAAGGCGCAATCCATTCTGATGCGCGAGACCTTCGACCTGGTGCTGTGCGACTGGGAAATGCCGGAGATGTCCGGGATTGAGCTGTTGACCTGGTGCCGCGAGCAAGCCCATCTGAAGGCCATGCCGTTCGTGATGGTGACCAGCCGTGGCGACAAGGAAAACGTAGTGCAGGCGATCCAGGCCGGTGTGTCCGGTTACGTCAGCAAGCCGTTCACCAACGAACAGTTGTTGAACAAGGTCAAGCAGGCGCTGCACAAGATCGGTCGCCTCGACGCATTGATCGCCAGCGCGCCGACCAAGATGAACTCGGCCTTCGGCAACGACTCCCTGAGCGCGCTGACCGGTGGCAAGCCTGAAGCCGTCAAACCGGCACCCGTGGCGGCAGCCCCGAGCAAAGGCCTGCTCAACAGCGCGCCGGTCGCCGCCGCTCCGGCCGCTGCGCCTGCCGGCGGTCGTGGTCAGGGCCAGCTGCGCCTGGCCAGCGGCACCCAGCAATGCGTGATCAAGGCGTTGAGCATCAAGGAGGCGTTGTTGGTGGTGCGTCGTGGTGAGGTGCTGCCCCAGGTGCTGGAAAGCGCCGTGCTCGACCTTGAACAAGGCGAGAACGCTGAAGTGGCGCGCCTCAATGGCTACCTGCATGCAATCGTGGCCTACGAGCCCAAGCCCGACAGCGACTGGCTGCAACTGACCTTCCGCTTTATCGACCAGGATGCGCAGAAGCTGGACTATATCTCCCGCCTGATCGCGCGTGGCACCGCACAGAAGCATTTCGTGCCGGGCGCGTAATCCAAAGCATAGCCAACAACCAATGTGGGAGGGGGCTTGCCCCCGATAGCGGTGTATCAGTATCAGATGTGCTGACTGACACACTGCTATCGGGGGCAAGCCCCCTCCCACAATGGGTAGTCAATCCAGCATTAGCACCTTGGCCAGCACGATCTTCGGCCCTTTCATCTTCTTGATGATGATCCGCAGGCCTTCTACCTCCAGCACTTCTTCCTCTTCCGGCACCCGTTTCAGGGTGTCGTAGATCAGGCCGGCCAGGGTTTCGGCTTCGATGTGGTCCAGGTCGATGCCGAGCAGGCGTTCTACCTTGAACAGCGGGGTGTCGCCGCGCACCAGCAGCTTGCCCGGCTGGTAGGCGAGGATGCCGCGTTCGGCCTTGCGGTGTTCGTCTTGGATATCGCCCACCAGCACTTCCAGCACGTCTTCCATGGTCAGGTAGCCGATGATCTTGCCATCGGCTTCTTCCACCAGGGCGAAGTGCGCGCCGCCTTTACGAAACTGCTCCAGCAGCTGCGACAACGGCATGTGACGCGATACGCGTTCCAGCGGGCGGGTCAGTTCGGCCAGGTTGAACGACTCGGGGATATGGTCCAGGGCCGCCAGTTCCAGCAGCAGGTCCTTGATGTGCAGCAGGCCCACGAACTCGTTGCGCTGCGCGTCGTACACCGGATAGCGGCTGAACTTGTGGCGACGAAACAGCGCGAGGATTTCCTTGAGCGGCGCGTTGAAGTCCAGGGTGACCAGGTCTTCCCGGGAGTTGGCCCAGTCCACCACTTCCAGTTCGCCCATTTCCACGGCGGAGGCGAGCACGCGCATGCCTTGGTCGCTGGGGTCCTGGCCACGGCTGGAGTGCAGGATCAGCTTGAGTTCTTCGCGGCTGTAATGGTGTTCGTGGTGTGGGCCAGGCTCGCCTTGGCCGGCGATGCGCAGGATGGCGTTGGCGCTGGCGTTGAGCAGGTAGATCGCCGGGTACATCGCCCAGTAGAACAGGTAGAGCGGTACGGCGGTCCACAGCGACAGCAATTCGGGTTTGCGAATGGCCCAGGATTTGGGGGCCAGCTCACCGACCACGATGTGCAGGTAGGAAATCACGAAGAAGGCGGCAAAGAACGACACGCCCTTGATCACTTCCGGCGACTCGACGCCCATGGCGCCCAGCAACGGCTCGAGGATATGCGCAAAGGCCGGCTCACCGACCCAGCCCAGGCCCAGCGAGGCGAGGGTGATACCCAGCTGGCAGGCCGACAGGTAAGCGTCGAGCTGGCTGTGTACGGTACGCAGGATCTGCCCGCGCCAGCCGTTGGTGTGGGCGATGGCCTCGACCCGGGTCGAGCGCAGTTTGACCATGGCAAATTCCGCCGCAACGAAGAAACCGTTGAGCAGTACCAGGACCAGTGCAAAAAGAATCATGCCGAAATCGGCGAAGAGTGTAGCGAGGGTGATACCAGGGGAAGGGTCCATGATGGGGTTTTGCGGGTTCCGTGTGTTCAATAGGGGACAGGCGGGCCTGAAAGGCAGGCACAAGTCGGCCAATGTAGCGGCTGATGGGGCGCTTGCCTAGTACTCACTGCCGGGCGGAGTGTGGAATACACCCTGCAGAACGATGCAAATCCAATGTGGGAGGGGGCTTGCCCCCGATAGCGGTGGGTCAGTCAGCACATGTGAAGCTGACACACCGCTATCGGGGGCAAGCCCCCTCCCACATTAGTTTTGTAGTGTCTGCGGGTTATTCGTCTGTGCCAATCGCCCGCGAACGGGTCACCTGCGCCGGCGGAAAGTGGCAGGTGAACGTACTGCCATGCCCCAGCACGCTGCTGATCTCCAGGCGCGCGCGATGGCGCAGCAGCACATGCTTGACGATCGCCAGGCCCAGCCCCGTGCCGCCAGTGTTGGAGTTGCGGCTGGAATCGACGCGGTAAAAGCGCTCGGTCAGGCGCGGCAGGTGCTTGGCGTCGATGCCAATGCCGGAGTCCTGCACGCTCAGGTGTGCGCCATGGCTGTCGGCCCACCAGCGAATGCGGATATTGCCCTTGTCCTGGGTGTACTTCACCGCGTTGAACACCAGGTTGGAGAACGCACTGCGCAACTCGCCCTCGCTGCCCTTGAGCAACACCAGCGGGTCGGCTTCCAGGGTGATCTGCTGGCCGCGCTCGCCCGACAGGGCCTGGGCGTCATTCTTGATGGTCTGTAGCAGGCTCTGCACGGCCACGGGGTGGTTATCCGACGGATAATCAGTGGCCTCCAGCTTGGCCAGCAGCAACAGGTCGTTGAGCAGGGTTTGCATGCGTGAGCCTTGTTGCTGCATTTGCTGCAGGGCGCGGCTCCAGCGCGGGTTGATCTCCTCGACGTTGTCCAACAGCGTCTCCAGATAGCCGCAGATCACCGTCAATGGCGTGCGCAGCTCGTGGGAGACGTTGGCGACGAAGTCCTTGCGCATCTGCTCCAACTGATGAATGCGGGTCACATCGCGCACCAGCATCAAGTGTTCGTTGTTGCCGTAGCGCGTCAGGTACAGCTGGATACGCACGCGGTCGTTGGTGGGCGAGGGGATTTCCAGGGCTTCTTCGTAATTGTCCTGCTCGAAGTATTCCTTGAAGCGCGGGTGGCGTACCAGGTTGGTCACCGGCTGACCGCTGTCCTGGGGCGTCTTGAGGCCCAGCAGGGTCTCGGCGGCGCGGTTCCACCATTCCAGGTTGCCGTCGCTGTCGAGCATGATTACCGCGTCCTTGAGCGCGGCAGTGGACTCCTGCACCCGGTCGATCACCGCTTGCAGGCGCCCGCGTACCCGTTGGTCGCGGCGTTGCAGGTGGTAAATGCTGTCGAACACCTCGCCCCACAGGCCGTAGCCGTCGGGCGGTGCTTCGTCGGGTTGGTGCTGGCGCAGCCATTCATGCAGGCGCAGCAACTGTTTGAGAGTCCAGCCCAGGTACAGCGCGATGCCGATGGCCAGGCTCCAGCCGTAATAACCACTGATCAGCCCGACCAGCAGGCAACCGGTGACCAGCAGGAGCATGTGGCGAATCAGGGTGCCATGCCAGTTTTGGTTCACTTGAACATGCGTCCTTGTCAGCTGTTAAGTCAGGAGACGGCCGGCTCAGCCCTTGGTTGAAAACCGGTAGCCCGTACCGCGCACGGTTTGTACCAGATTCTCATAGGCGTCGCCCAAGGCTTTGCGCAGGCGGCGGATATGCACGTCCACGGTGCGCTCCTCCACGTACACATTGCCGCCCCACACTTGGTCCAGCAGTTGGCCGCGGGTGTAGGCGCGTTCCTGGTGGGTCATGAAGAACTGCAGCAGACGGTATTCGGTCGGGCCCATTTCAGCGGGCTTGCCGTCGATGGTCACCCGATGGCTGATCGGGTCCAGAATCAGGCCGTCGACTTCGATAGGGGCTTCGCCATCGGTCGGGCCGGCCCGGCGCAGTACGGCTTTGAGGCGCGCGACCAGCTCGCGAGGGGAGAAGGGCTTGGTGATGTAGTCATCGGCGCCGACTTCCAGGCCCTGGATCTTGTTGTCCTCTTCGCCCTTGGCGGTGAGCATGATGATCGGGATATCCCCGGTCAGCTCGTCACGCTTGAGACGTCGGGCCAGCTCGATGCCGGAGGTGCCGGGCAGCATCCAGTCGAGCAGGATCAGGTCCGGCTTGCGGTCGACGATGATGGCATGGGCCTGCTGGGAGTTCTCCGCCTCCAGGCAGTCGTAGCCGGCCATTTCCAACGCAACGGCGATCATCTCGCGAATGGGCGCTTCGTCGTCAACAATCAGAATGCTCCTGCCAACCATGCTCAAAATCCTCTTGTCATTTAACTGTCTTGCGCCGCATTAGATAACGGAATTATTGCAGTCGTGTGACAGTAATTTAGTCGCTTGGGCAATTCACGGCACTCTGGACTACCCTTTGGGTCCGAATCCTGACAACCACAAAAGGAAGGTTCCGATGACTTACAGCACGATTTCCTGGAAAGCCCTGCTGGTAACGGCCGCGTTGACGCTGCCGGGCCTGGCCTTTGCCGCAGAACCTGCGATGACAAAAGACGGGATGCTGGTCGATCACAAGGGCTTGACCCTCTACACCTTCGACAAGGATGCCGACGGCAAGTCCGTGTGCAAAGACCAGTGCGCGACCAATTGGCCGCCATTGAAAGCTGAGTCTACCGACAAGTCAGCGGGTAAATGGACGGTAATCACCCGTGACGACCAGACCAGCCAGTGGGCCTACGACGGCAAGCCGGTCTACACCTACAAGGATGACAAGAAGGCCGGGGACAAGACCGGTGATGGCAAGGGCGGGGTTTGGCACATCATCAAGCCTTGAGGCTGGTGCGCCTTTGAGGCCTCATCGGGGGCAAGCCCCCTCCCACATTTGAAGGCGTTCGCAAATCAACTGTGGGAGGGGGCTTGCCCCCGATGGCTTCAGCAGCCCTCTCATCGCAATCCGTAGTCAGCCACAATCCCCACAAAAATCGCCAACCCCGCCCAATGGTTGTGTAAAAACGCCTTGAAGCACTTCATGCGGTCCCTGTCACGGGTATACCAGAACTCCCAGGCAAAACAGCCCGCTGCCGCCAGCAACCCGAGGTGGAACCAGCCGCCCAGCTCGAACCGTGCCCCGGCGAGCAACAGACACACCAGCGCCAGGCCCTGCAGGGTGAGGATGATCACCCGGTCAGCATCACCGAACAGGATCGCGGTGGATTTCACCCCAATCTTCAGGTCGTCGTCGCGGTCGGTCATCGCGTAGTAGGTGTCGTAACCCACCGTCCATAACAGGTTGGCGATGTACAGCAGCCACGCCTCCGCCGGCAGATGGCCCGTCTCGGCCGTGAACGCCATCGGCATGCCCCACGAAAACGCCGCGCCCAACACCACCTGCGGGTAATAGGTGTAGCGCTTCATGAATGGATAGCTCGCCGCCAGCGCCAGCCCGCCAAGGGACAGCAGGATGGTGCTGGCGTTGGTCAGCAGCACCAGCAGGAAGCTGATGCCCATCAGCAGCGCGAAAAACACCAGCGCCTCTTTCGAACTGATCTTGCCGCTGACCAGCGGACGCTGCTCGGTGCGCTTCACATGGCCGTCGACCTTGCGGTCGGCCCAGTCATTGATCACGCATCCACCGGCACGGGTCAGCACCACACCCAGCACGAAAATCACGATATTGAGCAGCGACGGCGAACCCTTGCCGGCGATCCACAGCGCCCACAGCGTCGGCCACAGCAGCAGGTAGATGCCGATGGGCTTGTCCATGCGCGTCAATTGAATGAAATCCCAGGCCCTGGGGTTCAGGCGATTCAAGGATTTGAGCACACGTTGGTACATCAGCGGTTCTCCGGATGGTCATGCAGCGCGTGCCAGAAACTCGGCAGGAAGACTTCCGCCACCAGCACGCTCAGCGATCCGCGGTCGAAGCGCGAGCGGCGCGCCCACAGCCCGTCGGCCTGATCCGCCGTGGGCAGCCATTGCCCTGGGTAATGGCACACTTCGATCGGCTGACGTTTGAAGGCGTGGTCGCAGAACAACAACTCGCCCAGCGATCGGCTGCCCAGCTCATCCATATGCAAGCCGTCGCCCTGCAAGGCGCTTCGTGACGCGACGCTGCGGGCAAATACCCAAGGCTGGTCATGCCCGCGCAGATACACCTCGCGCACCCAGCCGATGGTTGCCGGGGGCAGGCCCAGCGCTGCACATTCATCGTCACGCAACGGTTGCCAGCCCTCGAGCAGCGGCGTCACGCTGAAGCCATCGTTGGACAGCCCGGTCAGCCGCCGCGTCAGCGAGCCCTCATCGAACAGCCAATCGAGGGTCAAGGGCGCAGGCATTGGGCTTAGAAGGCTCTGGGGCAGCCATTGGCAAGCAGCGGAGGAGGCGATTGAGTGCGGCACGGCGAGTCAATATTGGCAGCAAAAGAGGCGGCGAGCTTACCATGGCGTCCTGAACTTTTGCCGGGCTGAACCCGCTGTTGACGTCGATCGTGCTTGCATCTGCCGGCTGCGATCAGTACAAAACGCCCTGAGCCGAGCGGCAGCGCAGGTTATCGACCGTCGGCCAAGATGCCTGGACCCTGAGGAAGCACGTAATGAAGAAGTGGCAATGTATCGTCTGTGGCCTGATCTACAACGAAGCGGATGGCTGGCCGGATGACGGAATTGTGCCCGGCACCCGTTGGGAAGATGTCCCCGAAGACTGGCTGTGCCCGGACTGCGGCGTGGGCAAAATGGATTTCGAAATGATCGAAATCGGCTAATTTGAAGTTTACGAAACGTACTACAAGGAGAAAGGAATGAACGCACCTGTCGTGATCATCGGCACAGGATTGGCCGGTTACAACGTAGCCCGGGAGTTTCGCAAGCTCGACAGCGACACCCCATTGCTGCTGATCACCGCGGATGACGGGCGCTCCTACTCCAAGCCCATGCTCTCCACCGGTTTTGGCAAGAACAAGGAGGCCGACGCCCTGAGCATGGCTGAACCTGGTGCCATGGCCGAGCAACTCAAGGCGCAAGTACGCACCCACACACGTATCAGCGGCATCGATCCAGGCCACAAGCGCCTGTGGATCGGCGAGGAAGCGGTGGTTTACCGTGACCTGATCCTGGCGTGGGGCGCAGAGACCGTCCGTGTACCGGTAGAGGGCGATGGCGCCGAGTTGGTTTTCCCGATCAACGATCTGGAAGACTACGCCCGCTTCCGCGCCGCGGCTGCCGGCAAACGCCGCGTACTGGTGCTGGGCGCCGGCCTGATCGGCTGCGAATTTGCCAACGACCTGATCCTGGGTGGTTATGAGGTCGACCTGGTCGCGCCGTGTGAGCAAGTCATGCCGACCCTGCTGCACCCGTCGGCTGCGGCTGCGGTGCAAGCCGGGCTGCAGGGGCTGGGTGCGCGTTTCCACCTGGGGCCGGTGCTCAACCGCCTGCAGCGCAGCGCTGATGGCCTCGAAGCCCATCTGTCCGACGGTGAAGTGATCCAGTGTGACCTGGTGGTTTCCGCCATCGGCCTGCGCCCGCGCATAGACTTGGCGGCGGCGGCCGGCCTGCAAGTCAACCGCGGCATCATGGTGGACCGTCACCTCAAGACCTCCCATGCCAATATCTACGCCCTGGGCGACTGCGCCGAGGTCGACGGCTTGAACCTGCTGTACGTCATGCCCTTGATGAGCTGCGCCCGCGCCTTGGCCCAGACCCTGGCCGGCAACGCCACGGCCGTCAGCTACGGACCAATGCCGATCACCGTGAAAACCCCGGTCTGCCCGCTGGTGGTTTCACCGCCTCCACGCGGCAGCGAAGGCGTGTGGAGTGTGGAAGGCGAGGGTGCCGACATCAAGGCCCTGTGCCGGGACGCCAGCGGTCGCCTGCTGGGCTACGCGCTGACCGGTACCGCCGTCATGGAAAAACTGGCATTGAACAAGGAACTTCCGCCACTGCTGGCGTAAATGCCGGTCGTTCTGTCGGAATAAGCCCCTTCTTACCCGTATAAAGGTCGCGGCGAGACTGGCGGAGCGTGCGAGGGCATGCCATCCTCACTCCCGTCTGCCGCAGAGTAGAGCCTGCGGCGCCTTGGCGCTGCTCCACCAGAGAGCAGCACGGACATAACAACAAAAAACCGTCAAAGAGGCTTCACACATGCGTAAACCAGATCTCGCCGCCGCCATCGCTGAAAAAGCCGATCTCACCAAAGAACAGGCCAACCGCGTTCTCAACGCCGTTCTCGAAGAAATCACCGGCGCCCTGCACCGCAAGGACAGCGTCACCCTGGTCGGTTTCGGCACTTTCCTGCAACGCCACCGCGGCGCCCGCACCGGCAAAAACCCGCAAACCGGCGAGCCTGTGAAGATCAAGGCGAGCAACACCGTAGCGTTCAAACCGGGCAAGTCGCTCAAAGACAGCGTCAACCCGTAAAGAGCGGTACCGCCTGAAGGGAGGCGGGATGGTATGAAAAGTGGGCACGCCAACTGGGTTGGGTGCCCATTTTTAGTGGGCGTTGAATAAGGCCTGTGCGCTGATGATGGCCTTGTTTACTCGTTCCGATGCAACGGTGCTGTCTACGCGCAAATCGGGAGGCAAGCGCTCATAATCCATCGGCTCATTCTCTGCCAGCGCGCCACGAAGATGGGCAATCACCCTGAAAATGATGTGTTCCATACGCCAGCAAATGGATGGTTCGATGTTGACTAACTGCCGTTCGCTCGCGGGCTTGCTGACCCCTCCCGTCCAAATTTCAGAATCAAACGCAAATTGAATCTCGTCATATCTGGAGGTCGCTTTTTGGTAATTTGGATCGCTGAAAAGAATCTTCCAGCGAGGAATGCCTGAAAAGCGCATGCTGCAAAAAATTGGGCGGAATAGGCGTTTTGAAGTGTCTATGTCGGTAATCGATGCGGGTATTTGTGTATAGAATTTCGCAAAAACCTCGATTAAATGCCCAAGCGCCGGAGGAATGAGTTCGATGTAACGAGCGATCACAAACCCTGGTTCATCTGAAGCATTGACGGCCGGGATATAAAAAAGATCGCCTGGCTTGGGTGCTGTAAGTGTTTTCATGCAGCGGTCTCTTCTCTATGTACAGGATTTAACCTTGCTTGGTTTAATGCCCAGCGCCTTGGCCGCAGCCCGGTAATTTTTATAATGAGCCTTACCCCGTGAGTCGGTGCGGCTCTTATTGATCGGTTCGATGACGTTGTTTGGAAATTTTCCCTTGGTCTTGTATTTTTCCCGATAGGCCTGTTCATAGCCTTTGGCCTGAGAGTAAGTCATCTTTCCGTCCTGGCCCTTCAACACTCTCAACTCCCCATTTCCCAAACGGGTAGTCCTGGCATGCTGACCTTCACGTACTGAGGGAATCTGCTCCGTATGGCCAATGTAGTATGGGGTTTTGGCATTGGGTGCGTAGAGTCCATATACATAAAATCCTGGCTTGTTCAGGGGAGTAGGCGCCCAGCCCAATGGATCCAGGCTAGTGAATGGATTTTCCCCATACAGGTAGAGGTTCAAGCCACCTTGGAGGCCAATCGGATCCGGCGTCGTAAACCGCCCCACATCCGGATCATAAAACCTGAACGTATTGAAATGCAGCCCCGTCTCCCGGTCCAGGTACTGCCCCTGGAACCGCAAATTCTGCTCTTCAATGTAATAAGGCTCGCGCACCTCTTCCAGCGTATTACCCCACACCCGATAGGTCGCCCGCCAGACGTTGTGTCCGTCTGCTTCGGTCAACTGTTCCGGCAGCCCATTCAGATCATTGTGGTAGTAACGAATTTTCTGCAGCGGCCCGCTTCCGTCGACGCGGGCTAGGGGCTCGTAGCCTTCGTCCTGATAAATATAAAGACTCGTCTGACTGTGCTTATGCTCCTGCAATAACCGCAAGCCATCCCAGGTAAACCGTGTTTCCCCCAGCGGATAACCATCGCTGCCAAGCTCGGTTTTCTCAACCCTGCGCCCCAGCGGGTCATAAGTCATCCTGACCACGCTGCCATCGTCATTACGCACTTCAATCAGTCGGCTTTCAGCGTCATACGCAAACCGCTGCACACCCCGTTTAGCGCTGCGTTTTTCAATCATCCGCCCAAACGCGTCGTACCGATAACGCTTGTCCTGATACGTCAGCAGCTTGTTGTGCACCACCAACCCGGCACCGGCCTGCGGCCCGTCGAGCAAGTTGGCGGCAGCGTCGTAGGCGAAGGTTTCGCGCTGGCCATGCAGGCTGTCCTGGCTGGCGATGATGCGGCCGGTGGCGTCGTAATGCAGCAGCTGGCGGTGCTGTGCGGCGGGCTGTTGGTCGAGTTTGCCGATCAGGTTGTCGGCGGGGTCGTACTCGAACTGCTTTTGCGCGACGGCTGGCATCAACGAGGGCTGACTTGCCAGGCGGCGCTGGCGTGAGCGCAGTCGGCCGCTGCGGTCGTAATCGCTGCGGGTGCTGAGTTGGCCTTGGGTGCGCAGGACTTCGCGATGCAGGCGGTCGCGTTCGAAGTCGCTGATCACTTGGCCATCAAGGTTGATCTGGTGCAGGTGGCCGCTGCCGTAGTACAGGCGGTTGAGCCAACGGCCGTCCGGCAGTTGGGTCTGGATCAGGTTGCCGAGTTCGTCGTAGTGGTGTTGCAGGCTACCCGCCGAGCTCTGTTCGACAAGCAACTGACCGAGCGGATCGTAACTGAACCCCAAGGCTTGGGTATTGCCTTGCAGGTCGGTGAAGGTGACGGCCGTCAGCTGATCCACTTCATCGTAGCTGTAGTCGGTACGACCCTCGTCGGTGGTTTTAGCAATGAGTCGGCCGACCGCATCGCGCGCCAGCCTATGCACGATGGGCGCGGGCGGTGTTTCGGGAACAATCGCCAGTCCATTGCCAAACGGTGCCGGGATGGCGGTCACGGTGGTGATGTTGTCCAGCCGGTCGTAATCGTAGCGTTTGGCACTGCCATCGAGGTCTTGCTGCTCAGCCAACCGATCCCCGGCATCCCAGGCAAACCGATAACGTTCGCCGTTCTCGTTGACCAGCGCTTGCAGGCGCCCGTAGCTGTCATAGCCAAACTGCACCTGTCGGCCATGGGCGTCGGTGCGCTGGCTGACCTGGCCACGCCGGTTGTGCTGGTAGAGCGTGGTGTGCCCGGCGGGGTCGGTGTAGCCCACCAGTTGGCCGTTGATGTCGCGTTGGAACTGTTCGGTACGACCATCCGGCAACTGGCTGCTGAGCAAACGGCCCTGGGCGTCATAGCGAAATTGAGTGCGCTCGCCGAGGGCGTCGGTGATGGCCTGCAAAAAGCCGCGTTCGTCGTAGCTGAACCGTGTTGGATAACCTGAGCAGTCGATATGCTCAACCAATTGCCCGAACGGGTTCCAGCGCAGCTTTTTGCTCTTGCCGGTAGCGTCGATGATTTCCACGACCTGCCCGTGGGTGTCATAGCCATAACGGGTGACGTAGCCCAGCGGATCGGTTTCGGCGATGCAGTTGCCGCGTTGGTCGTAGCGGTACTGCCAGCTGTTGCCGGCGGCGTCGGTTTCCACCAGCGGTAGCGCCCAATGCTCCAGCCACAACGTCGAGTCGCTGCGGCCCAGTGGGTCGGTTTCACCGATAAGGTTGCCGGACTCGTCGTAGCTGTATTCGTAGCGGCCTCCCAACGGGTCGGTGGCGCTGAGCAATTGGCGTTCGTCGCTCCAGTCGAAAAGCCAGGTCTGGCCGAGGTTGTCGCTGTAGCGAATGATTTGGTGCTGGGTGTTCCACAGGCGGGTACTGACGCGCTGCAAACCGTCGGTGATGCGGGTGAGGCCGGCCTGCAGGTCATAGTCGAACTGATACGTGTCGCCCTCGTCGGTCCAGTGGCGGACGACTCGCCATTCCAGGCCCTCTACCAGAGCCCACTCATAGAAACAGCGCAATCCAGTGGGTAACTGATGCTCCACCATCCGGCGTCCGGCATCGTAGGTGAAGCGCCGTTGAACCTGCCCGGTGGCATCGCGAACCAGAGCCAACTGACCGGCCACGTCATACTCATAGCTGACCAGCACTTCGCGGCGTTGATCGGGGTACAGGCGTTCGATCCGGGTCAAGACATCGAGGTCGCGGATCAGCTCAACCTGCACCAGGTCAAACGTATCGCGCAGCCGCAGCAGGCGTCCGGCCTGGTCATAGTCGACATGAATACGGTTGTCGTTGCGATCACCCAGCTGAACCAGGCGCAGCAGCGCAGCATTGGTCGGCGTGGGTTCGAACAAGCGGTACAGGCCGTTATCACTTTCGATCAACAACTGCCCGTTGAGGTGTCGCCGTACGGCAAGGCCTTCACCGGCGCTGTACACCGCACCACCCAGCGGGATGGAACCCATGTCGATAGGGCGCCCCTGCTCGTCGGTGTACACCAGCGTTTCGCCGCCTTCGGGGTGAGGACGCACTTCGACGCACACTTCATACGCCACGCTCCAGCCCGTGCCGAACAGGCTACCGGTACGCTCGTCACGGCTGTTGTAGACGCGTTGCCAGTCAATCGGCAAGATGCCGGGCAGTGCGAAATCCAGCTCTTCATCGCCGCCCAGCACTTTGGCGCCAGTCGCGGCATGCACCGGGTTCGACGAGCCCGTTGCCGCATTGGCCAGCGCGCCCATCGCACTGCTGACGGCCATCGAGGTGGCGCCGCCGATCAGCATGCACGGCAGCTTGCTGAAGAACTTGCCCTTGCCGCCCTTGAGCATCAGCAGCGCCGTGACCGCCAGCCCCACCCCCGGCGTCTTGCCGCTGCGAATCTCGCGCACCACCACTGTGCCGCCGCCGATGGTCACATCGGAGGAAATCAGCCCGGATGACACCACGGTCGCATCACACGTGCTGCGATCTCCGCTGCGCACCGCCGGCTGGCCGTTGATCGTGACCTTGTCCGAGCCCTCGGCCAGAAACTGCGGCGGCATCGGCGGGTGCTTCATGCACACGACCAGGTCCAGTGGCTTGGGCACGGCGCCGGGCGCAGGTGTGGCGACGGTCGGGCGCCACATCTGCGAGAAGAAGCTTTCGGCCATGTCCAGGTAGCTGGCTTCGGGTTCCGGCTCGGGGGCTTTCAGCTCGGTACCCGCTGGTGCAACGTGGGAGCTGATCGCCCCGGCGGCGCGGGCGGCGGGAATGTTGTTGGTGAGCGTGTTTGTGGAGCCGGTGAGAATGTTTGCTTGCACCGTGGGGGGGAACAGGGCATTGCTGAAGGCATCGCATAATTTGGTCAGCCCTTTATCCGCCCCGCTCTTGCTCATGAGAAGGCCGACTATCGTGCCCACCACCGCGCCCAGCAGGATGCATCCCAACCCGCCGGTAGCGACGGTAATGCCGGTAGCCGCGACCACGGCAAACGTCGCCACGGCGGTGATCGCGATATTCGCCGCCACCTCCAGCACGCCGCCGAGAATATCGGCCATCATCGAAGTGTGGGCCAGCGCATCGCCCATCCGGGCCGCCCATAACGGGTCAGACATGCAGGCCGCTCATCAGGAAACAGCGTCGAACGACAGGGAATTCTTGATCAATGCCCAATGCGCCGCTTCGGCATCACCCAGCGCATCCGCCTTCACATAACTCAACGCAAGCATCTTGCGCGTGCCCGGAATCACCAACGCCAACTGATACTGGAACACCTTGTCATTACCCTTGTTGAACTGGCTGCGCAGCTCAATGCCTTCCACCTCTTGATTCGTACCCAGGCGCACATCGACGCCGGGTTGATAACGCAGGTCCTGTACCTGTTTTTCCAGGCGCTGGAGTTGGTCGTTGAAGTTGCTGTGCAGGGTTTCGCCTTCGGCGAGCAAGCTGCGGCTGACGATCAGCGAGGTGCCCAGTTCGGGAAACTTGAGGATGTTGATCGTCGCATCCTGCAGCTCGCCGGCAGGCAACTGGAACTGGAATTCATTGATTCGATACGTCATGGAAACAGGTCTCGTCAGGAACTTTTAGGCGTGGGGAACGCGGCTTTGATATTGGCATCGATGCTGGCTTTCACGCCCTGGCCATCAGGCGTGGCGCCCGCGCCGCCGCCGTTGTTCAGGTGCAGCACGCCGCCGGTATTGAACTCGGCATCACCGCTGGCGTAGATACTGATCTGCACACCGGTCAGGTTGATCTGCCCGCTGGCGTTCAGCTCCAGGATGCTTTTGCCGCAGACCAGGCGCAGGTTTTCGCCCACTTCGATCACGTAGCTTTGGCTGATGCTGTCGGTCTTGCGCTGGCCCACCGAGAGGATGTCTTCCTGCTTGACGATGCGCAGACGGTTATTGCCGATGGTCACCGTCTCGTTATGCCCAATGCTTTTATTACGGTCATGCCCCACCGAATGGCTTTCATCCACCTCCACCACGATGTCCTGATTACGCTCGGCATGGATATACAACTGCTCCAGCCCCTTCTTGTCCTCCATGCGGATTTCATTGAAGTTGGCCGGCGTGCCGCCTTTGCTGGAGCGGCTTTTCATGCCGCTCTGGGTGGCGTTTTCCGGAAGGTCGTAAGGCACGGTCTGCTCGGCGTTGTACACCCGCCCGGTGATGATCGGCCGGTCCGGGTCGCCTTCGAGGAAGCTGACGATCACTTCCTGGCCGATCCGTGGAATCTGCATCGACCCCCAGTTCTTGCCGGCCCAGGATTGCGACACGCGAATCCAGCAGGAGCTGTTCTCGTTGGACTGGTCGTGGCGGTCCCAGTAGAAGTGCACCTTCACGCGGCCGTACTGGTCGGTCCAGATCTCTTCGCCTTTGGGGCCCACCACCAGGGCGGTCTGCGGGCCTTTGACGATGGGGCGGTGGGTGCTGGCCAGCGGGCGGAAGCTTTGCTGGGCGTCGATGCAGGTGAGGCTGCTTTCGAACTGCGCGCCGCCCGCGCCGCCGCCGCTCTCCAGGCTTTCCTGCACGATGTAGTAGCGACAGCCGACGATCAGGTATTCGCGGTTCTGATCCTGGCGGCTGAAACCGGTGAGGCTGAACAGGTGGCCCGAACCCAGGCCGCGGGCATTGCCGGCGAACTCGATCTGTTCGTGCAGGGTTTGCAGGGCTTCGATGCGGGTGCGCGCGTAGTGTTCGCCGTCGGCGCTTTGCACGTAGGTGCCCGGATAGTCGTACAGCGGGTAGTCACCGGCGGTGTGCGGGCGCGGCATCGCCGAGCGCACATCGATGCTGGCGCTGGGGCGCTGGAAGTCGTAGTCGTTGAGCTCCAGCGAACCCGGCTGCACCTCCTGCGCCAGGTGCCAGTTGTGCATATGGTCGCGTTCGCGCTGCTGCTCGTCCTTGGGGTAATACGGGATCGACCCATAGCCGGGCACGGTAGTGTGGGCGCCATAAGCGTCGGCCAGCACCAGCACATGGCGGTCCTGCTCGTGACGGAAGAAGTAGTAGATGCCTTCCTGTTCCATCAAGCGGCTGACGAAATCGAAGCTGGTCTCGCGGTACTGCACGCAGTATTCCCACTCGCGATACGGCCGGCTCAGGGCGTCTTCGAAGTCGGAAAAACCCAGGTCGCGAAACACCTGCTTGATGATCTGCGGGATGCTCAGGTTCTGGAAAATCCGGCAATCGGAGGTGCGGCTGAGCAGCCACAGCCAGGGGCGCAGCGTCACTTGGTAACTGGCGAACTGGCCCTGGTCGATGTTCTGGCTGCAGCGCGCGACGATGCCATGGAAGTGCCGCTCGCCACCGTCCGCCAGTTGCAGGCCCACGCTCATCGGCTTGCCCAGCAGTTGGTTGAGGTCGATGTTGGCGTCCAGGGACGTCAGTTGCAGCTCATAGTTGAACAGCCTGCCCAGCTCTTCACCGCCGCCCATTTCATTGAGCAACAGCACATCCGGCCCGAGGGGGCTGGTGATCTTGGCCAGGCGTGAGGCTTGGTTGAATAGCATCGGTAGTCCCGTAGACATCTTAATAACTGAAGAAACCGAATCCACTGTGGGAGGGAGCTTGCCCCCGATAGCGGTGTATCAGGTTAGAAATTTCTGGCTGACCCACCGCCATCGGGGGCAAGCCCCCTCCCACATTTTGAACAGCATTGCGTCAGGTTAATCGCTGAAGTCGTAGTGCAATTCGTTATCCCGGCTGCTGATGCGCACCCCCGCCAGCGCCTTGCCTTCGAGCATGCGCGTGAGGAATTCACGGCTCATGTCCGGCAGCAGGCTGTTGGTGAGGATGGTGTCGATCATGCGCCCGCCGCTTTCGGTCTCGGTGCAACGCGAGACGATCAGATCGACCACCGCGTCGTCGTAGTCGAAGGCAACCTTGTGGGTATTCTCCACGCGCTTCTTGATGCGGCCCAGCTGCAGGCGGGTGATTGCCTTGAGCATCTCGTCGCTCAGCGGGTAGTACGGGATCGTCACCAGACGGCCGAGCAGCGCGGGTGGGAAGATTTCCAGCAGTGGCTGGCGCAGGGCCTTGGCAATTTCCTCCGGCTCGGGGATGTTCGCCGGGTCCTTGCACACCTGGGAAATCAGCTCGGTGCCGGCATTGGTGGTCAGCAGGATCAGCGTGTTCTTGAAGTCGATCACGCGGCCTTCGCCATCTTCCATGACGCCTTTGTCGAATACCTGGAAGAATATTTCATGCACGTCCGGGTGGGCTTTTTCCACCTCGTCCAGCAGTACCACGCTGTAGGGCTTGCGCCGCACCGCTTCTGTCAGCACGCCGCCTTCGCCATAACCGATATAGCCCGGTGGTGCGCCCTTGAGGGTCGACACGGTGTGGGCTTCCTGGAATTCGCTCATGTTGATGGTGATCACGTTCTGCTCGCCGCCATACATGGCTTCGGCCAGGGCCAGGGCAGTCTCGGTCTTGCCCACACCCGAGGTGCCGGCGAGCATGAATACGCCAATCGGCTTGCTCGGGTTGTCGAGGCCGGCGCGCGAAGTCTGGATGCGCTTGGCGATCATCTGCAGGGCATGGTCCTGGCCGATGATGCGTTTTTTCAAGTGCTGGTCGAGGTTGAGCACCGTTTCCAGTTCGTTGCGCGCCATGCGGCCCACCGGGATACCGGTCCAGTCCGCGACGACCGACGCCACGGCCTGGTAATCCACGGTAGGCAGGATCAACGGGGTCTCGCCTTGCAGGGCGCTGAGGCGTTGTTGCAGGTCCACCAGCTGGGCGCGCAATTGATCGTTGCCGCTGTCGACTTCGCCGACCTTTTCACGCAGCGTCGCGCGGGTGGCGAGCAACTCATCCACCAGCGTTTTCTCCTCGGCCCAACGGCTTTCCAAGGTGGCCAGGCGCTCACGCTCGGCGCTCAACAAGGCTTCGCTGTTGGTTTGACGCGCACCAATGGCAATGCCAATCGCATGTTCACGGGCGATGATCTGCAGCTCGGTTTCCAGCGCTTCGATACGGCGGCGGCTGTCGTCGACTTCGGCCGGCACGGCGTGCAGGCTGATCGCGACGCGGGCGCAGGCGGTGTCCAGCAGGCTCACGGATTTGTCCGGCAACTGACGCGCCGGAATGTAGCGGTGGGACAGCTTCACCGAAGCTTCCAGCGCTTCATCGAGCACCTGCACCTGGTGGTGTTTCTCCATGGTCGAGGCCACGCCGCGCATCATCAGCAGCGCCTTGTCTTCCGACGGCTCGGCGACTTGCACCACCTGGAAGCGGCGGGTCAGGGCCGGGTCTTTTTCGATGTGCTTCTTGTACTCGGCCCAGGTCGTCGCGGCCACGGTACGCAAGGTGCCACGGGCCAGGGCAGGCTTGAGCAGGTTGGCCGCGTCGCCCGTGCCGGCCGCGCCGCCGGCACCGACCAGGGTGTGAGCTTCGTCGATAAACAGGATGATCGGCTTGGGCGAGGCCTGCACGTCTTCGATGACCTGGCGCAGGCGCTGTTCGAACTCGCCCTTCATGCTCGCGCCGGCTTGCAGCAGGCCCACGTCGAGGCTGCGCAGCTCAACGTCCTTGAGCGCAGGCGGTACATCGCCGGCGACGATGCGCAGGGCAAAGCCCTCGACCACGGCCGTCTTGCCCACCCCGGCTTCGCCGGTGAGGATCGGGTTGTTCTGGCGACGACGCATGAGGATATCCACCAGTTGGCGAATCTCTTCATCACGGCCCACGATAGGGTCGAGCTTGCCGCTGCGCGCCTGTTCGGTCAGGTCGACGGTAAACCGCTTGAGCGCTTCCTGCTTGCCCATTGCGCTGGGGGCCATGGCGCCGCTGGCTTCGCCGGGCACCCCGGCATTGAACCCATCGCTGGCGCTGAGGGCGTTCTCGGGCGAGTCGCCCACGTATTCATCAAAGCGCTCGCTCAGGGCCTCGGGCTTGATCTTGTCGAACTCGGACGACAAGCCCAGTAACGCGTGGCGCAGGCTCGGCGTTTTGAGGATGCCCAGCACCAGGTAACCGGTGCGCACCTGGCTTTCGCCGAACATCAAGCTGCCGTACACCCAACCGCGCTCCACCGCTTCTTCCACATGGGATGACAGGTCGGTGATCGAGGTCGAGCCGCGCGGCAGGCGGTCCAGGGCTTCGGTGAGGTCACGCGCCAGGCGCGCCGGTTCGACGTTGAACTGGCGGATGATGCGGTGCAGGTCCGAGTCCTGCAGTTGCAGCAACTGGTGAAACCAGTGGGCCAGTTCCACATACGGGTTGCCCCGCAGTTTGCAGAACACGGTGGCGGCTTCTATGGCCTTGTAGGCCACGCTGTTGAGTTTGCCGAACAGTGCGGCGCGACTGATTTCACCCATGCTCTGGATTCCTTGAGGTGGTGGCGTGATCGGCGTAATGCCGCGCCAGGATTAGGTCGTTGGCGTCATGCGCAGGTTGGCCGAGCCAGGTATTGAAGCCCAGGCGGAACTGGCCGTTGAGTTGCAGCGCCGGAACTTCGGGTTGTTGCAGAACCAGGTTCAGGTCCCAGTCCAGTTCATGGCCCAGGTACTCGGCGACCCAGGCCACCAGTTCGTTGAACGGCTGCTGGCCGGGCAGCATGCCCATGTAGTCGTCGAGTTTCAGCGGCCCCAGGCGAATACGGAACTTGTGCTGGCGGTCCCACACATGGCTGCCCAGGCAGAAATCCACGCCCAGCCGGTTGGCGCTCACGCCGACGCGGCTGCGTTCGGGCAGTTCCAGCCATTGGCCGACGTATTCTTCGATCGCCACCGGCAAGCCGAAGTACTCGCTGAGGATGGCTTTCAAACCATCCGGGTAACGGGTTTGCGCCGACAAGTGGCCGCTGTAATGCAGCTTCGCCGTATCCGGGATTAGCCCCTGGTTGAGCAGGCTCGGCATGCCGCGGCCGCTCAAGGCGGCGAGGCGTGCGGACCAGTAGTCATCGTCCGGGCGGTCATGGCTGACCGTTGGCCGCGCCTCGGCCCAGGCACGGTAGAACAGGGTCAGCAGGCGATGGTGAAACACATCCAGGAACTGCTTGCTGGTGCTGTCGGCGTTGTTGCGCTGGCGCTCGCGCACGTACTCGGTGATATGCAGCGGCAGCGGGCCGTTGGGGCCGCCGAGGCCGAAGAAGAACTGCTCCAGACGCGCCGGTTTACCCTCGCCACCGGGGTCGACTGAGGCCAGTGTGGCCGGGGCGAAGGTGCAATCGGCCTGCTGCCCCAGGCGCAGCGGGTCATCGGCCAGGCGCAGGGAATGGCCCAGCCGCGGCAGGTCCGGCGATTCGCACTCGATACGCCGCAGCGCCTGGAAGAAGTCATATTCCCAGGGCTCCTGGTGCATCGCGTCCAGGGTACTCACAGGGTCGGACGCCGTCCGGGCTTGGCTTTCCATCGCATGATCTCGCCGCGTTCGGTGGTACGGATCACCGTCTCGGTAAAGCTGTTGATCGACACGTAGCGTGCCAGGAAGCGTTCCAGCACCGCACCGAGCAGGAACACGCCGGTGCCGCGAAACGCGTTTTCATCGAACTCCAGGGTAATTTCCAGGCCGCGGCCAAACACAATCGGGCCGGGCATCGGCAGGCGCCGGGTCACCGCTTTGCTGCTGACTTCACGCAAGCCTTCGATCTGCAATTGCAGGGCGGCGTCGTTGCTGTCGCCATACAGGCGCAACAGTTCACGCAAGGCGCCCGCGCCCTGGCCCTGTTCGCTCAGCGACAGGTAATTGAGTGACAACTGGCTGATCAGGCGCCAGGCCTTGGCGTCGTGGGCATGGCTGGCGCGCGGGCGGCTGGGGCCTGCGACGCAGCGCACCGAGAGCACCGGGGCGCTGTCGGCCAGGGTGAAGTCGGTCTTGCCGTTGCCCACGCTCATGAACAGCGGCAGGTCGCGGTTGGTGCACAGCGCTGTGACGCCCAACTGGCGCAGATCATGGCGGTATGGCGCCTGTCGGCTGTCCACCAGGCTGACGAAGGTTTCGCTGCCCACGTAGGTGGAGCGCGGGCCGTTACGGCGCTGGTCGCTGGACAGCACCCGCGGTTCGCGGCGCACGGTGTAGTACGCTTGGTCGCGCCCATAGCGAGAGGGGTCACGCACGGCGTAAAACGGCAGGAACGGCTGCTCCGGCCCGGTGCCATGGCCGGTGATGCCGCTCAACGAGTGAATCTCGAAATCCATCGGCCGTGTGCGGTCAGCGATCACATGGTGTTCGTTGACCCGGTCGGACAGGTGGATGCGGTCCACGCGTTTGGGGAACAGGTTGATCGCCGGCGTGCAGAACGGCAGAAACTGCGCCGCGCCGACGCTGCCTTCCAGGCTCGGCTCGTGGCGGTCGAACAGCACGATCAGCTCCAGTTCCTGGCCGTCGCAGCGCTTGACCGCACGACTCAGTTCGGCGAATTCGACGAACAGGAAGCGGTGGGGCAGGGCGAAGTATTCCTGCAGCAACCGATAGCCCTGGAAGGCACGCGCGACCACCGGCATGGCCGCGTCGGCATCGTCAAAACCGCGAGAGCGCAACGCGTCGTGAGGCAAGCGCTCAACCCAGTCGCCCCCCGGCTTGCGCGCGAATACCGCGCAGGCGTTGCCCAGCAATTGTTCGTAGAGGCGGAACGGTTGCTCATCGGCGCCGCTGAGGTACAGCGGCAGGTTATCCAGGTCGAGGCTGTTGAAGGGCAATTCGGCGCCGGTGCGCAGGGTCAGGCGCAAGCCGGCCTTGGCTTTCGGTTCGCTGGCGGCCAGGCGACCGAGCACGGCGGCAGGGTTGCCGAAGTACTCGGCATTGCTTACCTGCAGCGGCCACAGCGTCACCGGGTGCGCGGTGCGGTACTCGCAGCAGGTCTGGGTTTCACGGCCCAGGGCCGCGCGCAGCACTGTGTCGCGGGGCAGGCGGAAACCGCTGGCCAGAGAGCCTTCGTCGGGGTCGGTCTGCAGTTGCACCACGGTCATCGACGGGGTGGGCGCCAGGTAATGCGGGTAGGCGATTTCCAGCAGGTTGTGGGTGAAGGTCGGGTACTCGGCGTCGAGCTTCAACTGCACGCGGGCGGTGAGGTAGGCAAAGCCTTCGAGCAGGCGTTCGACGTACGGGTCGGCGCAGTCCATACCGGACAGGGTCAGCCGACTGGCGATCTTCGGGTATTCCTTGGCGAACTCGGCGGCGCTTTCGCGCACATGGTGCAGTTCCTGGTTATACAGCTCCAGCAGGCGCGGGTTCATGGGCGCCTCCGTTGGTCTGCGTTCACCACGCGCACATGGCCGGACTCAAGGTCCAGGTCGGTTTGCAGCAGCAGGCGCAACGGTACCGGCTGGGCCCACAGGTCACCTTCGATCTCGAAACTCAGGGCGTTGTGGTTCATTTCACCCTGGCCGACGCGGGCCTTGACGCGCAGCGTGTGGCGCAGGATGCGCGGCTCGAACGTTGCGATGGCCTGGTAGATCAGGGCTTCCAGGGCCTTGATGTCGACGCTGGAAACACTGTTGCCCGCCAGCGCCGGCAGGCCGTAATTGACCACCGAGGTACCGGCCGGGGTGTGCAGCGTGGCATCGGCATCGAGCAACGACGTGGTGTTGAGCAGCCACGCCAGGTCGCGCAATACCGAGGCTTTCAATTGGGTCAGGGACAGCACGCGTTTGTCGGCGCTTTCCTTGGGATTGGTTGGGTCATCGTCGGTCAACCGGTCCAGCAAGGACGGTTGCAGACGGTCGCGGGAAGCGATTTCAGTTACCACCAAAGCAGCTCCACGGACGGGTTGCGAGAGGGACAAAAAGTTTGTGGCCGTGGCGCGAAGCCACGGCCACAAGGGCTATCAGCGCTTGGTGTTGGAACGGATGTTCCAGCCAAACTTGATCGCGCCGCCGTCTTTGGTGCCGTCGGCTTTCTGCGGCTGGTAGTCGACCATCACTTGGGCGAAGTTCAGGGTGACGTTCTCGGTCAGGCGGTCATCGGTGCCCGAACCGCCGGTGCTCAGGGAGGTCACCAGGACTTCTTCCAGGTTGATCACCATGTACTCGACCTGGCTTTCGCCACCGGCCTTGCGCACGGTCAGCTTGACCTTGTCGATGTGCTTGCCGCTGGCGCAGTGCATCATCAGGTTCGGCGAAGCCTTGTCGACGTACTTGGTCAGCGACAGGTCCTGGATATTCACCTTGCCCGCGCCGCCGCCACCGCCAACGTGCATGTTGCCGGACTGGGCCATGCCCCAGCTCCAGTTCAACACGTCGATTTCGTCCTTGTGGGCCTTGTCCATGGACTCGCCCTTGATGTCGCCGATCTTGATGAAAATATCAACAGCCATGTTTTCTCCCTGTGTGGCGTGGGCCACTGAATTTGGTTATGCCCCAAAGGGGATGCTTTTGTGTGGGAGGGGGCTTGCCGCCGATGCAGGCAACTCGGTCTGTCAGTCAGACCGAGGTGATGCTATCGGGGGCAAGCCCCCTCCCACAGAAGAGCGAGTTACTTAAGCGCTTTTTGCAGACGGCAGCTTCGACACCAGGCGCAGCGACACCGTCAGCCCTTCGAGCTGGTAGTGCGGGCGCAGGTAGAACTTGGAGTTGTAGTAACCCGGGTTGCCTTCCACTTCTTCCACGATCACTTCAGCGGCTGCCAGTGGGTGCTGGGCCTTGGTGGTTTCGGTGGAGTGCGCCGGATCACCGTCGACGTAGTTGAGGATCCAGTCCTGCAACCAGCGCTGCATCTCGTCCTTCTCTTTGAAGGAACCGATCTTGTCGCGCACGATGCACTTCAAGTAGTGCGCGAAACGGCAAGTGGCGAACAGGTACGGCAGGCGCGCGGCCAGGTTGGCGTTGGCGGTGGCGTCGGGGTCGTCGTATTCGGCCGGTTTCTGCAGCGACTGGGCGCCGATGAACGCGGCGAAGTCGGTGTTTTTCTTGTGCAGCAGCGGCATGAAACCGTTCTTCGCCAGTTCCGCTTCACGGCGGTCGCTGATGGCGATTTCGGTCGGGCACTTCATGTCCACGCCACCGTCATCGGTAGGGAACGTGTGGGCCGGCAGGTTTTCCACTTCGCCGCCGGACTCGATGCCACGGATGCGCGAGCACCAGCCGTAGTGCTTGAACGAACGGTTGATGTTCACCGCCATCGCGTAGGCGGCGTTGGCCCAGGTGTACTTGGAGCTGTCTGCGCCGTCGGTGTTTTCTTCGAAGGCGAAGGCCTCCACCGGGTCGGTCTTGGCGCCGTATGGCAGGCGCGCCAGGAAGCGCGGCATGGTCAGGCCGATGTAGCGCGAGTCTTCCGATTCACGCAGCGAGCGCCAGCCGGCGTATTCCGGAGTGGTGAAGATCTTGGTCAGGTCGCGCGGGTTCGACAGTTCCTGCCACGAGCCCATGCCCATCACGGTCGGCGACGCGGCTGCGATGAATGGAGAGTGCATGGCGGCACAGACTTTCGACAGCTCGCCCAGCAGTTCCACATCGGGAGGCGACTGGTCGAAGTAGTAGTCGCCCACCAGGCAGCCGTAGGGTTCGCCGCCGAACTGGCCGTATTCTTCTTCGTACATCTTCTTGAAGATCGGGCTCTGGTCCCACGCTGTGCCCTTGAATTTCTTCAAGGTCTTGTGCAGGTCCGGCTTGGAGATGTTGAGCACGCGAATCTTCAGCTGCTCATCGCTCTCGGTGTTGTTGACCAGGTAGTGCAGGCCACGCCAGGCGCTTTCCAGCTGCTGGAAATCCGGGTGGTGGATGATCTGGTTGACCTGGGCGGTGAGCTTGGCGTCGATGGCGGCGATGATCGATTCGATCGACTTGATCGCGTCGTTGGACACCAGGTCGGTTTGCGCCAGGGCCTGTTCGGCCAGGGTGCGCACCGCGGTTTCCACGGCTTCGCGGGCGCGCTCGGTCTTGGGTTTGAATTCCTGCAGCAGCAGGTTGGCAAACTCGCTGGCTTCTTCGGTGGCACCCAGGATCTGGCTGCCTTCGCGGGCGGTATTGTCAGTCATGATTACTGGTCCCCTGCAGGCTTAGGCGCACTGGCAAGTGCCTGGAGCAGTGCCGGGTCCTTGATCGCCTTCATGATGATTTCTTCAGCGCCGGTCTTGCCGTCCATGTAGGTCAGCAGGTTGGCCAGCTGGGTGCGGGCTTCGAGCAACTGGTTCAACGAATCGACCTTGCGCGCCACGGCGGCCGGGCTGAAGTCGTCCATGCTTTCGAAGGTGATGTCCAGGCTCAGGTTGCCTTCGCCTGTCAGCTCATTGGGTACGTGGAACGCCACGCGTGGCTGCATGGCCTTGAGGCGGGAGTCGAAGTTGTCGACGTCCACTTCAAGGAACTTGCGGTCGGCCACGGGTGCCAGCGGCTCGGCAGGCTTGCCGGCGAGGTCGGCCATCACGCCCATGACGAAGGGCAGCTGGACCTTTTTCTCGGCGCCGTAGAGCTCGACGTCGTACTCGATCTGCACTCGAGGCGCACGGTTGCGCGCGATGAATTTCTGAGAACTTTGCTTCGCCACGTTGCTGCTCCTGGTCGCTTGAGCGACGGTGTTGTTACTGCACGGTCCGGCGGCTTACTCGCTGTCTGGGCCGCGCAGGTTTTCAAATTGGGACATGCCGTCGGGAATCAGATTGCGCACGATGGCCGCGAAGTCGGCGTGCACCAGATGCTTCGCGCGGTTCAACAGCACCGGCAACGGGCTCGACGGCTCGTGCCGGGTGTAATACGCAAGGATTTTGTCGAGGCTGCGCAGCACGTCATCGCGGCTCGCGATATCGCCGACGGGGCGCGGTGCTGCGGACGCGGCGGCGTAATCCACCGAGGGGGCACTGTCTTCACTGACAGCCTCGGGTTCGCTGCTGCTGTCGCTGCCGGGTACGGCTTGATTGAGCAGTTGCAGGGCCTGTTTGAGCGGCTGTTTCAACGCGCCGAGGTCCACGCCCTGGGCGGAACCGACCTGCTCGTTGACCTGTTGTTCGATGGCTTCGCAGGCGGCGCGCGCGGCGCTCAAGGCGTCACGGGTGGCTTGCAGCTGTTGCGGGTCGCTGTCGAGGAACGCCGCGTTGAGTTGCTGCGCGCCCAGTTGTTCATCGGGGAAACTCAGCAGGCCGCTGGCGTTCAATGCGGCGCGCAGGCTCACGGGGCCGAAGGTGCGCGAGCGCGTGAGGATGCTTTCGCGCAGCAGGCGAATCGTCGTGTCGCTGGTCAAGCCGGACAGCGCGTTGATACGCACAGTGGGGTCGTTGTCGTCGTCGGCATCCAGGCGCGGGTGCAGATCGGCCCAGTACTGGCGCAGTAACGCGTCGATCAGTGTCAGGGTTTCGGCCAGCCCGGCCACGCCTTGCAGGGCAAGCGAGCTTTGCAGCAGGAAATGGGTGATGCGCAGGTCTTTGCTGCGCTGGAGCAAGTCCAGGCTCTGCTGCTGGATGCTGCGCCATTCCGGCGGCTCGGCGGGCAGGATCGAGTCGCCCATGCTGCGTTCGGGCTGGCCCTTGGCATCACGTTCCAATTGCAGAAATTGCGCGTCATATTCCATGTCTTCGCCACAAGGCGACGACGCGGACACGGCGGTGAGCAGCAACGGCACATCCACTGAATTCGATCTCCCTATCAGCCCGTTAGATGCCGGGCAATGCATGCATTAGTTGCGCTGTGAACTTTGCATGTTTTCTTGGTCATACTTGCAGAGTGCCACTACTGTGACATCACTGATGTTCAAGAAGTTGTGCATTTTTGGTGTAGTACTTATGCCTTGTCAAGGTAAGCTATTCGCCCTCTGTGACAGATGTGCGGTGTTTAACAACCTGCGCGACTGGTGGGTCGAACGGTGCCCGTCGTAGAGGATTTTTGTCATGCAAGCCGGATAAGATCAGCGATCATGCTGGCAAATACAGATTCAGACGGTCGTTTCCACGACCTGGCGCAGATACCTGGGCAAGCGTAGCCCTTGGATCGGCCGCGCGCGATGTATCAGCAAGGAGGCAAGATGTCGCTGTGTTTGACTATCACTAGTTACCACAAGATTACCCCTGGGCAGTGCTCCGAAAAGTCCATGAACCAGGGCTCGATGGCGATCGGCCGCAGTTCGGAAAACGACTGGGTATTGCCCGACCCCGAGCGTCTCGTCTCCTCTCAACATTGCGTTATTCAATACAAAGACGGCCGTTATTACTTAACCGATAACAGTACCAACGGCGTGGAGCTGGTTAACGCCGGCATCCGTTTGCGCCGGGGAAACAGCGAGCCTCTGCAGAATGGCGAGCTGATTCGCATCGGCGATTACGAAATCCAGGCGCGCATCGACTTCAACGTGCAGGCCGTCGACAGCCAGCCGTTTGCCGGTGATTCGCCGAACAGTTTCGAGGCGCTGATGGGCGCCGTGGCGAACACGCCCGCGCCCACGCCGATGATCGCGCCGCAATTCCAGAGCGCCTCGTCGATGGAGACCCTGCCGGACCTGTTCGACTTCCTCAGCCCCACTGCCGTGCCTCCGCCGACCGTGGCGGACCATGTGCCGTCCGAACAACACGACTTCCGTCCGCCGGCGCCGGTTGCCGTGCCGGTCGCAGCAACACCGGTGGTGCAAGGCTCGGTGATTCCCGAAGACTGGGACCTGTTGGGCGACGCGCCTGCGCCGGTGGTCAATGCTGCGCCACCCGCCGCCCCGGTTATTGCACCGCCGCCTGTGGTCGAGCCCGTTGCGCTCCCTGTCGGCGATGCCCAGCAACAACCCGACCTGCTGCAAGCCTTCCTGCGCGGTGCCGGCCTTGATCTGTTACGCCAGGACAAGGCCGATGCCTGCGCCCAGATGGAAAGCATTGGCCGCAGCTACCGGCTGATGGTGGAGGGCCTGATCGATGTGTTGCGTGCCCGGGCCAGCCTCAAGGGCGAATTCCGCATGCAGCAGACCATGATCCGCCCCGCCGAAAACAATCCGTTGAAATTTGCCCCGAATGCCGACGAAGCGTTACTGCTGCTGCTGCGTCACGGCAACCAGGCGTTTATGGCGCCTGACGTCGCGGTACGTGACAGTTTCGACGACCTGCGCGCTCACCAATTGGCGGTGATGGCCGGTGTGGAAGCGGCGATCAAGCATTTGCTGCTGCGCTTTGAACCGGCGCAGTTGGAGGAACGCATGGGCAAGCCCGGTGGCCTCTCGAGTATTTTCAACGGCTCGCGCCAGGCCCAGTACTGGCAGCAATTCACCGAGCTTTACAACAATATTTCCCGCGAGGCCCAGGACGATTTCCAGGACCTGTTCGGCCGCGAGTTCAGCCGGGCCTACGAAGAGCACAGCGCACGACAGCGACGCTGAAGCGCGTCGCAGTGATGGACAAAACGGATAGCTAAACACGTCATTGAGGACGCAGGATGATTCCCAGGTTTTTACTCGCAGCCGCCACCGCGCTGCTGCTGACGGCGTGTGCCAAAGACGCGGTCAAACCCGAAGCCGCCGCCGAGGCTGAAGCGGATACGGCCGCCGTCGAGTTGCATTTTCATGCGATTGCCGGGCTCAACCCCGGCGCCAGTGGCCAGGCCGCCCCGGTACGGGTGCGCATTTTCGAGCTGAAAAACGCCGCCACGTTCGCGCGCTCCGATTACTTCGCCCTGGCGGATCGGGCGCAATCCACCCTTGGCCTGGACCTGCTCGACCAGGACGAAGTGGTGATCCAGCCCGGCCAGCAATTGAGCATCCAGCGCGATCTCGACCCGTCCACGCGCCAGATCGGCCTGCTGGTGGGTTATCGCGAGCTGGACCGGGCGCAATGGCGCACGGTCATCGACGTGCCGCCTCGCCAATACACCGAATATCAGATCAGCCTCGATGTGCGCGCCGTGCGCGCAGACGTCGTGGCCACTCCCTCCAGCCCAGCCCAATAACAAGCAATCGGAGCCCCCATGTCCTGGAACAATCGCGTGGTCTGGTCGGAAGGCATGTTCATCGGAACGCAGCACTTCCAGCAGCATGACCGTTACCTGGAAAACCTGATCGACGCCCGCAGCCGGCCTTTGTCCGCGGGCGCCTGGGGGTTCTCCGAGCTGCTGATCGACCAGGGCCTGCTCGCCCAGGGCAAGCTGGCAATCGTGTCGGCGCGGGGCCTGTTGCCAGACGGCACGCCGTTCAATATCCCTCACGACGACCTGGCACCGAGCCCGCTGAATATCGACGACAACCTGCGCGATGGCCTGGTCTACCTGGCCCTGCCGCTCAAGCGAGCAGGCGCGCGTGACACCGTGGAGGCAGGCGAAGCCCTGGAAGCGGCGCGCTACGTCAGCCAGGTGCGTGAAGTGCGTGACGACAACGCGCCCTTCGAAAACCGCGCCCCGGTGGCGGTGGGCTCACGGGCGTTGCGTTTGCTGACCGCCCAGGATGGCATCAGCGACTACGCCGCCATTGGCCTGGTGCGCATCAAGGAAAAACGTGCCGACCGCGCCCTCGTGCTCGATGACAGCTACATCCCTCCGGTGCTGGACGTGGCTGCGAGCAAACCGCTGAGCGCATTCCGTAGCGAACTGCTCGGCCTGCTGCACCAGCGTGGCGAAGCCCTGGCCGGGCGTGTGGTGGCGTCGGGTGCCGGTGGCGCGTCGGAAATCGCCGACTTCATGCTGCTGCAACTGGTCAACCGCGCGCAGCCGCTGATCCAGCATTTCAGCCAGTTGAGCCCGCTGCACCCGGAGCGCTTCTTCAGCGAGCTGGTCAGCCTTGCCGGTGAGTTTTCGACTTTTTCCACCTCCGGCCGGCGCCCCCAGGAATACCCGCAGTACCAGCACGACGACCTGGCCCTGAGCTTCGCCCCGGTGATGGCGGCGCTGCGCGAAGCGCTGTCGATGTTGATCGACAGCAAGGCCACGCCGATTCCGATTGTGGAGAAGGCCTACGGCATCCACGTGGCGATGCTGGCCGACAAAACCCTGCTCGATAACGCCAGCTTCATTCTCGTGGTGCGTGCCGATGTGCCTGGCGAAACCCTGCGCGCACGCTTCGGCCAGCAGAGCAAGGTCGGTTCGGTGGAGCACATCCGCGACATGGTCAACCTGCAGCTGCCGGGCATCGGCCTGCTGCCGTTGCCGGTGGCGCCACGCCAACTGCCGTACCACGCCGGCAGCACCTATTACGAGCTGGACCGGGGCAGCGAGCACTGGCAGCAGCTGAGCAATTCCGGCGGTTTCGCCTTTCACATCGCCGGGCAGTTCCCGGGCTTGAACCTGGCCTTCTGGGCGATCCGAGGATAATCCGCGATGCACCCCAATGATGATGACCGCACTCAGTTCATGCCGCGCCCCGGCGGCCGTGCGCCGGAACCTGCGCGTGCGGAGCCGGCGCCTTTGTCGATGCCGGCCGCGCCGATGCTCACCGGCAAGAGCCAGGGCCTCAACCCGCTGGAAAGCGCCGCCGGCCCGCTGCTGGCCTTGCTGACGCGGTTGCGCAACACCATCGCGCACCCGGCGCCGGCCAGCCTGCGCGCACAGTTGCTGGCCTATCTGCGCCAATTCGAAGAGCGCGCCGAAGCCGCCGGTGTGGCGCGCAACGAAGTGCTGCTGGCCCGTTACGCGCTGTGCACCGCCCTCGATGAAGCGGTGTTGAGCACGCCGTGGGGCAGCACCAGCGATTGGGGCAAGCAAAGCTTGCTGATCACCGTGCACAACGAAGCCTGGGGCGGCGAGAAGGTCTTCCAGTTACTTGACCACTGCCTGCAAAGCCCGCGGGAACGCCTGTACCTGCTGGAGCTGCTGTACTTGTGCATGTGCCTGGGTTTCGAAGGGCGCTACCGCGTGATGACCGACGGGCGCAGCCAGCTGGAAGCCTTGCGCGAGCGCACCGCAGCGGCGATTCGCAACGCTCGCGGCGAGCATGAGCGCGAGCTGTCGCCGCACTGGCGCGGCGTCACCGTGGCGCGCGATCGCCTGGCGCAGTTCATGCCGCCTTGGATCGCCGTGGCCATCGGCCTGGCGCTGCTTTTGGCGTTGCTGTTTGGCTTGCGCATGAAGCTGGCGTCGGATGCCGAACCGGTATTCAAGAATATCCATGCACTGGGCGAGATCCCGGTGCAGGCCATCGACCGTCCGGTGGCGCAGCCAAAAGTCATCGAGCGGCCACGCCTGGCCGGGTTCCTGGCCGAAGACATCAAGGCCGGCCGCGTCGCGGTGGAAGACAAGGTCGACCGCTCGGTCGTGACCATTCGGGGTGACGAACTGTTTGCGTCCGCCAGCTCCAGCATCGTCGATGACTACCAGCCGCTGATGCTGCGCATCGCCGACGCCATCCGCAAGGTCAAGGGCCAGGTCCGGGTGACCGGCCACAGTGACAATCGCCCGATTGCCACGCTGCGCTTCCCGTCGAACTGGGCGCTGTCCGAAGCACGGGCCAAGTCGGTACTGGACATCCTTGCCGCCAAGACCGGCCAGGCCGAGCGCTTCAGCGCCGAAGGCCGCAGCGACACCGAGCCGTTGGCGACCAACAGTACTGCCGAAGGCCGTGCCCGCAATCGTCGGGTTGAAATCACCGTATTGGCGGAGGGCGTCGAGTGAAGGCGTTTTTCAGTTTCATGATTCGCTGGGTGATCCCCGTGCTGGGGTTGATCGCCCTGAGCCTGATCATCTGGTTCGTTGGGCCGTTGCTCGACATGCTGGCACCCGAAGGACGCCGCTGGGCGCTGATCATCCTGGTGTTCGCGCTGTGGATTGCCTACCGCGTATTCCGCATCATCCAGGCGCGCCGTCAGGCCGCCGAGGTCATGCGCAGCCTGGCCGCAGAAACCCCGGCCGACCCCAACAGCGTTGCCACTGCCGAAGAACTCAGCACCCTGCGCCAGCGCATGGACGAAGCCCTGGCGCTGCTGAAAAAGGCCAAGCTGGGTGGCGACGAGCGCCGCAACCTCTACGAACTGCCGTGGTACGTGATCATCGGCCCGCCGGGTTCGGGCAAGACCACTGCGCTGGTCAACTCCGGGCTGCACTTCCCGTTGGCCGCGCAGTTGGGTGCCGGTGCGGTGCGCGGCGTCGGCGGCACGCGTAACTGCGACTGGTGGTTTACCGATCAGGCCGTGTTGCTCGACACCGCCGGGCGCTATACCACCCAGGACAGCAACTCCACGGTGGATAAAGCCGCTTGGCTGGGCTTTCTCGACCTGTTGAAAAAGCAGCGCTCGCGCCGCCCGATCGACGGCGCCTTCATCGCCATCAGCCTGTCGGACCTGCTGCTCGGCACCGACGCCGAACGCGCCGCCCATGCCGCTGCCATCCGCCTACGCATCCAGGAGCTGTACACCCAGCTGGGGGTGCGCTTTCCGATCTACCTGATGCTGACCAAGCTCGACCTGGTGCCAGGCTTCATGGAGTTCTTCGACAACCTGAGCAAAGAAGAGCGCGCCCAGGTGTGGGGCATGACCTTTGCCCTGGACGATGGCAAGCACAGCGACAGCCCGTTGGCGCACCTGCAAAGCGAGTTCGCCGGCCTGGAACAACGCCTCAACGAACGCCTGGTGGAACGCCTGCAACAGGAACGCGACCCGGCGCGGCGCGACCTGATCTACGGTTTCCCGCAGCAGTTCGGTGCGTTGAAAGATTGCCTGCAGAGCTTCCTCGAAGGGGTGTTCAAACCCAACGCCTTCGAAGAGCGCGTGCTGTTGCGCGGCGTGTATTTCACCAGCGGCACCCAGGAAGGCAGCCCGATTGACCGCCTGATCGGCGCCATGGCCCAGAGCATGAACCTGGACCGTCAGCACCTGGCGCGCCAGAGCGGCACGGGGCGCAGTTACTTTATCGAAAAACTGTTCACCGCCGTGGCCTTTGCCGAACGTGGATTGGTGGGGGTAAACCCGAAAGTCGAGCGCCGCCGCAAGTGGATCGCCCGGGGTGTGCTGGCCGCCACCGTGGCCACCGTTGTGGTGGTCAGCGGCCTGTGGTGGGTAAGTTATCGCGCCAACCAGGCGTATATCGCCCAGGTCGATCAAAAGGTCGCGCCCCTGGGCCAGACCGTGCAGAACCTCAGCCCGGCGCAGCGTGAAGTCTTGGCCGTACTGCCGCTGCTCAACGCGGTGAAGCACCTGGCCGGAGATTCGCCGAGCTGGTCCGAAGGGCTGGGGCTGTACCAGGGCGACATGCTCGAAGCCGAGTCGGCGAGCGTTTACCGCAAGTTGCTGATCGCGGTCTTTGCGCCGCGCCTGGTCACGCGCATCGAAGAGCAACTGCACGGCGGCGGCAATTCGGATTTTCTCTACGAAGGCCTCAAGGCTTACCTGATGCTGGCCGACAGCGAGCATTACGACCCGGACTTCATCAAGGCCTGGATCGCCCTCGACTGGGACCGCAACCTTCCACGCGACCTGCCGGCCGATCAGCGCCAGGCGTTGACCGGGCATTTGCAGGCGCTGTTTGACCGCCACCCACCGAATGCTCGCCTCGACCCACGCCTGATCGACGACCTGCGCCGCCAACTGCAACAGCTGCCGGTGGCCCAGCGCGTCTACGACCGGGTCAAGCGTCAGAAACTGCCCGAAGGCATCCCGGACTTTCGCATCAATGAAGCCGCCGGCCGTGATGCCGCGCTGGTGTTCAGTCGCAAGAGCGGCAAGCCGTTGGGCGAACCGCTGAGCGGGTTTTTCACCGCCAAGGGTTATCGTCAGGGGTTTTTGCTGAGCAGCCTGAACCAGACCGGCACCCTGGCGGAAGAGCAATGGGTGCTCGGCCAGGAACAGGCCGACCAGCAGAACGTGGTGAGCCTGGCTGCCGATGTGCGCCGCTTGTACTTCCAGGATTATCAGCGCCAGTGGGATGCGTTGCTGGCAGACATCGACTTTGTGCCGATCACCAGCGTGGCCCAGGCGGCCGATGTGCTGCGGGTGATTTCCGGCCCGACCTCGCCGCTGAAAAAGCTGCTGGTGGCGGTGGCCAAGGAAACCGACCTGCAAGCCGAAGAGCGCCAATTGGCGGCCAAGGGCGTGCCGGTGGAAGGCGGCGTCGACAAGCTCAAGGAGCGCCTGGGCAGCCTGCTTGGTCAGGAGCAACCGAGCGCCAACGCGCCCGCTGCGGCGGACGATCCGGTCACCGCGCACTTTGCCGAACTCAACAGCATCGTCAGTAAAAACGAAGGCGAGCCGGCCGCTATCGATGGCTTGCTGTCGGACATGAACGCGCTGTACGTGCAGGTCAGCGCCATGGTCGGTGCCAGCGGCGATGCCTTGCTGGGCGAGGCGAAGAACCAGGCGGCGGCTGCGGCCACGCGGGTCAGCCTGAATGCCGAACGCCAACCGCCGCTGGTGCAGGGCATGGTCAAGTCGGTGGTCAATTCCACCACCAATAGCATGATGGGCGGGGTGCGTAACCAGTTGAACGCGGCCTGGGTCAGTGAAGTGGTCAACGTGTATCGCCAGTCCCTGGCCGGCCGTTACCCGATGTCGCCGGGCAGTGCACGGGACGCCACCCTGGATGATTTCGGCCAGTTTTTCGGCGTCGGCGGGGTGATGGATAACTACTTTCGCAAGTACCTGCAGCCTTACGTAGACACCTCGGCCCAGACCTGGCGCTGGCAGCCGGGCGCGGCGCAGAAGCTCGGCATTGCGCCAGGCGTGCTGCAAACCTTCCAGCGTGCGGCGACGATTCGCGACGCGTTCTTCAGGTCCGGCGGCACGCAACCCATCGTGCGCTTCGAACTCAAGCCGGTGTCGATGGACCCGACCATCACCCAGTTCCTGCTTGACCTCGATGGCCAGCAACTGAGCTACGACCACGGCCCGAGCCGCCCGGTGGCGATGCAATGGCCGAACCCCGGCAGCAGTGGCGTGGTGCGGCTGTCGATCATGCCGCCGTCGACCAGCGGACGCTCCGGCGTAACCCTCGACGGCCCGTGGGCCTGGTTCCGCCTGCTGGAGCAATCGGACCTTACCGCCGGCAACTCGCCAGACCGCTTCAACCTGCGCCTGCGGGTCGACGGTGCGAGCATTGCCTACGAGCTGCGCGCCAACAGCGCCTTCAACCCGTTCAAGAGCCGCGTGCTCAGCGGCTTCAGCCTGCCGGAGCGGCTATGACGACGCTGGGTTTCTACGGCAAGTTGGCCAGTCGCGGTGATTTTGTCAGCCGCGCCTTGCCCCAGAGTTTTATCGGCCCCTGGGACAGCTGGCTGGCGGCGGGTTTGCTCGCCAGCCAGAACAGCCTGGGTGGTGACTGGCTCAACGCTTACCTGGTCAGCCCGCTGTGGCGCTTTGTGCTCGCGCCAGGCGTGTGCGGGCCGGACGCGGCGGCGGGTGTGCTGATGCCAAGCATCGATCGAGTCGGGCGCTATTTTCCGCTGGCGGTGGTGGTGGTGCTCGATCACGACATCAACCCGGCCTCCCTGGTGGGCGGGCCTGATGCGTGGTTCGAGCAGGCCGAGGAGCTGTTGCTGAGCACGCTGGACACCGGCGCCACGTTCGAAGCGTTCAATGCTGGCCTGGACAACCTTGGCCTGCCAGCGACGGCACCGCGTGCGGTCGACAGCCGTTTTGCCGGCCTGCAACGCGTGGCCGCCACCGTGCCCCACGGGCGCATGACGGCGCTTGCCGAACAGGCCTGCGAAGGTGCCAGCCTTTGGTGGGGACGAGGTTCGCAGCGTATTTCCCCCGGTTTATTGCGGTGCCAGGGCTTGCCTGTCGCCAACGATTTTGCGCAGTTTTTGCTCGGACAAGAAGGTGTGATGTAGATGGGCGCGACGTATGTATCCGCGAGCAAAAGCCATGTGGGCATGGTGCGCCAGGTCAATGAAGACGCGTGCCTGGACCTGCCGCAAAACCGCCTGTGGGTGGTGGCCGATGGCATGGGTGGGCACGCGGCGGGGGACTATGTCAGCAGCCTGATCGTCGACAGCCTGCGCAACGTGCCGGTGGGACGCTCCCTTGAGGAATACGCGGCGGCCTTGCGCAACGACCTGATCCGCATCAACGCGGCTGTCCGCGAAGAAACCGCCAACCGTGGCGTGACCATGATGGGCAGCACCGTGGTGGTGCTGGCGGCGCGTGGCTTGCGCGGGGTGTGCCTGTGGGCCGGAGACAGTCGCCTGTACCGCCTGCGCGATGGTGAGCTGCACAGCATTTCCCGCGACCACAGCTACGTGCAGGACCTGCAAGACAGCGGCCTGCTCAGCGAAGCCGACGCCCGTGTGCATCCGCGCGCCAACATCGTGACCCGCGCAGTGGGCGTGGAAGCGCAACTGGACGTGGCCTCGGTCGACCTGTTGATCGCCCCCGGCGACAGCTACCTGCTGTGCAGCGACGGCCTGACCAAAACCGTCGAAGACCACGAAATCCGTGAAGTGCTCGGCCATGACGCGCCCGATGAAATCGTACGCAGCCTGGTGCACCTGGGGCTCAATCGCGGCGCGCCGGACAACATCACCACCATCGTCGTGAAGGTGTCGCCATGAATATTGTCATCCCCGGCTATGACATCGAAGGCGAAATCGGCGAAGGCGCCATGGCCAATGTGTACCTGGCGACCCAGCGTTCGCTGGAACGCAAGGTGGCACTCAAGGTGATGGCGGCGGCGCTGGCGGCCGACCCGAGCTTCTGCGAACGCTTCCTGCGCGAGGGCAAGACCCTGGCGCGCTTGTCGCACCCGCACACGGTGACTATCCATGACATCGGCAATGTCGGTGAGCTGTATTACATGGCCATGGAATACCTGCCCAACGGCACGCTCAAGGAGCGCATCGCTGCCGGGCTGACCCCGGAGCAGGGCGTGACGCTGATCCGCCAGATTGCCTCGGCGCTCGGTTATGCCCACGCCCAGGGCCTGGTGCACCGCGACGTCAAGCCGGCGAACATTCTGTTCCGCGCCGACGGCACGGCGGTGTTGTCGGACTTCGGCATCGCCAAGTCCTTGGACGACCGCACCCAGTTCACCCAGGCCGGCTTTGCCGTGGGCACGCCGAGCTACATGAGCCCGGAGCAGGCGCGCGGCCAGGAGATCGACGGTCGCGCCGACCTGTATGCGCTAGGCGTGGTGCTCTACGAAATCCTGGTGGGCAAGCTGCCTTACAGCGGCACCGATGCGCTCTCCACCGCGCTGGCCCACCTGACCGAGCCCTTGCCGGAACTGCCGGTGCACCATGGCCGCTACCAGAGTGTGCTGCGCAAGTTACTGGCCAAGGACCCGGCAGAGCGTTATCCGGATGCGGCGGCGTTGCTGCTGGCGCTGGATCAACTGCCGGCGCAGTCGCCAGAGGCCACCTTGGTGCGGCCGCTGCCGATCCCGCTCAGCTTTGACCTGGCGGGGATCACGCCGGAGTCCATTGAAATACCGACGGGCCAGCCGCAACCCGTGCGTCGGCCGGTGGTGGCGCCGATGCAACACAGCGAGCAGCGCCGCGGGCCGGTATTGGCGCTGGCGGCGGTTGCCGTGGCAGTGGCTCTGGCCATCGGTGGCGCCAGTTACTGGTGGTTGGGCGGCACCGATGAATCGGTCAAGCCGCCGGCTGCCGTGGTGCCTCAAGCCAAGCCACCTGCGGCGGCGGTTGCGGTTGCGGATGCGGATGGCGGCCAGCGTCCGCTGCTGATGGCCGGCAAGAAGACCCTGTTCCAGCGTGTGCTGAGCAAGCCCGGCGCGAAGCTTTCCAACGAGGCGGGCAGCGCGTCGGGCAAAGCCTTGCCGGCGTTTTCCGTGCTCTACGTGTACCAGCGCAAGGAGGTCGACGGCAGCCCTTGGGTGCGGGTCGGCGCGGCCACCGATGGTCGCAGTGACGGTTGGCTGCCGGCCTCGCAGGTCAGTGACTGGAAGCAGAGCCTGGTGCTCAAGTTCACCGAGCGCTCAGGCCGGGCGCCGGTGATGTTCCTGCGCCAGTCCGCTGAGGTGGAAAAACTGCTGGCCGACCCCGCAGCGGCGAAAAGCGTGTTGGCCAAGGCGCAGAACAACCGCGAAGACAATCAACAAGTCCTGGCCCTGGAACCCACCGCCAGCGCGGTGCCGCAGAACCAGTTCTACCTGCTGCCGATCTTCGACGCCAAAGAGAGCTTCGACGAAAACGGCCAGCCCGTGCAACTGCTCAATGTCGCCTCCATCGACCCTGGCAGCAGCGCCATTGCCAAGCCGGCGGCCGCCGTGGCTGGCGCCAATGCCGACGCCTTCCGCACGGCGGTGGTGTTGGTGGTGGACACCACCGTGTCGATGCAGCCGTATATCGACCAGGTGCGCGACGTGGTGCACGAACTGCAAACCCGTATCGCCGAACGCGGCGAGCTGGACAGCGTCAGCTTCGGCCTGGTGGGCTTTCGCAACAGCATCAAGAAAACCCCCGGCCTGGAATACGTGGCCAAGACCCTGATCACCCTCGACCAGGGCCGCGACCCGCAACGCTTCCTGGACATGGCGCGGCAGGTCAAGGCGTCGACGGTGTCCAGCCATTCGTTCAACGAAGACGCGTTTGCCGGGGTGATGCAGGCGGTGGACGGCATGGATTGGTCCGGCTACGGCGGGCGCATCATCCTGCTGGTCTCCGATGCCGGGGCGTTGCGCAAGAACGACCCGTTCGCCGCCACCCAGATGAACGAAGCCGAAGTGCGCCAGGCGGCGCTGGGCAAGCAGATCAAGATCTACGCGTTGCATCTGCGCACCGACGCCGGCAAGAAAACCCATGCCGGCGCCGAAAGCCAGTACCGCACCCTGACTGCCGACGCAAACCCGCAGATCGGCGACCTGTACACAGCGGTGCCCGGTGGTGACGTGCGCAAGCTGGGTGAGCGGGTCGACGAGATCGGCACGGTGTTCGCCAACCTCGTGCATCAGGTGCGCAGTAACACGCCGCAGCCGGTGCCGCTGCTCAGTGCCGCGCCGAGCCTGGCGGATAAGTCCGCAGCGGTCGGTTATGCGATGCACATGGATTTTCTTGGCCGCAAAACCGCGAGCCAGGCGCCCCAACTGGTCAGCGCCTGGACCGCCGACCGCGACCTGACCAACCCGGCGCTGCCGGCGTTCCAGGTGTGCGTGATGCTGACCAAGCTGCAACTGAACGACCTGCAGCAGTCGCTGAAACTGATCGTCGACGCGGCGCGCAAAACCCAAAGCTCGCCCAAGGATTTCTTCCAGGAAATCGCCAGCGCCTCGGCGTATATGAGCCGTGACCCGCAAGCCCTGCGCAAGGGCGGCAACCTGGCCGACGGCGGCCTGCTGGGCGAATACCTGGAGGGCCTGCCGTATCGCAGCAAGTCGCTGAACATGACCCAGGACCTGTGGTTGTCGTTGAGCGTGGCTGAGCAGGAAGACTTTATCGACGAGCTGGATTCGAAAATCCGCCTCTACGAAACCTTCCACAATGACCTGGCCAACTGGGTGCGTTTCGGCGATGCCGAACCGGGCGATGCGTTGTACCGCGTACCGTTGTCGACGTTGCCGTGATGCTGAGCCTGAACGCGGTGCACAAGAGCCGGGGCGTCGGCAGCCAGCGCTACAGCCTGGTGATTCCGGCGCTGCACTTGTGTGCCGGTGAGCAACTAGCGATTGTCGGGCCCAGCGGCTGTGGCAAGAGCACCTTGCTGGACATGCTGGCGCTGGTGTTGGCGCCGGATCGGAGCGGGCAGTTCGAGTTCAACCAGGTCGACATCGACGGGCTCTGGCGCGCGGATGGGCAAAGCGCCCTGGCAAGGTTGCGCAGCCGGCATCTGGGCTATGTGCTGCAAACCGGCGGGCTGCTGGGGTTTCTCGATGTGCGCGGCAACATTGCCTTGTCCCGCCAATTACTGGGCTTGAAGGACGACGGCAGCGTGGCGCGCCTGGCCGAGCAATTGGAAATCAGCGACCAGTTGGACAAGCCTCCAGCTGCCCTGTCGGTGGGCCAGCGCCAACGCGTGAGCTGCGCCCGCGCCCTGGCCCACGCACCGCAACTGGTGCTGGCCGACGAGCCGACCGCGTCCCTCGACCCGCTCAATGCCGAGCGTGTGATGCAGGCGCTACTGGCCCAGGCTCGCGAGCACCGCGCCGCCTGTGTGATTGCCACCCATGATGAACCCCTGGCCCGCGCCAGTGGCTTGCAGGTGCGGCGCATCGGCTGCCGTCGCGATGCGGATGGCGGTGTCACGGCGACGCTCGGGGAGGCGTGCTGATGCGCATCGGCCTGGTTGCGTCGCTCGCCTGGCAGGACTACCGCAACGATGCGTGGCTGTCGGCCTGCTCGGTGCTGGCGCTGGTGGCCGTTATCGCGCCATTGCTGGTGTTATTTGGGCTGAAATTTGGACTGGTTAGCAGTTTGACCGAACGCTTGGAGACCGACCCGGCTACCCGTGAAATCATTGCGCTGGGCGGTGGTCGATTCAGCAGTGCCTGGGTCGAGCAGTTGGGCCAGCGTAGCGATGTGGCGTTCGCCATACCGCGTACGCGGCAGATCGCGGCGACCGCGCAGGTGGGTGCTTTGGTATTGGAAATGCTGCCCACCGCCTCGGGCGACCCGTTGCTGGCTGGCTTGCCGATGCCCAAGGGCCTGGACCAGATCGTGCTCAGCCATACCGCCGCCGAGAAGCTTGCGGCGCGGCCCGGCGACTGGCTGGAGACCCGCTTTGCGCGGCAACTGGCAGGGCGCGTCGAGGCGCAGCGCACGCGGGTGCAGGTGCTGGCGGTATTGCCGCTGGAGGCCTTTGCCCGTGACGGGCTGTTTGCTGACCTGGCGTTGCTGGAGGCGGTGGAAGATTATCGCGACGGCCGCGCGGTGCCGGCGTTGCAGTGGGAGGGTGAGGTGGTCGGCGTGGGCGAGCAGCGGGTGTATCCGGCGTTTCGCTTGTATGCGCGCACGCTCACCGACGTGGAACCGCTGCGCCTGTACTTCGCCGGGCAGCAGGTGCTGGTGTCGACCCAGGCGCAAACCATCGCCCAGGTGCAGTCGTTGAGTCGCAACCTGTCGATCGTATTCTGGATTATCTGCGGGTTGGCGTTGGCCGGTGCATTCGCGGCGACGTTCGCCGGGGCGCTGGCTGCGGTGGCGCGCAAGCGTCGGGAGTTGTCGGTGTTGCGCCTGTTGGGCTTTTCCACGGCCGCGCTGTTGTTGTTTGTGGTGATGCAGGCGCTGTACAGCGCGAGTGTTGCCGCCGTGCTCAGTGCCGGGTTGTATGGCCTGGCCGAAACCGTTGTGAATAAGCTATTCGTGCAGGTGCCGGGCGAACACGCCAGCCATCTGTTGGCGCGTCACTACGGCTTGGCCCTGGTAGCTGTACTCGGCGTCAGCGCCGTGGCGGCGGCCTGTGGTGGTTGGCGAGTGGCGCGTATCCAGGCTTCTGAAGGAATCAGAGATGTTTAAGTTAGTGGGCGCCTGTGTGGCGCTGAGCCTGGCCTCGCTGGCCTGGGCCGATGAGGCAAGCGACAAGCTCGACAACCCCAAGCCGTTGCCGGACGACGTGAGCCTGCCGCTGCCGTGCGAAGGCAGCATGGTGTTCCGCTACGCCTATGTGCTGGCCCAGGGCACCCTGGACGACCGTGAGGTCAACCTCGGCTACCCCTTTGCCGAAGGCGAGGCGGGCTATCAGCAGTCGTTCATCTCCGGTTACCGGCGCGACTTCATCAACGGCCAGTTCACCCTCAAGGACCTGCCCAAGGACTGGAGCAGCGTGATCGCGCCGCTGATGCCGAAGACCGACGCCAAGACCCCGCTCAAGCCCATGCTGTACTTCATCGGCAAATACGAAGTGACCGCCCGCCAGTACGCCCAGGTGATGTCCCAGGCCCAGTCGCTGGCCAGCGGCGAGCCGGCGCCGGCCTGCGATGCGCCCACCGGCATGGCCGGGCGCTTGCCGAAAGTAAAGCTGTCGCGCTTTGAGGCCGAGCGTTTCTCGGCGGTGTACAGCGCCTGGCTGATGAAATACCACCGCGAGTTGCTGCCGGTGAGTGGTCGCGGCGCCTCGGCCGAAGACGGCGGCCTGGGCTTTGTGCGCTTGCCCACCGAGGTGGAATGGGAATTCGCCGCGCGCGGTGGCCAGGCGGTGAGCCGTCAGGACCTGGAGGGGCGCCTGTTTCCACGCCGCGTCGAGGGCAGTGAAAGCGACGGGCCACTGAGCGATTACGCGGTGTTCAACCAGGTCGCCGGCGGCACTGGCCAGGCTGCACGGCTGATGCCCATCGGCACCAAGCTGCCCAACCCGATTGGTATGTTCGATGTGATCGGCAATGCCGCGGAAATGGTTCAGGAATCCTTCCAACTCGTTCACGCCGGGCGCCGCCAGGGCACCTATGGCGGCTTCGTGGTCAAGGGCGGCAACTACCTGGAGGGCGAAGGCACGTTATTCACCGGCATGCGCCGCGAGTACCCGCTGTTTGCCGCCGACGGCACCGAGCAAAGCAATGAGACCACCGGCTTTCGCGTCGCGATTGGCGCGCTGTCGGCGCCGCGCTCACGCTACAAGGAATTGTTTGTGCAGTGGCAGAAAGAAGGCCGCCTGGCGTCGCTGACCGACGCCATCGACGACGCCCAGGACCCGACCAAGCGCCTGGACAGCATCATCGCCGCCAGCGTCGACCCCAAGCTGCAAGCCGAACTGGGCCTGGTCAACGAAGAGCTCAAGCGCAACGTTTCGCTGATCGCCCAGCAGCGCGAAGAAGCGGCGGGCAACCTGATCCAGTCCGCCGCATTGGTGGCCGAGACCATCAGCAACTACAACATCCGCCTGGCCAACCTGCAGAAGAGTCGCCAGCAGGCCGTGGACAACAAGGACCAGGCCAGCGCGCAGTTGTTCGACATGGCGATTGCCAACGGGCGCAGCGCACTGGACGGCGCCGTGGCGATCTACATCGACAACCTGGCCACCGGCACGCGCTACACCGATGCGGTGATCCAGGCACAGTTTCAACGAATCAAGGAAGAGTTGGATCGCAAGCCAGTGCTCGGCAAGAGCCTGGTGACGCGCGCGACACTGTTCGTTCGCCATGTCGGCAACTACCGCAAGCAACAGCGGGCCGACCCGGCAACGATCTTGAAGGAATTGCTCGCAGCGAGCGGTCAGCGGTCTTGATCGTTGGCTGTCTAGCGAGCTTGGAAGGGACTCAGGCGGCGGTGGGCCGTGCTGGGCAAGTCAAACTTAATCGAGATCACACCTATGCTTTTTTCCCGTAAGTCGGTTTCCAAGCGTCACCTGCTGCTGATCGCGGCCGGTTTCAGCACCGTGTTGACCGGTTGCGCTACGTCGCCTGCGTCCAAGGTCGCGTCGAGCACCAAGGTTGAGTACTACCCCAACTGCTACGAGCCCGTGCAGCACCTGCGCGCTACCGACTCGAACATGACCAAGTCGGTCGTGACCGGTGCCGCCATCGGCGCAGCCGGCGGTGCATTGCTGGGCGCCCTGACCGGCGACAAGGAAAAGCGCGGCCGTAACGCCGCAATCGGCGCAGCGGGCGGCGCCCTGGCGGGTGGCGCAGCGGGCTACTACACCGAGCGTCAGAAGCAGATCAGCGATGACAACCAGCGCATCGCTTCCTACTCCACCGACTTCAACAAAAGCGCCTCGGACATCGACCGCAGCACCGCCTACGCCAAGGCATCGCAACAGTGCTACCAGAGCGCATTCACCAAGCTGGTGGCAGACCGCAAGGCCAAGACCGTCAACGACACCGAAGGCCGCAAGCGCCTGGCGGAAATCGTTGCGGGCCTCAAAGAGTCCAATGACCTGATCGTTGCGGTCAACGGCAAAGCCAGCGAAGACCTGAACAACTACACCCAGGCCTACGAAAAAGACCTGCAGCAGGTGGGCGTACAGCGTAGCGACGTGGTCACCGTGGCCACCGCCGACACCACGCCAGTGGTCGCTCCGGCCAAAGGCAAGAAAGCCGTCAAACCGGCCAAGAAGCCGGTGCTCCCGACCGTGCCGAAAGAGGCGGTGACCACCGAGAAGAGCATCCAGACCGTGCAGGCCAAGCAAGCTGAAAGCAAGCAGGTCGCCTCTGCCGGCAAGACTCAGATCGAAGGCACCTGCCGCGATCCGAACCTGGCCGACTGGGCACCGGTGCCTTGCCCTAACGTTTAAGCAACATGCTGCTATAAGCGTTAAACGCCAACCGATCTCCCGCTAAAGCGCGAGATCGGTGGCGTTCTGCCTGCAAATCGTTACACTGCTGCGGCCACTCAATAATTACACCGAGGCCGTGTGCATGAAATTTCGTCTTCTCCTGTGGGTGCTGGGCCTGATGATGGGCAAAGCCAGCCGCACCAACCCCGCCTTCCAGCAGCAGCTAGGTGACAAAGACCTGGCCTTCCAGTTGCAGACCCTCGACGGCAAGGTTGCCCGTCACTTCATTGTCAAGGACCAGCGCATCACCAGCCGCTCGGGTGTACACCCGGCGCCGGCGTTCGCGATTGCGTTCAAGGATGCCGCCTACGGCTTCGCCACGATGCAGGCCAAGAACAAGCAACTGGCGTTCATGACGGGCATTCAGGACAAGTCGATCCAGATCAAGGGCAACCCGGCGCTGGTGATCTGGTTTCAGGGGTTGACCAAGTATTTGAAGCCGAAGAAAAAGAAGTAGGCGTTCAGTTAAACCGAGGCGGATTTATCGGGGGCAAGCCCCCTCCCACACTTAACCGAGTTCCAGCTTTGGAATGCGGTCGAATGTGGGAGGGGGCTTGCCCCCGATTGCAGTCTGACAGGCTACACATTCAAGGCTGGGTGAACTGCGACGCCAGCTCGCGCAACAGCACCTCGGCATCCAGCACCTTGCCGACCACTTCCTCAGCCTTTTCACGGCTCAAGCCCAGGCGCTCGAGCAACGCATCGGGAATGGCCTCATCCGGCCCGGAACCGATGCCTCGGCTGCGCAACAGGCGCACGGCCAGGCACACCAGGTTCGGGTACTCGGCGTATTGCCCGTCGTAGGTCGGGTCGTGCTGGAAACGCAGGGCGGTGGACAGCTCGTCCGGCATGTCCCAGTAGCGCATCAGCCAGGCGCCGATCTGCTCGCGGCTGATGCCCAACAGGTGTTGCTCCACATAGCTGTGGCACAAGTGCGGATTGACCTCCAGGTGGCGGCAGATCAGCGAGAAGTGCGGCGGGAACACATGGGCCAGCAGCAGATAGCCAAAGTTGTGCAGCAAGCCGGCAAGGTAGGTCAGGCCGGCTTCCGGGCGCTGGGCACGGGGCATGGCGCGGGTCAGGCCTTCGATCACGGCAGCGGTGTAGATCGACTGGTGCCAGTACGGCGTGGACTGGTGCGGGCGGTCCTTGGGCAGGCTCAGGGTTTTGCCCAAGGCCAGGCCCAGCGCCAGGTTGATCACCAGATCGAAGCCCAGCACGCGCACGATGGCGTCTTCCACCGAACGGATCTTGCCGGGCGATGCGTAGTAGGGCGACGCCGCCCAGCTCACCACTTGGGCGGCCAGGGCCGGGTCGGTTTCCACCACGCCGGTGATGTCGTCGATGGTGGCGTTGGGGTCGACGCGCAGTTTGATGATCTTCTGCGCGGTGTCGGCCAGCGGCGGGATCTCGATGGTCGCTTCCAGGCGTTGCTGGATACGGCGCGCGGTGAATGCCTGCATCGCCTGGGTGATTTCCTCACGGTCATCGTTGGGGCGGTCGAGGTTGGGGCGAATGTTGCTCAGTGGCTCGCCGAACTGCGCGGCACTGGCCTTGGTCAGCATAATCTTGAAGTGCTCGCTGGCGATTTCCAGCAGCAGCCCGGCTTCGCCCGAATGCACCAATAGACTCGGCTCGTTGAGCAGGCTGCCTTCATACAGGCAGGGCGAACTGGTGAGCGGCGGCAGGCCCGGCAGCAGGTTCAGCTCATGCTTGCCCAGCATGCGCTCGACGCGCTCCGGCGCCACGGCCGTGAGGCGGCGACCGGTCAGTTCGGTCAGACGGTTGAGGTCGAGCAACTGGCTCTGGGGGAACAGCACCATGAGCGCGCCAACGGCGTCTTCGAGCAGTACCGCCTGGACCTTTCGTGCAGGGTTCAGGCCAGTCTGTTCGATGACTTCCGTGTAGGGAATGGCGAGCTTTGCGAGCAGCGCCCGAATGACCGGTGGGGCGGTCAGTGGGGCTGTAGCGAGGGCAACTTCTGACATGGCCGGATCCAATTTCTTACATTCATTGGAGTATAACCAGCTTGATACAGGTGTAGGTCGGATAAGTGAGTCCGGCGTCACACTTGGCCATATTGCTGCCCGTGCCGCAGCCAGCGGTTGAGCAATGGGCTGACATGCTCCGGCCAGCGTTCCAGCAGCGCTTGCGCCGCATCGCGCACAGCGGGCAACAGGTCGGCGTCGCGCATCAGATCGGCGACCTTGAATTGCAGCAAGCCGGTTTGGCGGGTGCCTAACATTTCACCCGGCCCGCGCAGCTCCAGGTCTTTTTCGGCGATGACAAAGCCATCGTTGGTTTCGCGCATGATCCCCAGCCGTTGGCGGCCGATCTGCGACAGTGGCGGGTGATACAGCAGCACGCAATGGCTGGCGGCGCTGCCCCGGCCGACGCGGCCACGCAATTGGTGCAATTGCGCCAGGCCCAGGCGCTCGGGGTTTTCAATGATCATCAGGCTGGCGTTGGGCACGTCCACGCCGACTTCGATCACCGTGGTGGCCACCAGCAGTTGCAGGTTGCCGGCCTTGAATTCGGCCATCACCGCGGCTTTTTCGGCGGGTTTCATGCGCCCGTGAATCAGCCCGACCTTGAGCTCGCCCAGGGCACTGGTGAGGTCTTCATAGGTGGTTTCGGCGGCCTGGCAGGTCAGCTCTTCGGACTCCTCGATCAGCGTACACACCCAGTAAGCCTGGCGGCCTTCGGCGCAGGCACCGCGCACACGTTCGATCACTTCGACGCGCCGCGTGTCGGTGACCAGCACGGTGTTGACCGGGGTACGGCCGGGGGGCAGTTCGTCGAGGATCGAGGTGTCGAGGTCGGCGTAGGCGCTCATCGCCAGGGTGCGCGGGATGGGTGTGGCGGTCATGATCAACTGGTGCGGGTTCATGCGTCCGCCCACGCCTTTCTGGCGCAGGGCCAGGCGCTGTTGCACGCCGAAGCGGTGCTGTTCGTCGATGATCACCAGCGCCAGGTTCTTGAACTGCACTTCGTCCTGGAACAGCGCATGGGTGCCCACCACCATGGGCGCGCCGGCAGCGATCTGCTCCAGCGCGGCCGCACGGTTCTTGCCCTTGAGCTTGCCGGCCAGCCACGCCACTTCCAGCCCCAGCGGTTCGAGCCAGCGCTTGAAGGTGATGAAGTGCTGTTCAGCGAGAATTTCCGTGGGTGCCATCAGCGCTACCTGGTAACCGGCTTCCAGGGCCTGCAGGGCGGCGAGGGCGGCGACCACGGTCTTGCCCGCGCCCACATCGCCCTGGATCAGGCGCAGCATCGGCTCCTGCTGGCTGAGGTCGTAGGCGATTTCGTTGCCGACACGCTGCTGGGCGCCGGTCGGTGCGAAACCCAGGTTGGCCAGGTACTGCGCGGGCAAGCGTGTGGCTTTGGGCATGGCTGGTGCGCGCAACGAGCGCATGCTTTCGCGCAGGCGTTGCTGGGACAGCTGATGGGTGAGCAATTCTTCGAAGGCCAGGCGATGCTGAGCCCAGTGATGGCCGAGGGCGAGTTCATCGACATCGGCGTCGGCCGGTGGGTGATGCAGGTAGCGAATCGCATCCGCCAGCGGTGCCAGCTGATAATCGCGGGCCAGCTCCAGTGGCAGCCAGTCGGGCAGGCTTTGCGGGCCGAGCATCGTCAGGGTTTGCATGCACAGCTGGCGCAGGCGCTGCTGGGTAAGGCCTTCGGTCAGCGGGTAGATCGGTGTGAGGGTGGTGTCCACCGGTGGCGGTTCGTCGCCGGTAATGGCGCGGTACTCGGGGTGGTAGATCTCCAGGCCCGAGGCGCCAGGGCGGGCTTCGCCGTAGCAGCGTACACGGGTGCCGCGCTTGAGGCCTTCTTTCTGCGCATTGCTGAAATGGTAAAAGCGCAGGCTCAGGCCACCGGTGCCGTCCTGCAGGCGCACCACCAGGCTGCGGCGCTTGCCCATCACCACGTCGGCGCCGCTGACGGTGCCCTCGATCACCGCGTCCTGGCCAGGACGCAACTGGCCGATGGGCACGACGCGGGTGCGGTCCTGGTAGCGCAGCGGCAGGTGGAACAGCACGTCCTGAAGATTTTCCAGACCGACCTTGGCCAGTTTCTCGGCCATGGCCTCACCGACACCCTTGAGTGCGGTCACCGGCACCTGCGACAGCTCTGTCATACCGTTACTTAGCTCGCAGCAGGCGGTTTGGCCACCGAGCACAGGCGTATCGAGTCGGCGAGAATCTCAATCGCTTTTGGTCGCGGAAAGCTGGCGCGCCAGGCGATGGCCACGGTGCGGAAGGGCACCGGTGGCGTGAGTGGGCGCACTTCGATCACGCCAGGGGCGTAGTGATGGCTGTCTACCGCCGACAGCGGCAGGATCGAAATACCCAGGCCGGAAGCGACCATATGGCGAATGGTCTCCAGAGAGCTGGATTCCACTGTGGTGTGCTTGGCGCCGTCATTGCCCTTGGTCAGGGTCGGACAGGCTTCCAGTACCTGGTCGCGGAAGCAGTGGCCTTCACCGAGCAGCAGCAGGCTCTTGTCATTGAGCAGGCCGGCATCGATGGTGTCCTTCTTGGTCCAGGGGTGCGATGCGGGCATCAGTACGTAGAACGGTTCGTCGTAGAGCGGCAGGGTCAGTACGTCCGCCTCGTTGAACGGCAGGGCGATGATGATCGCGTCCAGCTCACCGTTGCGCAGTTTGTCGCGCAGCACGTGGGTGAAGTTTTCTTCGATATACAGCGGCATCTGCGGCGCAACGCGGTGCAGTTGCGGGATCAGGTGCGGGAACAGGTAGGGCCCGACGGTGTAGATGGCGCCGACCTTGAGCGGTGCGGTCAGCTGGTTCTTGCCAGCCTGGGCCAGTTCGCGAATGCTTTGCGCTTGCTCCAGTACCTTCTGGGCCTGGGCAACGATGCCTTCGCCCACGGGGGTGAGGCGCACGGCGCTCTTGCTGCGCTCGAAAATCAGCACACCGAGTTCGTCTTCAAGCTTTTTCACACCCACCGACAGCGTCGGCTGGCTGACGTGGCAACGCTCGGCCGCGTGGCCAAAGTGCTGCTCTTGGGCGAGGGTCACGATGTAGCGTAATTCTGTAAGAGTCATAGCGGGCGTCCATGAGGTTGCGGGCCAAGCATACCGGCTGCAATCGATAGACGCACGTTATCAGAACTTTGCTGGGGATTGAGCGGGGAGTGTCGGTAATTTTGCTGATTCGCTGCAGATGCATGTGGGAGGGAACGGGCCCCTCCCACACGGTTCTGCTAACGGCGACGCTTGTCGATGTTGTAAACGAACGGTGCGACGAGTTCCACGCTGCCGTTTTTCAACAGGTCGGCGGGCGGCTTGGGCAAGGGTTGCGCCTTGCGGATCATCTCCAGCGTCGCACGGTCCAGGTCGGCGTTGCCGGAGCGGCCTTCCAGTTCGTAAGACAGCACATTGCCTTCGCCATCAACCACGAAGCGCAAGCGGTTCATGCCTTCCTTGCCACGCTGCTGGGCGCCCGGCGGGTACTTCTTGTACTTCTGCAGGTGCGCCAGCAGGGTGCTTTGCCAGGATGCCTGGGCCGCCAGCTGTTGCGCCGATGGACCGGGAGCAGGCTGGGCAGATTTTTGCGCAGGCGCGTTGCTCGGCGGTGTTTCGCTCGGTGGCTCCTCGGAAGGTTTTTCCTTGGGCGGATCGGGCTTTTTCTCCACCGGCTTGGGCGGTTGTGGCTTGGGCTTGGGCTTGACCGGCTTGGGCACCTGGATCGTCGGCTTGGGCGCCTCGGCCAGTTTCGGCAAAGGCAGCTCTTCGACCGGCGGCGGTGGTGGTGCCACGACCTTGGGCGGTGCCGGAGGCGGCGGTGGCGCCGGCAGGGGGGCCAGGTCGATGACCATCGCGGCCGGTGGCAACGGGATCGCCTGCGGCGCGGACCATTGAAGGGCGATGATGATCGCGACGGCATGCACGCCCAGCACGACTGCGAGGCTGGTGCCATAACGCGTCAGTTTGTGGCGCGTCGTGATCATTTCTTGGCTGCCGTCTCAAGTCCGACCAGGCCTACCTTGAGGTAGCCGGCCGCCCGCAGGGCATCCATCACGCCCATCAGGTCGCCGTAGTCCACGCCCTTGTCGGCCTGGAAGAAGATCGTCGTGTCTTTCTTGCCCTGGGTCTTGGCGTCGAGCACCGGCCCCAGGGTTTCAGCCTTGACTTCTTCTTCGCCCAGGAACAGGCGCTGGTCCGCCTTCACACTGAGGAAGATCGGCTTCTCCGGCCGTGGCGCCGGCTTGGCGCTGGAGGCAGGAAGGTCAACCTTGATGTCCACGGTGGCCAACGGTGCCGCCACCATGAAGATGATCAGCAACACCAGCATCACGTCGATAAACGGCGTGACGTTGATTTCGTGGTTCTCGACGAGTTCATCGTCGCCTTGATTCAAATGCAGGCCCATGGCCGATTACCCCACTTTCACCATGTGCGGTTGCGAGCTGCGCTCGGTAGGCAGGTGATCGAGGTCGCGGCTGACCAGCAGCAGGACTTCTGCCGACGCATCCGACACCTGGGCCTTGTAGCCGGCGATCGAACGGGCGAAGACGTTGTAGATCACCACCGCAGGAATCGCGGCAACCAGGCCCAGGGCGGTAGCCAGCAGGGCTTCGGCGATGCCGGGGGCCACTACGGCGAGGTTGGTGGTCTGGGTTTTCGCGATGCCGATGAAGCTGTTCATGATCCCCCACACAGTACCGAACAGGCCGACGAAGGGGGCGGTGGAACCGATAGTCGCCAGCACGCCGGTGCCACTGCTCATGTTGCGACCGCAAGCCGCCACCAGGCGCTCCAGGCGAAAGCTCACACGCTCCTTGATGCCTTCTTTTTCGCGGGTGTTGGCGGACAGGCGCATTTCTTCCAGGGCGTCATGGACCAGCAGGTTGGCCAGGGTGCCCTTCTTGGTCGCGGTTTCACTCGCTTCCTTGAGGGTGGTGGCCTTTTTCAGGTGGACGATTTCGGTACGCAGACGACGCTTGGCGCCCAGCAGCTCGAAGCCTTTGGCGATCCAGATGGTCCAGGTAATGATCGAGGCGATGGCCAGGCCGATCATCACGGCTTTCACCACCACGTCGGCGTTCTGGTACATGCCCCACGGGGACAGGTCGTGTGCCATGCCGAGGGTGTTGTCTTCTTCCAGCACCACGCCGGTTTCGTCAGCAGGGGCTGCAGCCTGGGCCGGGTCGGTGGCAGTCGGCGCGGCCGCTGGGGTGGTGGCATTCTGCTCGGCAGCGGCTGGAGCGGCCGGTGCGGTGGCATCAGCGAACGCGGCGGTCGGCGCCAGCAGTACGCTGAACAGCATCGCAGCAATCGCACGCCAGGCGCGGGATGGGCTGTGAGGCTTGGTTGGCGAAGCGGGGTTTGTATGACGTGTCATGCTGGCCGGACCTGAGAGAAAATAATGGGTGATCGTCCTGCCAGACCCCTGCGGGTCGAGGACAAATGGGTGGTTATTATTGCAAGTAATTCTTGTTAACTAAAGTGGCACTGTTACTTTATTTCGCTTTTTACTGGCCGTTGCTCCTCTCGCGCGGCTAATCTGCGCCTTTAAGAATGGAGTTTTATGATGTCTGCGCCTTCTGTTGTGATTGCCGGTTGCGGCGATGTGGGTAGTCGGCTGGCTAGCCAATTGCTGGCCGGAGGATGGGAGGTTCATGGCCTGCGCCGCGATATTTCGCGCCTTCCCGACGGCGTGATCGGCATTGCTGGCGACCTGTTCAATAAAGACTGCCCCGAGACCTGGCCGATTGGTGGTGTGGATTACCTGGTGTATTGCGCTGCAGCGACCGACCACGATGAGGCCGGCTATCGCGCGGCGTATGTGCAGGGTCTGAAGCATGTGCTGGAGTGGCTGCAGGATTACGGCCAGGAACCCAAGCATCTGGTGTTCGTGTCCAGCAGTAGCGTATATGGCCAGCAGAACGGCGAATGGGTCGACGAAACCTCTGAAACCCAGGCGAAGGGATATTCCGGGCAGGTCATGCTTGAAGCCGAGCAGGTCGCGCTCAACAGTGGCATCCCGGCGAGCATCGTGCGATTGACCGGTATTTACGGCCCGGGCCGCGAGTGGCTATTGACCCAGGTACGCCAAGGTTACCGAGTGGCAATTGACCCGCCTTTATATGGCAACCGGATTCACGCGGACGACGCGGCGGGCTTGCTGGCGTTTTTGCTGCGCCATGTGGAGCAGGGTGGTTCGCTGGACAAGGTTTATATCGGCGTAGACGATGCGCCGGCGCCATTGGCCGAGGTGGTGGGCTGGTTGCGCGAGTACCTGGGCGTGACAGAGTGGTCCGAGGACGCCAGTGTGCGACGCGCGGGCAGCAAGCAATGCAGCAATGCGCGCGTCAAGGCGCTGGGGTGGGTGCCAACGTACCCGACTTACCGCGAAGGTTATGCGGCGATCCTGAAGGGCTGAACTCGATCAAAATGTGGGAGGGGGCTTGCCCCCGATAACGGTGTGTCAGCCGAAGAGAGTTTGACTGAAGAAACGCTATCGGGGGCAAGCCCCCTCCTACATTTGGATTTGTGTCGCAGCCGTTATTGCTTTTCAAGCAGCCATTGGCGCTGGCCAGGCGTGAAGGAAGGCACTTCATCGGCCTGCGCGGTGTTAATTGCCTGGAAGATTTCCAGTTGCTTGCCTTTGCGCGCAAAGATCCACGGGTTGCCCACGCCATTTTCCTGCAGCCAGAGGCTGTCGTAACCACCGCTCATGGAGGCGCAATCCCCGGCCAGGCACAGGGAATACTGGTCGGCGCCAGGCAGGCCGGCGACTTTACCGTTGGCCTGAAACTGAACCGTTGCGCCATTGCCGACGCCGTCGGTGATCTTCCAGTCGCCGCCCATATAGGCTGCATAGAGCGCCCGCTCGAAGTTGGCGCCCAGGGGCGCGCCTTCTGGAGCCGGGTCCTGGGGGCGCGTGAACAGCTGCTCGGGCTCATTATCGTTGGCCAGTTGCAGCAGCTTTTTGCCTTTACGCTTGAGCTCGGTGGCAGAGCTGCCGTAGAAGTCCACACTCCAGGCCCCGGGTTTTTCGCTCAGCAGCTTGCCTTCCGCGACTTCAAAACCGTTGTAGTAGCGGGCCTGCAAGGCCTTGGTGTTGACCTCCCATTCCAGGTTCGGGCCAAAGGTCTGCAAGGCTTCACGCAAAGGGCCGCCCTTGGCTGCCGCATCAATGGCGGCCTGGTTGATCCAGGTACCGCTCACATCCAGATCGGCAGGGTTGCTGGCACAGCCGCCGAGCAGCAGGGCGAACAACGAAGAGGCGATAAGCGCTTTGCGCATGACTAAATCCTTCTGAAACGAAGTCGGCGCAGCGGTTGAGGCTGCGCCGGGTTTTTTATTCGATGACCAGAATCGCGTCCATTTCAACCTGCGCACCCTTTGGCAGGGCGGCAACGCCGATGGCGGCGCGGGCTGGGTAGGGCTGTTCGAAGTACTTGCCCATGATCTCGTTGACCTTGGCGAAGTGGCTCAGGTCGGTGAGGAAGATGTTCAGCTTGACGATGTCCTTGAACGAACCGCCAGCTGCTTCAGCCACGGACTTGAGGTTTTCGAAGACCTGCACGGTCTGTGCTTCGAAGCCTTCCACCAGTTCCATGGTCTTTGGGTCCAGCGGGATCTGGCCGGACATGTAGACGGTGTTGCCCGCCTTGATCGCCTGGGAATAAGTACCGATGGCGGCAGGGGCTTTGTCGCTGGTGATTACTGTCTTGGTCATGAATGACTCCTTGTAATGGGCGATGGCTTGCTTGAAGAACTACGCGCGCATGCGGGTGATGCGGATCACTCCGGTCAACGCACGCAGTTTCTTGATCACGCGGGCCAGGTGCACACGGTCGTGCACGCTGACCACCAGCTGGACCACGCTGATGCGCCCATCGCGTTCGTCCATGCTGATTTTCTCGATATTGCCGTCGGCCGCGTTGACGCTGCTGGCCAGCAGGGCGATCAAGCCGCGTTGGTGCTCGAGCTCCACGCGCAGCTCGACATTGAATTCGCCGGTGACATCCTTGGCCCACGAAAGCTGGATGCATTTTTCCGGGTTGTGGCGGATTTCGGTGATATTGCGGCAGTTGTCCAGGTGCACCACCATGCCTTTGCCCGCCGACAAATGGCCGACAATCGGGTCGCCCGGAATCGGCGTGCAGCACTTGGCATAGCTGAGCACCAGGCCCTCGGTGCCGCGAATCGCCAGCGGGCCTTCGGGGCTCGGTAGCTGTTCGCCTTCGCCGAGCAGGCGACGCGCAACCACGTAGGCCATGCGGTTGCCCAGGCCGATATCTTCGAGCAGGTCTTCGATGGTTTCCTGGCGATACTCGTGGAGCATCGCTTGCACCCGCTCCTGCGGGATCTTGTCCAGGGCGCTGTCAAAACCGTTGAGTACCTTGTTCAGCAGGCGTTCGCCCAGGCTGATGGATTCGGAACGGCGCTGCAGTTTCAAGGCGTGGCGGATGTGCGTACGCGCCTTGCCGGTGACCACGAAGTTGAGCCAGGCCGGGTTCGGCCGCGCGCCCGGCGCACTGACGATCTCCACCGTGGAGCCGCTTTGCAGCGGTTCTGACAGCGGGGCCAGGCGTCGGTTGATGCGGCAGGCGATGCAGCTGTTGCCCACATCGGTGTGCACCGCGTAGGCAAAGTCCACCGCCGTGGAGCCTTTGGGCAGCTCCATGATCCGGCCCTTGGGCGTGAACACGTAGACCTCGTCCGGGAACAGGTCGATCTTCACGCTTTCAATGAATTCCAGGGAGTTGCCGGCACGTTGCTGCATTTCCAGCACGCCCTTGACCCACTGGCGGGCACGGGCATGGGTGCCTTTTGGCTGCTCGTCGCCGCTGGACTTGTACAGCCAGTGCGCCGCGATGCCGTTGTTGGCCATCTCTTCCATCTCGCGGGTGCGGATCTGGATCTCGATCGGCACACCGTGCATACCGAACAGCGTGGTATGCAGCGACTGGTAGCCGTTGGCCTTGGGAATGGCGATGTAGTCTTTGAAACGACCCGGCAAAGGTTTGTACAAATTATGTACAGCGCCCAGCACGCGGTAGCAGGTGTCGACCTTGTCGACGATGATCCTGAACGCATACACGTCCATGATCTCGTTGAAGGCCCGACGCTTGCCGCGCATCTTCTTGTAGATGCCGTAGATGTGTTTCTGCCGCCCGCTGACTTCGCCTTCGATCTCGTCGACCGCCAGGCAATGGCTCAGGGACTCTTCGATCTTGTTGACGATTTCCTTGCGGTTGCCCCGGGCGCGCTTGACCGCCTGGTAAATGCGCGCCGAGCGCATCGGGTGCATGGCCTTGAAGCCGAGGTCTTCGAACTCGATACGAATGGCATGCATGCCCAGCCGGTTGGCGATGGGCGCGTAGATTTCCAGGGTTTCCTTGGCGATGCGCCGGCGTTTTTCGCCGGAGAGCACTTCCAGCGTGCGCATGTTGTGCAGCCGGTCGGCCAGCTTGACCAGGATCACGCGGATATCGCGGGCCATGGCCATGGCCATCTTCTGGAAGTTTTCCGCCTGGGCTTCGGCCTTGGTTTCGAAGTTCATCTGGGTCAGTTTGCTGACCCCGTCGACCAGTTCGGCCACGGTTTCGCCAAATTGCGCGCTGAGCGCTTCCTTGGCGATGCCGGTGTCTTCGATCACGTCATGCAGCATCGCGGCCATCAGGCTCTGATGGTCCATGTGCATGTCGGCCAGGATATTGGCCACCGCAAGAGGATGGGTGACATACGCCTCGCCGCTCCGACGGCGTTGGCCGTCGTGAGCCTGTTCGGCGTAGAAATACGCTCGGCGGACCAGGTTGACCTGGTCGGGGCCGAGGTAGGCCGATAAGCGATCGGCGAGGGCGTCTATGCTCGGCAAAGTGTGAACTCCTGCCGAAGGTTGTGACCCCGCGCCGTGCTACGTCGACCAGGCATAGGCTTAGACGGCCTCGTTGGACTCGTCCTCGAACGCTGCGAACAGCGGTTCGTCTTCAACGATTTCAGCGTTGGCGATGAACTCATAGCTCATCAGGCCTTCTGCGATTTCACGCAGGGCTACAACGGTAGGTTTGTCGTTTTCCCACTGGACCAGGGGCTCTTTGCCGCCAGTGGCCAGTTGACGGGCACGCTTGGTAGAGAGCATGACCAGCTCAAAGCGGTTATCCACGTGTTCTAGGCAGTCTTCAACGGTTACGCGGGCCATGGTATTCCTCGGAGCGAATGCAAGATGCGCGCTGCCCGGTTGGGCGAGCGGACTGAGCAGTTTAAAAAATCACCGGCGTTTAGGGAAGCGCTGATTTTTAGCAGGCCCTCGCGAAACCGCTACAAGTGCCAATGTAAAGCCCTCGCAGCGGTTTTGGGAAGGGCCAATCAGCCAAGCAGTTCGGCGAGTAATTTGCCGAAACGCTGCTGTTGACGCTTTTGCTGCAACTGGTTGGCGCGGAAAATCGCCTTCAAATCATCCAGTGCGTGGGCAAAGTCGTCGTTGATGATCAGGTAGTCGTAGTCGACGTAGTGGCTCATTTCGCTGACGGCTTCACGCATGCGGCCTTCGATGATCTCGTCGCTGTCCTGGCCACGGTTGGTCAGGCGCTGGTGCAAGGCTTCAAGCGAGGGCGGCAGGATGAAGATCGAACGCGCCTTGGGCATCAGTTGGCGCACTTGTTCGGCGCCCTGCCAGTCGATTTCCAGAATCAGGTCGTGGCCTTCGTCCAGCGTCTGCTGCAGGTGGCTTTGCGAGGTGCCGTAGAGGTTGCCGAACACTTCGGCGCGCTCCAGGAAGTCGCCGTGCTCGATCATCTTGACGAACTCGGTACGCTCGACGAAGTGATAATGCACGCCGTTCTCTTCACCCGGGCGCATGGCGCGCGTGGTGTGGGAAACCGAAATGCGGATCTGCTCGTCAGCGTCGGTCAGGGCCTTGACCAGACTGCTCTTGCCCGCGCCCGAGGGGGCGGAAATGATGTAAAGGGTGCCGGTGCTGTGGTTCATGGAGGTTGCCTTACTCAATATTCTGTACTTGTTCGCGCATCTGCTCGATCAACACTTTGAGGTTGACCGCAGCGGTGGTGCTGCGCGGATCGAACGCTTTGGAGCCCAGTGTATTGGCTTCGCGGTTGAGTTCCTGCATCAGGAAGTCCAGGCGCCGACCGGCGGCACCGCCGGACTTGAGCACGCGGCGCACTTCGAGGATATGGGTGCTCAGGCGGTCGAGTTCTTCGGCGACGTCACTCTTTTGCGCCAATAACACCATTTCCTGCTCAAGGCGCACGGGATCGAGGTCGGCCTTCATGTCGGCGAAGCGGTCCAGGACCTTCTGGCGCTGGGTGGCGAGCATTTGCGGTACGAGTTCACGCAGGGTGACGACGTCTGCTTCGATCGACGTCAGACGCTCGTTGATCAGGCGGGCCAGTTCGGCGCCCTCGCGCTCGCGGCCGGCCTTGAGTTCGTGCAAGCCCTGGGTGAAGAGGGCCAGCGCTTCGGCGTTCAAGGCTTGCGGGTCGGTGGCGTCGGCCACGAGCACGCCGGGCCAGGCGAGCACTTCCAGGGGGTTCAGCGCGGCGGGCTGCTTGATCAGGCCGGCGATGGTTTCGGCGGCGGCGACCAGTTGCGCGGCGCGGTCGCGGTCGACCTGCAACGGTTTGCCGGTGGTTTCTTCGGTAAAGCGCAGGGTGCATTCCAGCTTGCCGCGGGAAATGCCCTGGCGCAGCGCTTCACGCACGGCGCCTTCGAGGTCACGGAAAGACTCGGGCAGGCGCAGGTGCGGCTCCAGGTAACGGCTGTTGACCGAGCGCAATTCCCAGCTGAGGGTGCCTTGGGCGCCGGCTTTTTCGACGCGGGCGAAGGCGGTCATGCTGTGCACCATGGAGGTACCTCGCGATGCAGTCCCGCAAACACGGGATGATAATGAAATGGGAGCCGACAGGCTGCGAAGGCGCAGGAGTGTAGCGCAGTGGGGCGGGTGCGCCCAAACAATGGGCGATAGACCGCGTATTCGTAACCGGATTTTTAGAAGTGCCCCGAATCGGCTGGCGGCTCTATAATGCTCGGCAGTTTTTCGTCCTCAGTACAGGTATCCCCTATGAAACGTCCAAGTGGTCGCGCCGCCGATCAGCTCCGCTCGATCCGCATCACCCGCAACTACACCAAACACGCCGAGGGGTCCGTACTGGTCGAGTTTGGCGATACCAAGGTGATCTGCACCGTCAGCGTCGAGAACGGCGTGCCGCGGTTCCTCAAGGGCCAGGGCCAGGGTTGGTTGACCGCCGAGTACGGCATGCTGCCGCGCGCCACGGGCGAACGTAACCAGCGTGAAGCCAGCCGTGGCAAGCAAGGCGGGCGTACCCTGGAAATCCAGCGCCTGATCGGCCGCTCGCTGCGCGCCGCCCTGGACATGTCCAAGCTGGGCGATGTGACCCTGTATGTCGACTGCGACGTGATTCAGGCCGATGGCGGCACCCGCACCGCGTCGATCACCGGCGCCATGGTGGCCTTGGTTGATGCACTCAAAGTGATCAAGAAGCGCGGCGGCCTCAAAGGCGGTGACCCGCTCAAGCAGATGATCGCTGCCGTCTCGGTCGGTATGTACCAGGGCGAGCCTGTGCTGGACCTGGACTACCTGGAAGATTCGGCCGCCGAGACCGACCTGAATGTGGTCATGACCAGCACCGGTGGTTTCATCGAAGTGCAGGGCACCGCCGAAGGCGCGCCATTCCAGCCCGCCGAGCTGAACGCCATGCTGGCCCTGGCCCAGAAAGGCATGAGCGAAATTTTCGAACTGCAAAACGCCGCATTGGCTGACTGAGCCGGTCTCAAGGAGAAACGCCATGAATGACGACAGCCAAATGCCGGTGCCTGCGCCTTCCTACGAAGTGCGGCAGGCGGCGATGTTGTGCCATCTCGCGGCGTTTCTGGGGTTTGTGTTCCCCTTCGGCAGCGTTGTGGGGCCACTGATCCTGTGGCAGATGAAGAAAGAACAGGATGCGTTTATCGACGATCAGGGCAAGGAAGCGCTGAATTTCCAGATCACCGTCGCCATCGCCTGGATCGCTTGCATCGTGCTGGCCTTCGCAGTGATTGGTTTCTTCCTGATGATTGCCCTGGCGATTGCCACGGTGGTGCTGACCATCATCGGCAGTATCAAAGCCAATAAGGGGATTGCCTATCGCTATCCACTGACCTGGCGCCTGGTCAAATAATAGCCGCCCACAAAAAAACCGACATCGCTGTCGGTTTTTTTGTGCCTGGAAAAAGACCTAGATGGTCAAGGTCCAGTCGTAGTCCACGATCAGTGGCGCGTGCTGCGAGAAGCGCGGCTGGCGCGGCAAGCGTGCACTGCGCACGAACCGGCGCAGACCCGGGGTCAGCAGCTGGTAGTCGAAACGCCAACCCAAGTTGAGCATCTCGGCCTGTTCGTTATCCGGCCACCAGCTGTACTGGTCGCCTTCGCGGCTGACTTCGCGCAGGGCGTCGACATAGCCCATGTTGCCGACAATCTCGTCCATCCAGGCCCGTTCCGGCGCCAGGAAACCTGGGGATTGCTGGCTGTCGCGCCAGTTCTTGATATCCAGCTTCTGTTGCGCCACGTACAGCGAGCCACAATAAATGTACTCGCGACGTTTGCGTCGCTGTTTATCCAGATAACGGGCGAAATCGTCCATTAGCTTGAATTTCTGGTTCAAGTCTTCATCGCCGTTCTGCCCCGAAGGAAGCAGCAAGGTCGCGATGCTGACCTTGTCGAAATCGGCTTGCAGGTAGCGCCCGTAGCGGTCGGCTGTCTCGAAGCCGAGGCCGCTGATGACCGCCTTGGGTTGCAACCGCGAGTACAAAGCCACGCCACCTTGGGTGGGCACTTCGGCGTCGCAGGCATAAAGGAAGTAGCCATCCAGTTGGAAGGCTGGGTCGTCCAGTTCAAAGGCGGAGGCGCGGGTGTCCTGCAGGCAGATGACGTCGGCATTCTGAGCTTGCAGCCAACTGAGCAAACCACGCTCGACTGCAGCCTGAATACCATTAACGTTCACACTGATGATCCGCATAAATGGCCCCAAAAATCGCGTGCGTGTATGATACACGCCGTCTACCTAATTAGCTAAATCCGTGGTATCTGAGGCTTTTTTCATGCAGGCGTATCAACGCGATTTCATTCGTTTTGCCATCGATCGCGGGGTTTTGCGCTTCGGTGAGTTCACCCTCAAGTCCGGGCGTACCAGCCCGTACTTCTTCAATGCTGGCTTGTTCAACTCGGGTTCGGCCCTGGCCCAGCTGGGGCGTTTCTACGCGGCGGCCATCGTTGAGAGCGGTATTTCCTTCGACGTTCTGTTCGGCCCGGCCTACAAGGGCATTCCCCTGGCCGCTGCTACCGCGGTGGCCCTGGCGGAACATCACGGGCAGGACCTGCCGTGGTGCTTCAACCGCAAGGAAGCCAAGGCTCACGGCGAAGGCGGCAGCCTGGTGGGCGCGCCGCTGACGGGCAATGTGCTGATCATCGACGACGTGATCACCGCCGGCACCGCCATCCGCGAAGTGATGCAGATCATCGCTTCCCAGGACGGCGCCAAGGCGGCGGGTGTGCTGATTGCGCTGAACCGCCAGGAGCGCGGCAACGGTGAGTTGTCGGCGATCCAGGAAGTGGAGCGTGACTTCGGCATTCCGGTGGTGAGCATCGTGTCGTTGAACCAGGTGTTGCAGTTCCTGGAAGATGATCCGCAGCTCAAGCAGCACTTGCCGGCGGTCAAGGCATACCGCGAGCAGTTCGGCGTTCAATAAACGCCGCACAGCAAAAAGCCCCACCCTCCTGTAGGAGCGAGCTTGCTCGCGAAAAACTTGAAGGCGCCGCGTTTATCCAGAATAAACGCGTCATCGTTGACGTTCTTCGCGAGCAAGCTCGCTCCTACAGGGAGCTGGGGCTTTTTGTGTTTAAGGACGCTTGCGATTGCTGATCAGCGTGCCCACACCGGTATCGGTGAAGATTTCCAGCAGGATCGCATTCGGCACACGGCCATCCAGGATCAGCGAGCTGCCGACGCCGCCTTGCACGGCTTCCAGCGCACAACGAATCTTGGGCAGCATGCCGCCGTAGATCGTGCCGTCGGCAATCAGCTCGTCGACTTGCTGGGTAGTCAGGCCGGTCAACACCTTGCCTTCCTTGTCCATCAAGCCAGCAATGTTGGTCAGCAGCATCAGCTTTTCAGCCTTCAGTGCTTCGGCCACTTTGCCCGCAACCAGGTCGGCGTTGATGTTGTAGGACTCACCGTTGGCGCCCACGCCGATGGGCGCGATCACCGGGATGAAGTCACCCTTGACCAGCAGGTTGAGCAGATCGGTGTTGATGCCGATCACTTCGCCCACCTGGCCGATGTCGATGATTTCCGGTTGGGTCATTTCCGGCGTCTGGCGGGTCACGGTCAGTTTTTTCGCGCGGATCAGTTCCGCGTCCTTGCCGGTCAGGCCAATGGCGCTGCCGCCGTGGCGGTTGATCAGGTTGACGATGTCCTTGTTGACCTGGCCACCGAGCACCATCTCCACCACGTCCATGGTCTGCGCGTCAGTGACGCGCATGCCATCGATGAAGTGACTCTCGATCGACAAACGCTTGAGCAGATCGCCGATTTGCGGGCCGCCGCCGTGGACCACGACCGGGTTGATCCCTACGGCCTTCATCAGCACGATGTCGCGGGCAAAGCCGGTTTTCAGCTCGTCGCTTTCCATGGCATTGCCGCCGTACTTGATCACCAGCGTCTTGCCGACATAGCGTCGAATGTAGGGCAACGCTTCGGACAGGACCTTGGCGGTGTTGGCAGCGGCTTCGCGTTCGAGGGTCATTCAGGGCTCCGGTAAAAAATCAGAACGGTAATTGGAGATCAGGGGCAACACGTTTCAACTGGACGTGGAAGACGTCCTTGATGCGCTGCAACTCAGCCTCGGTATCCGCCTCGAAGCGCAGCACCAGCACCGGTGTGGTGTTGGACGCGCGCACCAGGCCCCAGCCTTTGGCGTAATCGACTCGCACACCATCAATGGTGGTCAGGTTGGCGCCTTCGCCCCATTGCGCATCGTGCAGTGCGTCAATGATGCTGAATTTGCTCTCTTCGGTCACATGGATATTGATCTCTGGCGTAGAAATATCGTTCGGGAAGGTCTGAAACAGCTCCTCTGCCGTGGATTTTTCCTTGCTGAGGATCTCCAGCAGACGTGCAGCACTGTAAATGCCATCGTCAAAACCGAACCAACGCTCCTTGAAGAACACGTGACCGCTCATTTCACCGGCCAGCAGGGCGCCGGTTTCCTTCATTTTCTTTTTGATCAACGAGTGACCGGTCTTCCACATCAGCGGGCGGCCGCCGTATTCCTTGATCAGGGGCGTGAGGCGACGGGTGCATTTAACGTCGAAGATGATTTCAGCATTGGCATTGCGCGCCACCACGTCACGGGCGAATAGCATCAACAGGCGGTCGGGGAATACGATCTCTCCGGTTTCGGTCACCACGCCTACGCGGTCACCGTCGCCGTCGAAGGCCAGGCCTACGTCTGCGCCCACCTCCTTGACCTTGGCGATCAGGTCCACCAGGTTTTCAGGCTTGCCTGGGTCCGGGTGATGGTTGGGGAAGTGGCCGTCGACGTCGCAGAACAGCGGGATCACTTCGCAGTTCAGCGCTTCGAGCAGTTGCGGAGCGATCACGCCGGCCGCGCCGTTGCCGCAGTCGACCACCACTTTCAGGCGGCGAGCGAGCTTCACGTCACGGGTGATTTCGTCGGAGTAGCGTTGCAGGATGTCGACCTTGGTGATGCTGCCGTTGCCGCTGGTCAGGTCGTTGGTTTTCAGGCGCGTGTGCAGGGCCTGGATCTGTTCGTTAGCGAGGGTGTCGCCGGCGATGACGATCTTGAACCCGTTGTAGTCCGACGGGTTGTGGCTGCCGGTAAGCATCACGCCAGACTTGCCGGCCAGCACGTTGGCGGCGTAATACAGGGCAGGCGTGGGCACCAGCCCGACATCGCTGACATGGCAACCACTGTCTGCCAGGCCCTGGATCAGTTGCTCCACCAGCTCCGGGCCGGACAGGCGGCCGTCACGGCCCACCGAAACATTCGGCTCGCCCTGGGCCAGGCTCTGTGAGCCGATGGCGCGGCCGATCCAGTAGGCGGTTTCGGCGGTCAGGGTCTTGGGCACCACGCCACGAATGTCATAGGCGCGAAAGATGCTGTCGGGAAAAGTCGGGGCTACACGGGCTGCGGTACTCATCGCGGGGGGAACTCCATCTGAAAGGGGGCAAGGCTGGCCTGGTGTGGCTGGCCGGCAGGCTCAAACTGAAGGGTATGACGGCGTTTTCGGCAGAGAGTTCGTGGTGTAAAAGTGCCATCGGCACCGCAGCGTCGTGTTGCGTATCGTGTAACCATTTGATTTTATTGTAGAAATCACGCTGATACCGTTCGCGCATTCTTCATCCTGAAAAGCCGGGCGGTGGCGGCTGGCCGGGCACAATTGCGCCCGGCCAGGTTCAGCTTAGTCAGTGGCTGCCGGAATGCCCGAAACCACCTGCGCCGCGCTGGGTTTCGTCGAATTCCTGCACCAGTTCGAAATGCGCCTGTACCACCGGCACCAGCACCAGTTGAGCGATACGCTCGCCGACCGCAATGTTGAACGCGGTCTGGCCACGGTTCCAGCACGACACCATCAACTCGCCCTGGTAGTCGGAGTCGATCAGGCCCACCAGGTTGCCCAGCACGATGCCGTGTTTGTGGCCCAGGCCGGAGCGCGGCAGGATCAAGGCTGCCAGGCCTGGGTCGCCGACGTAGATCGACAGGCCGGTGGGGATCAGGATCGTCTGGCCCGGCTCAAGCACAGTGTCTTGCTTGAGCATGGCGCGCAGGTCCAGGCCGGCGGAGCCTGGGGTGGCGTAGGCCGGGAGCGGGAATTCGCTACCGATGCGGGGGTCGAGGATCTTGGCTTGCAAAGCGTGCATGGACATTAAACCTGGTTCAGCCGTTGGGCGATAAAAGAGATCAGTTGGCGGGCGATCTTGCCCTTGCTGGTCTGGGCGAAAAGGGTGGCGTGCAGCTCACGGTCGATCACGCTGCAAGCGTTTTCCTCGCTGTTGAAGCCGATGCTCGGGTTGGCGACATCATTGGCAACGATCAGGTCGAGGTTTTTGTCTTTCAATTTGCGTGCGGCGTAATCCAGCAAATGTTCGGTCTCGGCGGCGAAGCCGACGCTGAACGGGCGGTCCGGACGCGTGGCGATGGTCGCCAGGATGTCCGGGTTGCGCACCATTTGCAGGAGCAGGCCATCGCCGCTTGTAGGGTCTTTCTTGAGCTTTTGCGGTGCAACGACTTCCGGTCGGTAGTCCGCAACCGCTGCCGAGGCGATGAACAGGTCGCACGGAATGGCAGCCTCACAGGCCGCCAGCATGTCCCGGGCGCTGACTACGTCGATTCGCGTCACACGATCAGGCGTTGGCAAATGCACGGGGCCTGTGATCAGGGTGACACGTGCGCCTGCCTCAACCGCCGCTTCAGCCAGGGCAAAGCCCATTTTTCCTGAGCTATGGTTGGTGATGTAGCGCACCGGGTCGATGTTTTCCTGGGTCGGGCCTGCGGTGATCAGCACGTGTTTGCCGGTCAGGGCCAGGTGCTGGAAGCACTCGGCGGCACACAGCGCCAGGTCGGTGGCTTCGAGCATGCGGCCCATGCCGACGTCGCCGCAGGCCTGGCTGCCGGACGCCGGGCCGAACACCTTGAGGCCGCGGCTTTGCAGGAGCTGGGTGTTGGCCTGGGTGGCCGGGTCGCGCCACATGGCCTGGTTCATCGCCGGGGCGATGGCGACGGTGGCGTCGGTGGCCAGTACCAGGGTGGTCAGCAGGTCATCGGCGATGCCCTGGGCCAGGCGCGCGATCAGGTCGGCGGTGGCCGGCGCGATCAGCACCAGGTCGGCCCATTTGGCCAGTTCGATATGGCCCATGGCGGCTTCGGCCGCCGGGTCCAGCAGGTCCAGGTGAACCGGGTGGCCGGACAAGGCCTGCATGGTCAGCGGGGTGATGAACTCACTGCCACCACGGGTCATGACCACGCGCACTTCGGCGCCTTGGTCCAGGAGCCTGCGAACCAGCTCTGCGCTCTTGTAGGCGGCAATGCCGCCGCCGACGCCGAGGACGATGCGTTTCCGATACAGACGCTGCATTGGTTTGCCTTTCCAGTTCAGTGATGCCAGTTCAGTGACGCCTGCGATGACCCCTCCCCAGGTGAAATCGCATGCAAAAAAGAGGGCCTACGATAACACAGCGTCCGTTCGGCAACAGCGGCGCATACGGCGTACATCAGGGAGAGGAGGTGGGATGAGTATTCGCGATTGGCCTGCTGCCGAGCGGCCGCGGGAGAAGCTATTGGAGTGGGGGGCGGCCAGTCTGTCCGATGCCGAATTACTGGCAATCTTCCTGCGCACCGGGGTGTCCGGCAGGAGTGCGGTGGACCTGGCGCGCCATTTGTTGGCGCAATTCGGCGGCCTGCGCCCGCTGCTGGAGGCCAGCCAGGCGCTGTTCAATCAGCAGTTGGGCCTGGGGCCAGCGAAGTTTGCCCAGTTGCAGGCGGTGCTGGAAATGTCGCGGCGCCATATGGCCGAGCGCCTGCGCAACGATTCGGTGCTGGAGAGTCCATTGGCCGTGCGCGAATACCTCAAGGCGCTGCTGCGTCATGAGACTCACGAGGTATTTGGCTGCCTGTTTCTCGACTCCAAGCATCGGGTGCTGGGTTTCGAGGCGCTGTCCGAGGGCACCATCGATGCCGCTGTGGTCTATCCCCGGCAAGTGGTCAAGCGCGCGCTGGCCTATAACGCGGCGGCCTTGATCCTGTGCCACAACCATCCCTCGGGCAGCGCGGACCCAAGCGCCGCTGATCGAAAATTGACCAAAGTTCTGCAGAAGGCCCTGGAAATGGTGGACGTGCGGGTGCTCGATCACATCATCGTGGGCGATGGTGATCCGTTGTCGATGGCGGAATACGGGTGGATGTAGAGGCGCAGCTGCAAGTTTGAAGCTGCAAGCCGCAAGTGGCTTGCAGCTTGCAGCTTAAGGCTTGACGCTGACCTTGGAATAATCCTGCCGGCCAAACGGGCTCACCTGGTAGCCCTCTACATTTTTGCGTGTCAGGGCGAATGCAGTGGGGTGCGCCAAGGGTAGCCACAGGGCCTGCTGCTGGATCTGCGCCTGGGCCTGCTGGTAGAGCTTGCTGCGCACGCCCTGTTCGCTGGTGGTCTTGCCGGCGCTGATCAGCTTGTCCAGCGCAGGGTCGCAGTAGCGGGCGAAGTTGGTGCCGGACTTGACTGCCGCGCAGGAAAATTGCGGGGTCAGGAAGTTATCCGGGTCGCCATTGTCACCGGCCCAGCCCATGAAGAGCAGGTCGTGCTCGCCGGCTTTGGCACGGCGAATCAACTCGCCCCATTCGATTACACGGATGTCGGCCTGGATGCCGACCTTGGCCAGATCAGCCTGCAACAGCTGGGCACCAAGATTGGGGTTGGGATTGAGCAGGCTGCCGGTAGGGCGAGTCCAGATCGTGGTCTTGAAGCCGTCCTTGAGGCCGGCGCGGTTCAGCAGCGCCTTGGCTTTGGCCAGGTCCTGTGGATAACCCGGCAGGTCCTTGGCATAACTCCAAGTATTGGGTGGGTAAACCCCATTGGCCGCTTCGGCGGTGCCTTCGAATACCGCCTTGAGGTAGCTGCCTTTGTCAAAGGCCAGGTTGATCGCCTGGCGGACTTCGGGCTTGTCCAAGGGCGGGTGCTGGCTGTTGATGGCGACGAAGGCAGTCATGAAGGCTGCGGTTTTTTCCACCTTCAGGGCCGGATCTTTTTCGGCCTCGCCCACATCCAGGGGCTTGGGCGACAGGGCGATCTGGCATTCGTCGCGATGCAGTTTCTGCAGGCGCACATTGGCATCCGGCGTGATGGCGAAGATCAGGTTGTCCACCGCCGGTTTGCCGGCGAAGTAGTCCGGGTTGGCCTTGTAGCGCACCACCGCATCCTTCTGGAAACGCACGAAAACGAACGGCCCGGTGCCGATGGGCTGACTGTTGAGTTTTTCCGGCGTGCCGGCCTTGAGCAGTTTGTCGGCATATTCCGCCGGGTAGATCGAGGCAAAGCCCATGCTCAGCGCGGCAAGAAACGTGGAGTCGGCGTGATCAAGGGTGAAGCGCACGGTCAGCGGGTCGAGGGCGTCGATCTTCTTGATCAACGCTGGCAGTTGCAGCGATTGCGCATGCGGAAAGCCGCTCTGGGCGATCTTGTGCCACGGGTTGGCTGGGTCGAGCATGCGTTCGAAGCTGAAGCGCACATCTTCGGCCGTCAGTGTGCGGCTTGGGGTGAAATACTCGGTGCGGTGGAATTTCACGTTCGGGTGCAACTTGAACGTGTACGTCAGGCCATCTGGTGAGACGTCCCAACTGTCGGCCAGGCTCGGAACCAGTTTTGCACCGGTTGCGTCGTAGTCCACCAGGCGGTTCATCAGCACATCCGCGGAGGCGTTGGTGGTGGTCAACGAGTTGTACTGCACCACGTCGAACCCTTCGGGGCTGGCCTCGGTGCAAACGCTCAGGTTGGTGGCGGCAACGGCCATCGGCGCGATAAAGAGGGGGGCTAGCAATAGCGGTAGGGCAGCGAGGCGCATATTCGGTTTCCTGTGCAGATCGAAGGCCCATCTGCGAGTGCAGTCTGGAAAAGGCCTACCGTAGTGGCCTGTTGGTTAAATGACTAGCCTATTTTTGCCTGTGCTTTTGGCTCAAATGCTGTTTTGATGGCGCCTCAGCGCGTTTCACCATGCAAGTCCGAGTACTTGCGCGCGCTGAAAATCATTCTGTGCGACGAGCGGTCGGCTGTTGTAGCGGCCCCTCCTGGCAACGGTTCAGGCGCCAATGGCCGAGATTTACCCAGGTAAAAACACACTCGCTGTTGTTGCACCCGGGTCTTTCTGGTATAAAGCAGCGCTCTTTTCTAGGGGCCCGGTTCCTTCGCTTGTAGGTGTAGCCGGTAAGACCCTAAAGAAACGCGGCGCCTGGCGCCAAATGACTGAGAGATTAAGCGGCCAACCCATGCCGGGTTGGGCATGTGGTTTTAGAGGGCTGAGGCATGTCGAGAGTCTGTCAAGTTACCGGTAAGGGTCCGGTGACTGGGAATAACATTTCCCACGCAAATAACAAAACCCGTCGTCGTTTCCTGCCGAACCTGCAGCATCACCGCTTCTGGGTTGAAGAAGAGAAACGTTTTGTTCGCCTGCGTGTATCTGCCAAAGGCATGCGTATCATCGACAAGCGTGGCATCACTGTCGTGCTGGCCGAAATCCGCGCCGCCGGCAAGATCTAAGGAGCTCTATCATGCGTGAATTGATTCGAATGATCTCTAGCGCCGGTACTGGTCACTTCTACACTACCGACAAGAACAAGCGTACTACCCCGGACAAGCTCGAAAAGAAAATGTTCGACCCGCGCGTTCGCAAGCACGTGATCTACAAAGAAGGCAAAATCAAGTAATTGATTTCCTTCCTTGTGAAAAAAAGCCCGTATCTCACGATGCGGGCTTTTTTTTGCCTGTGATGATCATTGATCAGGCTTTCTGTTCAAACACCACGTAGATCTTGCGGCACGCTTGCAGCACTTCCCAGGTGCCGTTGAAGCCGGCAGGGATCACGAAGCGGTCGCCAGCGCGCAAGGTTTTGGCGTTCCCTTCGGCATCGCGCAGCACGGAAACCCCCTGCACGATCTCGCAGTACTCATGCTCGGTGTAACTGACTTTCCATTGCCCGACTTCGCCTTCCCAAACGCCCGCGTTCATTTGTCCGCATGGGCTGTTGTAGTGGTTGTAGATCGTCTGTTCGGGATCACCCTTGAGGATTTTTTCGGCGGCAGGGCGGTAGCGCTCGGGGGCGGTGTTGGCTTGGCTGAAATCGACGATGTCCTGGATGCTCATGTGCTTGTCCCGTCTGGCCTGCGGTTGGAGAGCCCAAAGTCTATGTTTATTAAAATGAACATCGCAAGGGCGTTTGAAGCCGTTATGTCAAATATATTGAAACATCCCCAGCCGCTGGTTTAGGGTGGCAGCTGCCTTGAGCCGAACAACAGGCTGGCCAGGCAAGAATTCGTGAAGGCGCCGGGGCCAACCCCCTGGGCCTTGTATCCAATAAGAGGAGGACACTTGCATGACCACCCTGACCCGTGCCGACTGGGAACAACGCGCCAAGGACCTGAAGATCGAAGGCCGCGCTTACATCAATGGTGAATACACCGCCGCCGCGTCCGGTGAGACGTTCGAATGCATCAGCCCGGTCGATGGCCGTCTGCTCGCCACCGTAGCCAGCTGTGACGTCGCCGACGCCCAGCGCGCCGTGGAAAACGCCCGTGCCACCTTCAATTCCGGCGTGTGGTCGCGCCTGGCGCCGGCCAAGCGCAAGTCCGTCATGATCCGTTTCGCCGCGCTGCTCAAGGCTAATGCCGAAGAACTGGCCCTGCTTGAAACCCTGGACATGGGTAAGCCGATCAGTGACTCCCTGAACATCGACGTACCTGGCGCGGCGCAAGCGCTGAGCTGGAGCGGCGAGGCCATCGACAAGATTTACGATGAAGTGGCGGCCACGCCCCATGACCAACTGGGTCTGGTGACGCGTGAGCCGGTTGGCGTGGTCGGTGCGATCGTACCGTGGAACTTCCCGCTGATGATGGCTTGCTGGAAACTCGGCCCGGCGCTGTCGACCGGTAACTCGGTGATTCTCAAGCCATCCGAAAAATCTCCGCTGACCGCCATCCGCATCGCCGCCCTAGCCGTTGAAGCCGGCATTCCAAAAGGCGTGTTCAACGTGCTGCCAGGCTACGGCCACACCGTGGGCAACGCGCTGGCGGTGCATATGGACGTGGATACCCTGGTCTTTACCGGTTCCACCAAAATCGCCAAGCAACTGTTGATTCGTTCCGGTGAATCGAACATGAAGCGCGTGTGGCTGGAAGCCGGCGGCAAGAGCCCTAACATCGTGTTCGCCGATGCGCCGAACCTGCAAACCGCCGCCGAATCCGCAGCCAGTGCCATCGCCTTCAACCAGGGTGAAGTCTGCACCGCCGGTTCGCGGCTGTTGGTGGAACGTTCGATCAAGGACACATTCCTGCCGCTGGTGATCGAGGCGCTCAAGGGCTGGAAGCCGGGTAACCCGCTGGACCCTGCCACCACCGTGGGTGCGCTGGTGGATACCCAGCAGATGAACAATGTGCTGTCCTACATCGAAGCGGGCCATGCCGACGGCGCCAAGCTGGTTGCCGGTGGTAAGCGCACGCTGGAAGAAACCGGTGGCACTTACGTCGAGCCGACCATTTTCGACGGTGTGACCAACGCCATGAAGATTGCCCAGGAAGAGATCTTCGGCCCGGTCCTGTCGGTGATCACCTTCGACAGCGCCGAAGAAGCGATCGCCATCGCCAACGACACCCAATATGGCCTGGCCGCGGCGGTGTGGACGGCGGATATCTCCAAGGCGCACCTGACGGCCAAGGCGCTGCGTGCGGGCAGCGTGTGGGTGAACCAGTACGATGGCGGCGACATGACAGCTCCGTTCGGTGGTTTCAAGCAATCGGGTAACGGTCGCGACAAGTCGCTGCATGCGTTCGACAAATACACCGAGCTGAAGGCGACCTGGATCAAGCTCTAAGCTACGTTACACCGCAGGCCCCCTGTAGGAGCGAGCTTGCTCGCGAAAAACGCCAACGATAAAGCGTGCTGTCTGGTTGAACGCGATGTCTTTGAGTTCTTCGCGAGCAAGCTCGCTCCTACAGTTCGTTTACAACCCTGAAAATTTATCCACAGGAGCGTGGAGATGCGTTGGGCGACCTATTTCGCCGTCCTGGCCTCGGTACTCAGCGTCGGCCTGGCGCTGGGTGTCAGCATGCCGTTGGTGTCGCTGCGTCTGGAAAGTTGGGGCTACGGCAGTTTCGCCATCGGCGTGATGGCCGCGATGCCCGCCTTTGGCGTGCTGCTGGGCGCCAAGGTTTCCAGTCGCATGGCCGCCTGGCTTGGTACCGCCAACCTGATGCGTCTGTGCCTATGGGCGGGTGCGCTGTCCATCGGCTTGCTGGCGATCCTGCCCAGTTATCCGGTTTGGCTGGTGTTGCGTCTGTTGATCGGGGTGATCCTGACCATCGTGTTTATCCTGGGTGAAAGCTGGATCAACCAGTTGGTGGTGGAGCAGTGGCGTGGCCGACTGGTGGCGTTGTATGGCTGTACTTATGCGCTGAGCCAGCTATCAGGCCCGTTGCTGCTGGGCGTGATCGGCACCGACCACGATTACGGTTTCTGGGTGGGCGTTGGCCTGCTTGTGGTTGCTCCGCTGGCCTTGCTCGGCCGCTCTGGCGCGCCCGACGCCGAATCGTTCAGCGTGACCTTTGCCGACTTGTGGCGTTTCTGCCTGAGCCTGCCGGCGATTGCCTGGGCGGTGGCGCTGTTCGCCGCGTTTGAAGCGATGATCCTGACCCTGCTGCCGGTGTATTGCCTGCAACAAGGCTTCACCGCCGAAATCGCTCTGGCGATGGTCAGTACGGTGGTGGTCGGTGATGCGCTGCTGCAATTGCCTATCGGCGCACTGGCGGATTACCTGCCTCGGCGCACCTTGTTTCTCGGCTGCGCGTTGCTGTTGCTGGCCTCGAGCCTGGCGGTTCCACTGTTGATGCACACGCTGCTGATCTGGCCGCTCTGGGTGCTGTTCGGCGCCAGCGCGGGCGGGTTGTTCACGTTGTCGCTGATCCTGATCGGTGAGCGCTACCGCGACGATGCATTGGTGCGCGCCAACGCACATATCGCACAGCTGTGGGGTGTCGGTTGCCTGATTGGTCCGCTGGTGGCAGGCGCAGGCAGCCAATGGATCAGCGGGCACGCGCTGCCGCTATTGATGGCAGCTGGGGCCCTGGGGTTGGTGCTGTTGTTACTGCGCCAGGGCGCGTTTGGCGCGGCGCAACCGGCCTGAGCTGCCCTGCGTTTTCAAAGCATGCGTTCCAGGCCCACCGAGGTGGCGAACCAGGCGTTGAACCGGCGCCACCAGCTGCCCGGCTCCTGGCTCAGGGTGTGCAGCTGGCCGTTATCTTCGGTCACCCACACGATCTGCCCGTCCTGCAGTTTCGCCTCGTAGCTCAACGCTGGCGCCATGCCTTGCAGCGCCAGGTTGCGCACATGCTCGGCCAGTTCCGGGCTGTCCACCAGCACACCGACTTCGGTGTTCCACAGCACTGAGCGTGGATCGAAATTGAACGAGCCGATAAACGACTTTTCCCGGTCAAAAATCATCGCCTTGCTGTGCAGGCTGGAGTCTGAGCCGCGGAAACTGCTTCGACGAAACAGATGCGGGCCGCTGCCTGCACTGGGATCGCCCGGTTGGCGACGCAGCTCATAGAGCTTCACGCCATGCTCCAGCAGCGCCTTGCGATACGGCGCGTAGCCGCCGTGCACGGCCGGTACGTCAGTGGCTTCGAGAGAATTGGTCAACAGGCTCACCGACACGCCCGCATCGGCGCGGCCCGTCAGGTACACAAGCCCGGGCGGCCCCGGAACGAAGTACGCCGAAATCATGATCAGCTCGTGACTGACCCCTTGCAGCTCCGGCGCCAGTTGCGTGGTAAGCAGCAATTGCGGGTCCGGGTCGGCCTTGGCCAGCACCTTGCTGGGGGCGTCCCACAACGCCTGGTTCCAGGCCCAGATCAACTCGCGGCGCCAGATGTCCATGCGCGGTTGGGTCTGGTAGGTGCGCAGACGGTTATAGAGGGCGTGGTTCTGCTGGCGCGATTGGGCCAGCGAGGTCTCCAAGCGCCCGCGCGCAACGGCGAGGTCGCCCTTGGAGGGCATGCTTGCGACGAACTCATCGATAGGCTTGCTCAGTGCGCTGTTCCAGTACTGGTCGAAACTGTGGCCCAGTTGCTCGGCCACCGGCCCGACGCTGAGCATGTCGATATCGGTGAAATTCAGGTTGGGTTCGGCGTCGAAATATTCATCCCCCAGGTTGCGCCCGCCCACGATCGCCACGCTGTTGTCGGCCAGCCACAGTTTGTTGTGCATGCGCCGGTGTTGCAGCGACAGGTTGAACAAGCGCCCCATGGCGCGCGTCACACCCGTGCTACGCCCCAGATGCAGCGGATTGAACAGGCGGATGTCGATCTTGGGGTGAGCGGCCAGGGTCGCGATGATCTGGTCGAGGCCGTCGCTGGTGGTGTCGTCCAGCAGGATGCGTACGCGCACACCGCGGTCGGCGGCCTTGAGCAGTTCGTCCACCAGCATGCGCGTGCTGATGCCGTCATGCACGATGTAGTACTGAAGGTCCAGACTGGTCTGGGCGTTGCGGATCAACTCGGCGCGAGCCATGAAGGCTTCGCTGCTGTTGGGCAGCAAGCGAAAGCCCGAGCGGCCCTGATACGGCGCTGCCTGGGCCTGGATCGAACGGCCGAAGGAAGACTGTGCCGCCGGCAGGGCATCACTGGGCACGCGTGGTGGATAGGCCGTCGCGCAGCCACCCAGTGCCAGCGCTCCCAGCAGGACAAGCGGTAAAAGCCGTTGAATCATCAAGGAAGCGCCATCCAGGTCAGGGCGGTTGTCGGCATATGACGGCAATTGCTCGGAAAAGGTCAGTCCGCCGATTCGGCCAGCAGTTTGCGCGCAGCGGCGCCGACCTTGCGCACCGCCTCCTCAATCTGCGGCGTCGGTTTGGCAGCGTAGTTCATGCGCAGGCAATTACGGTACTTGCCGGAGGCAGAAAAAATGCTGCCTACCGCCACCTGTACGCCTTGTTCCATCAGTGCGCGGTTGAGCTTGAGGGTGTCGAAGCCTTCCGGCAGTTCTACCCACAGCATGAAGCTGCCCTGGGGCCGACTGGCCCGGGTGCCAGCGGGGAAGTAGCGGCTTACCCAGTCGAGCATCAGGTCGCGATTGCGCTGGTATTGGGTGCGCATCCTGCGCAAATGCGGTTCGAAATGCCCGCCCTTGAGAAATTCCGCTATCGCGATCTGCGGCTGCGTGGCGGTAGAGCCCGTGCTGATGTATTTCATGTGCAGCACCCGCTCCAGGTAGCGCCCCGGCGCGACCCAGCCAATGCGCAGGCCGGGCGCCAGGGTCTTGGAGAACGAACTGCACAGCAGCACTCGGCCGTCTTCGTCGAAGGATTTGATCGTGCGCGGGCGCGGGTAGCTGTAGGCCAGTTCGCCATACACATCGTCTTCGATGATTGCCACGTCAAAGCGCTGGGCCAGGGTCAGCAGTGCGCGTTTGCGCGCCTCCGGCATGATGTAGCCCAATGGGTTATTGCAGTTGGGCGTGAGCTGGATGACTTTGATCGGCCACTGTTCCAGCGCCAGTTCCAAGGCTTCAAGGCTGATGCCGGTGATCGGGTCGGTGGGGATCTCCAGCGCTTTCATGCCCAACCCCTTGAGGGTCTGCATGGCGCCGTGGAAACTTGGCGAATCCACTGCAACGATATCGCCGGGCGCACAAATGGCGCGAATGCTGGTGGAAAGCGCTTCGTGGCAACCGGTGGTGATGACGATGTCTTCGGCAGTCAGCTGGCACCCTGAATCCAATGACAGGCGCGAAATTTGCTCACGCAGTTCCATACAGCCAAGGATATTGTCGTAATACAGCCCCGGCAGATCCTGGCGGCGGCTGACACGGGCCAGGCTGCGCAGCAATGGCTTGATGGTTGGCGTCAACACATCCGGCATGCCCCGGCCTAGCTGTATGACGTCTTTGCGCGGCACCGCGCGAATCAACTCCAGCACCTGGTCCCACTGGGAAATTTCTACTGGCCGCTGGGCGGGGCGACCCACCTCGGGCAGCGCCGGCAGTTCACGGCCCGCCGGCACAAAATAGCCGGACTTGGGCTTGGGCATCGCCAGGCCGTTGTCCTCCAGCAAGCGATAGGCTTGCTGCACAGTGCTCAGGCTGACCCCATGCTCCACGCTCAATGCCCGCACGGAAGGCAGGCGGTCGCCGGGGCGATAGAAGCCTTGTTCGATGCGGGTGCCGAGCAATTCGGCGAGATTGACGTAGAGGGTCATGGCGGTCACTCCCAGGGGACCAATACAGATGGGGAGAAAATACAGGATTCAGCCGTTCATAGGCAGTATCTGTATGGATTTAATAAAGGCATGTTGAATCTGTATTGGTTTTGCTCGCGCGCTCATCCTATCCACTCAAAGCGACAAGCTAACGAGGGACGGCAAAATGAACGGCATGAGCGATGTGCGGCTGGCGTTACACAACCAGGAACTGGAAGCAGCCCAGGAGAGGACGTTGTCTGTGCCTGGGGATAACCGCTGGAGCCTGTTCTGGCGCCGCCGTCATACACGCAAGGCCTTGCTGACGCTGACTCGCGAGCAATTACGCGACGTAGGCCTGACGCCAGAGCAGGCGCGCCATGAAGGCTTGAAGCCGTTCTGGCGCGACTGATCAGACCCGTTCCTTGAGGCGGTGCCAGAGCATCCCCAGGGCCAGCAGCGGCGAGCGCAGGTGCTGGCCGCCAGGGAAGGTGATGTGCGGCACTTGGGCGAACAGGTCGAAGCGCCCTTGTTGCTGCCCGCTGATGGCTTCGGCCAGCAACCTGCCGGCCAGGTGCGTGGCGTTCAGGCCGTGGCCTGCGTAGGCCTGGGCGTAATACACATTGGGGTGATCTGCCAGGCGTCCGATCTGCGGCAACCGATTGGCGCCGATACCAATCATGCCGCCCCATTGGTAGTCGATCTTCACGTTGGCCAACTGAGGGAACACCTGCAGCATTTTTGGCCGCATATAGGCGCCAATGTCTTTCGGGTCGCGCCCGGAATAGTGGCAGGCACCGCCGAACAACAGGCGGCGGTCGGCGGACAGGCGGAAATAGTCCACCGTTACCCGCTGGTCACACACCGCCATGTTCTGCGGCAACAGGCTGGTGGCTTGCGCTTCACTCAGGGGTTCGGTGGCGATGATGTAGCTGCCCGCGGGCAGGATCTTGCCGCTCAAATGCGGATTGAGGCCATTGATGTAAGCGTTGCAGGCCAGCACCAGGGTGTTGGCAATGACCTGGCCCTGGGCGGTGTGCACCTTGACCTGCGGGCCGTAGTCGATGCGCGCCACTTCAGACTGCTCGAACAACTTCACGCCCAATTGTTGCGCGGCGCCGGCTTCGCCCAGGGCGAGGTTCAGCGGATGCAGATGCCCGGACCCCATGTCGATCATCCCGCCCACATAGCGGTCGGAGCCGATCACGCTGGCCATCTCGCTGGCTTGCAGCAGGCGAACCGGATGGCGATAGCCCAGGCTGCGCAGCTCTTCGGCGTCTTCGGCGAGGCCCTCAAGGTCACGGGGTTTGTTGGCCAGGTCGCAGTAGCCCCAGGTCAGGTCGCAAGGAATCTTGAAGCGTTCGACACGCTCGCGCACGATCTCCACGGCTTCCAGGCCCATCAGCTTCATCTGGCGCACGCCGTCGGTGCCGATCACCTTGGCGAACTGGTCAAGGCCGTGGCCGACGCCGCGAATCAGCTGGCCGCCGTTGCGCCCGCTGGCGCCCCAGCCGATCTTGCGCGCCTCCAGCAGCACCACACTGAAGCCGCGCTCGGCCAACTCCAGCGCAGTGTTGAGCCCGGAATAGCCGCCGCCAATCACGCAGACATCGGCACGCACCTCACCCGCCAACGCCGGGTAATCGGGGTGCGGCACGCTGCTGGCAGCGTAGTAGGACGCGGTGTGCCGGGCGCTGGCGGTCATGGGGAGCTCCCTGTTTGGAAAATTTGACGCAGGATACAGCGGTCGGACGAAGCTGTCTGCGCGGGGCGTTTTACGGCAGAATCCCGGTCTAATCGCGGTTGGGTGTGGATTTGGATGAGTTGCAACAGTCAGAAAGTCAGCGCCTTGCGTAGGCAGATTCCTTCGTTCGAGTGTGTCCCGGGTTGCCACGACTGCTGTGGGCCGGTCACCACTTCGCCTGAGGAAATGTCGCGTCTGCCGCGCAAGAATGCCGCCGAGCAGGAAGCCGCCATGGACGAGCTGAATTGCGTGCACCTGGGGCCCAGCGGCTGCACCGTGTATGACGAGCGCCCGCTGATCTGTCGCCTGTTCGGCACCACCAAAACCTTGCCGTGCCCCAATGGCCGGCGGCCGGTGGAACTGATTCATCCACGGGTTGAAAAGCAGATTCACGCGTATATGGCGAGTACCCGACAGGTACTGGTGTAGCGGATGTACTGGGTCAGTGTGGGAGGGGCAAGCCCCCTCCCACATTTGATTGAGTTCTGTCAGGTTAATCGGGGATCGGCAGGTTCAGGCTTTCCTTCACTTCTTCCATCACGATATAGCTCTTGGACTCGCGCACATGCGGCAGCTTGAGCAGGATATCGCCGAGTAATTTGCGGTACGAGGCCATCTCGGAAATCCGCGCTTTCACCAGGTAGTCAAAGTCCCCGGACACCAGGTGGCATTCCAGCACATGGGGCAGTTTGAGCACGGCGCGGCGGAACTCTTCGAACGTATCGCCGGACTTGTAATCCAGGCTGATCTCGACAAATACCAGCAAACTCCCTTTCAAATGCTGCGGGTTGAGCCGCGCGTTGTAGCCCATGATGATCCCCTCGCGCTCCAGGCGGCGCACCCGCTCGGTACACGGCGTCGTCGACAGCCCAACCTTTTCTCCCAATTCCGTGAACGAAATGCGCCCATCGGTTTGCAGGATGCGCAGGATATTGCGGTCAATCTTGTCCAGCTCCCGCTTGGTCTGGGTGTTGGTACGCATAGGGGATACGCCTCTGTAAAAACGGTTTGTGCCGAGAATTGTCGCCAAATATAGGCATTTATATAGTGAAATGCACTGCTGATAGTTTTTTACACTGCGCTCATCATTGCTCCAATAACACACGTCAGCGGCTCCGCCCGCGATGAGGATATAAAAATGCGCGTTCTGGTCTTGGGTAGCGGCGTCATCGGCGTGACCAGTGCCTATTATTTGGCTCGGGCCGGCTTTGAGGTCGTGGTGGTTGACCGTCAACCCGCCGCCGCCATGGAAACCAGTTTCGCCAACGCCGGCCAGGTATCCCCAGGCTACGCGTCGCCATGGGCCGCGCCGGGCGTGCCGCTCAAGGCGATCAAGTGGCTGCTGCAACGTCATGCGCCGCTGGCGATCAAGGCCACCACCGATATCGACCAATACTTGTGGATGGCGCAGATGCTGCGCAACTGCACCGCCAGCCGGTATGCGGTGAACAAGGAGCGCATGGTCCGCCTGTCCGAGTACAGCCGCGACTGCCTCGACGAACTGCGCGCTGAAACCGGGATTGCCTATGAAGGGCGCAGCCTGGGCACCACCCAACTGTTCCGCACCCAGGCCCAGCTCGATGGCGCGGCCAAGGACATTGCCGTGTTGCAGGAATCCGGCGTGCCCTTCGAGCTGCTGGACCGCGCCGGCATCGCCCGGGTTGAACCCGCCCTGGCCAGTGTCACCGATATTCTTGCCGGTGCACTGCGCCTGCCCAACGACCAGACCGGCGACTGCCAGATGTTCACTACCCGCTTGGTAGAGATGTGCAAGCAATTGGGCGTCGAGTTTCGTTTCGAACAGGACATCCAGCGCCTCGATTACGCAGGCGACCGCATCAACGGCGTGTGGATCGACGGCCAGTTGGAAACCGCCGACCGCTACGTGCTGGCCCTCGGCAGTTATTCGCCGAAGCTGCTCAAGCCGCTGGGGATCAAGGCGCCGGTGTACCCGCTCAAGGGCTACTCGCTGACCGTGCCGATCACCAACCCGGCGATGGCGCCGACTTCGACCATCCTGGACGAAACCTACAAAGTCGCGATCACCCGCTTCGACAACCGCATTCGCGTCGGCGGCATGGCTGAAATAGCCGGTTTTGACCTCTCGCTCAACCCTCGCCGGCGTGAAACCCTGGAGATGATCGTCAACGACCTTTATCCTCAGGGCGGCGATCTGGCCCAGGCCAGTTTCTGGACCGGCCTGCGCCCGACCACGCCCGATGGCACACCGATTGTCGGCGGCACCCCATTCAAGAACCTGTTCCTGAATACCGGCCACGGCACCCTCGGCTGGACCATGGCATGCGGCTCCGGTCGCTTGCTGGCCGACCTGATGGCGAAGAAAACCCCGCAGATCAGCGCCGAAGGCCTCGCTATTTCCCGTTACGGCAATCACCAGGAGTCCGCCCAACATGTCAATCCAGCGCCAGCTCACCAATGAGCGCATGAGCCAGATCGTTGTTCACAGCGGTACCGTGTACCTGGCAGGGCAGGTCGGCGACGACATGAGTGCCGGCATCGAGCAGCAGACCCGCGAAACCCTGGTCAACATCGAGCGTTTGCTTGACCTGGCCGGCACCGACAAGACCCGTTTGCTGTCGGTGACAATCTATTTGAAAGACATCGATGCTGACTTCGCCGGCATGAATGCGGTGTGGGACAAGTGGTTGCCTAAAGGCGCCGCGCCAGCTCGCGCTACGGTTGAAGCTAAACTGTGTGAGCCGAACATCCTGGTAGAGCTGTCCGTCGTGGCTGCGCTGCCTTAACGCTCAATCCCTCTCCCGGTGCCGACATTGTTGGTCGGCACCGGTTTTTTTACTCTGCCGCCTAGAAGCCTGCCGCCATGCGTCCAGCCCGTGCCTTGATCGATCTCCAAGCTCTGCGCCACAATTACCAATTGGCCCGCGAAGTCACCGGGGCCAAGGCCCTCGCCGTGATCAAGGCGGACGCCTACGGCCATGGCGCGGTAGCTGTTGCCCAGGCGCTGGAAGCCGAGGCCGATGGGTTCGCGGTGGCGTGCATCGAAGAGGCCCTGGAGCTGCGCGCCGCCGGGATACGTGCGCCGGTGCTGCTGCTGGAAGGTTTTTTCGAAGCCGACGAACTGCCGCTGATCATCGAGCAGGACCTGTGGTGCGTGGTGCATTCGCTGTGGCAACTGGAGGCTATCGAGCAGGCCGCGCTGAGCAAGCCCTTGACCATCTGGCTCAAGCTGGACTCAGGCATGCACCGTGTCGGCCTGCATCCCAAGGATTACCGGGACGCTTACAAGCGCCTGCTGGCCAGCGGTAAAGTCGCGAAGATCGTATTGATGAGCCATTTCGCCCGCGCCGACGAGCTCGATTGCGTGAGCAGCAACGAACAAGTGGCGGTATTCGACGCGGCCCGCCAAGGCCTGGCGGCTGAAGTCAGCCTGCGCAATTCACCGTCCGTACTGGGGTGGCCAAGTGTGAGCAGTGACTGGGTGCGCCCAGGCATCATGCTCTACGGCGCTACGCCCTTTGGTGAAGACCAGGCCATCGCAGCGCGTTTGCAGCCGGTGATGACCCTGGAGTCCAAAATCATTTGCGTACGCGAACTGCCGGCGGGTGAGCCGGTAGGCTACGGCGCCAGGTTCGTCACGCCCAAGCCAATGCGTATCGGCGTGGTTGCCATGGGGTATGCCGATGGCTACCCGCGCCATGCGCCCACTGGCACACCGGTGCTGGTCGCCGGCCAGCGCAGCCAGTTACTGGGCCGGGTATCCATGGATATGCTGTGTGTCGACCTGACGGATGTGCCCCAGGCGGGCCTGGGTTCCACGGTGGAGTTGTGGGGCAAGAATATTCTCGCCAGTGACGTCGCGACCGCTGCTGAAACCATCCCTTACCAGATTTTCTGCAACCTGCGCCGGGTACCGAGGCTCTATTCCGGCGCTTGATGGCCGGGTACGAACGCAGCTGCCCGGGATTTAGGCCCAAGTGTTGTAAATACTGAACGCTGTCGCCATGATAACGCTCAATTACAACAAAGCCTGAACCCTAGGAGGCTCCTGCATTGGACGTCGGCGAACGACTGCAATCGATCCGTAAACTCAAAGGTCTTTCCCAGCGCGAGCTTGCCAAGCGCGCGGGCGTCACCAACAGCACCATTTCGATGATCGAGAAAAACAGCGTCAGCCCCTCGATCAGTTCCCTGCGCAAGGTACTGGGTGGCATTCCCATGTCCATGGTCGAGTTCTTTTCCGAAGAGATCCTCCAGGAAATACCCACGCAGATCGTCTATAAAGCCAATGAGCTGATCGACATTTCCGACGGTGCCGTCACCATGAAGCTGGTAGGCCGAGCGCACCCCAGCCGGGCCATCGCGTTTCTCAACGAAATCTACCCGCCAGGCGCCGACACGGGCGAAGAAATGCTCACCCATGAAGGCGAAGAAACCGGGATTCTGGTGGAAGGTCGCCTGGAATTGGTGGTCGGTCTTGAAACTTTTGTGCTCGAAGCAGGCGATAGCTACTACTTTGAAAGTACCAAGCCCCATCGGTTTCGCAATCCGTTCGACGTGCCGGCGCGACTAATCAGCGCAGCCACACCCGCGAACTTCTAAAAGAGAGGCGCCCTGCCAGCGCTGCAGAGGTTCGCGCAGTGTACACCGTGAGGCCGAATCTCCCTTTGTTTAATAGGGTTGTTTCAGCCGGGCGGGCTAACCGCTATACTTTCGCCGCCTGCGAAACCGTGGCCGCAGGCGTGAATAGCCACCATTGAGGGTGAACGCGTGAACCTAATTATGAAAATGCTGGCTGCACCAGCAACCGTACTGGCCCTATGGGCTGTCAGCGCTCAAGCTGCGACCAACGATGACATTGCCAAGCGCCTGGAGCCCGTGGGCCAGGTCTGTGTCCAGGGCCAGGAGTGCAAAGGCATGGAGGTCGCCGTAGCAGCGGGCGGCGGTGGCGCAAGAACCCCGGATGAAATCATCGCCAAGCACTGTAATGCTTGCCACGGCACCGGCTTGCTGGGGGCACCGAAAATCGGCGACACCGCCGCGTGGAAAGAGCGCGCAGATCATCAGGGCGGCCTCGACGGCATCCTGGCCAAGGCGATCACCGGCATCAATGCCATGCCGCCCAAAGGCACTTGCGCTGACTGCTCGGATGACGATCTCAAAGGCGCGATCAAGAAGATGTCCGGGCTTTAACCCGCCGATCTTCGCCAAAAAAGCCGCTTGCGAGCGGCTTTTTTGTGCCTGGGATTATCTTTCATGGCTGTTCATTGCAGCAAAGACCCGGCAAGCTCGGTCCAACCCCAATTCATGGAATGTTCGGGAGCAGTCGGATGGTGCAGTTGTGTTCAATCGAGCAAGCAGTTGACGACGTACTGGCCCGCTTGCCGGCGCATATCCATATGGGCATGCCGCTGGGGCTGGGCAAGCCCAATCTGTTCGTCAACGCGCTGTACCGGCGTGTCGCACAGTTGCCCGAGCGGGCGCTGACGATCTACACCGCGCTGAGCCTGGGTCGGCCCACTCTGGGCGACGGTTTGCAGAAGCGCTTTCTCGAACCCTTTATCGAGCGCGTGTTTGGCGATTATCCCGAGCTGGATTTTCTCGCAGACCTGCACAAGGACTGCCTGCCGAAGAATATCCGCGTGCAGCAATTCTTCATGCAGCCCGGCAGCCTGCTGCACAGCGCCGCCGCCCAGCAGGATTACGTCAGCAGTAACTACAGCCATGCAGCCCGGGACATCAATGCCGCCGGCCTGAACCTGGTGGCCCAGCTGGTTGCCAGCAGCGCCGAGCATCCCGACCGCCTGAGCCTGAGCTGCAACCCGGACATCACCCTCGACCTGCTGCCGATGATCGCCAAGCGGCGCGCGGCGGGTGAGACCATCCTGATCGTCGGCCAGGTCCACAGCGACTTGCCCTACATGCCCGGCGATGCCGAGTTGGGCATGGACGCCTTCGACTACCTGCTCGATGAGAAAGACAGCACCACGCTGTTTTCCACGCCAAACATGCCGGTGGGGTTCCAGGACCATTTTATCGGTATGCATGCCAGCACCCTTGTGCGCGATGGCGGCACTTTGCAGATCGGCATCGGCTCCATGGGCGATGCGCTGACCGCCGCATTGTTGGCGCGCCAGGCCGACAACGAGGCCTATCGATTGCTGCTGACCGATCTGGACGTGTATCAGTGGGCGCCCTTGATCAGCCGTGAGGGCGGCGTTGAGCCGTTCGCCCGTGGCCTTTACGGTTGCAGCGAAATGTTCGTCAACGGCCTGCTGGTACTGGCGGATGCCGGGATCATCAGGCGCAAGGTGTACCCGGACGTGGCGACCCAGCAACAGGCCAATGCCGGGTTGCTCGACGATGCCGCGCAGCCCGATGGCATCTCGATCCATGGCGGCTTCTTTCTCGGCCCGCGCAGTTTCTACCAGCGCCTGCAGGAGATGAGCCACGCCAAGCGGCTGGAATTCAACATGACCGGCATCAGCTATATCAACGAGCTGTACGGTCAGGAAGAGCTCAAGCGTTTGCAGCGTCAGGATGCGCGATTCATCAACAGCGCGATCATGGTCAGCTTGCTCGGTGCCGGTGTGGCCGACCAGTTGGAAGATGGCCGAGTGCTCAGCGGCGTGGGCGGGCAGTACAACTTCGTTGCCCAGGGCCATGCGCTGGAGGGCGCGCGTTCGATCCTGATCCTGCGCAGCTGGCGCGAGTCGGCGGGGGAGGTCAGTTCGAATATCGTCTGGGAGTATGGCCATTGCACCATTCCCCGGCACCTGCGGGATATCGTCATCACCGAGTACGGCATTGCCGATTTGCGTGGCCAGACCGATGCCAAGGTGATTGAGGCGTTGCTCAATATCACCGACTCGCGCTTCCAGGGCGAGCTGATCGAAGAGGCGCAAAAGGCCGGCAAGTTACCCATGGATTTCAAGCTGGACCCGCGCTTTGCCGACAACACACCGCAACGGCTCCAGGCGATTCAAGCCAGGCATCGGCGCCTGTTCCCGGAATATCCGTTGGGCAGCGATTTCACGGACCAAGAGCGCGACCTGTTGCGCGCGCTGAACTGGCTCAAGAGCAAATTCAAGCTGACGGAGATGCTGGAGCTGGGCAAGGCAGCGCTGGATGCGCCGGATCCGGAAGCGTTTCCCGAGCATCTGAGGCGGATGGGGCTGGATCAGCCGCAGGGGTTCAAGGAGGACCTGTATCAGCGCCTGCTGCTCGCGGGTCTACAAGCCACCGCGCACTAACCGCCAACACAAGACAAATGTGGGAGGGGGCTTGCCCCCGATAGCTGTGGGTCAGCCAACCAGTTGGTGACTGATACACCGCAATCGGGGGCAAGCCCCCTCCCACATTTCGAGCTGCGTTGGTTCAGATGAAGGTAACGACGCCACCCGCCAGCGACTTCACCCGCGCCAGCGATTCAACCCGATACCCCTGGGCATCGAGCTCCGCACGGCCACCCTGGAACGACTTCTCGATAACGATGCCCAGGCCGGCCACGGTCGCGCCCGCTTGCTTGATGATCGAAATCAGCGCCTGGGACGCCTTGCCGTTGGCCAGGAAGTCATCGATGACCAGCACGCGGTCGCTGCTGGTCAGGTGGCGCGGGGAGATCGCCACGGTGCTTTCGGTTTTCTTGGTGAAGGAGTACACCGTCGCCGACAGCAGGTTTTCGGTCAGTGTCAGGGACTGCTGCTTGCGCGCGAAGATCACCGGCACGCCGAGGTTCAGGCCGGTCATGATCGCCGGGGCGATACCGGAGGCCTCGATGGTGACGATCTTGGTGATGCCCGAGTCCTTGAACAGCGCGGCGAATTCGTCGCCGATCAGTTTCATCAGCGCCGGATCGATCTGGTGGTTCAAAAAGGCGTCAACCTTGAGTACCTGATCGGAAAGCACGATGCCTTCTTCGCGAATTTTCTTGTGCAGTGCTTCCACGGAAAGCTTCCTCTGATGGCGCAACAGGCGCCGAAAGTAGATTGAAAAGTAGTCGATTCTAGCGCTTTAACATCGCGCGTATATCAGCCAGGGCGCTGTTGCCGCGAACGGCCTTCACCTCGGTCGGGGTGTCGTCGTTGCCTTCCCAGGCCAAGTCATCCGGCGGCAACTCATCCAGGAACCGGCTGGGGGCACAGTCGATGATTTCGCCGTATTGCTTGCGCTTGGCGGCGAAGGTGAAGGCCAGGGTCTGACGCGCGCGGGTAATGCCCACGTAGGCCAGGCGCCGTTCTTCCTCGATGGTGTCGGCTTCGATGCTGGAGCGATGCGGGAGGATCTCCTCTTCCATGCCCATAATGAACACGTAAGGAAATTCCAGGCCCTTGGACGCGTGCAGGGTCATCATCTGCACGCCTTCGGCGCCATCTTCCTCTTCCTGCTGGCGTTCGAGCATGTCGCGCAGCACCAGTTTGCCGATGGCGTCCTCGACGGTCATTTCACCGTCTTCGTCTTTTTCCAGGGTGTTCTTCAGGGCTTCGATCAGGAACCAGACGTTGCCCATGCGGTAGTCCGCGGCCTTGTCGCTGGAACTGTTGGTGCGCAGCCAGTTTTCATAGTCGATGTCCATGACCATGCTGCGCAGGGCGCTGATCGGGTCTTCGCCGGCGCACTGCTCGCGCACCTTGTCCATGAAGCGCTTGAAGCGCGACAGGCGGTCGGTGAAGCGCGTGTCCAGGTGTTCGCCCAGGCCGATTTCGTCGGTGGCGGCGTACATCGAGATCTTGCGCTCGGTGGCGTAGTTGCCGAGTTTTTCCAGGGTCGTCGAACCGATTTCCCGGCGTGGGACGTTGATCACCCGCAGGAAGGCGTTGTCGTCATCCGGGTTTACGATCAGGCGGAAGTAGGCCATCAGGTCTTTTACTTCCTGGCGTCCGAAGAAGCTGTTGCCACCCGACAGGCGATACGGCACCTGGTGGTGCTGTAATTTCAGCTCGATCAGCTTGGCCTGGTAGTTGCCGCGATACAGGATCGCAAAGTCGCTGTAAGGGCGGTCGGTGCGCAGGTGCAGGCTGAGGATTTCCACAGCCACGCGCTCGGCTTCGGCGTCTTCGTTGCGGCAGCGGATCACGCGGATTTCGTCGCCATGGCCCATCTCGCTCCACAGTTGTTTTTCAAACTCGTGGGGGTTGTTGGAGATCAGCACGTTGGCACAGCGCAGGATGCGGCTGGTGGAACGGTAGTTCTGCTCCAGCATCACCACTTTCAGGGACGGATAATCTTCCTTGAGCAACATCAGGTTTTCCGGGCGCGCACCACGCCAGGCGTAGATCGACTGGTCGTCGTCGCCCACCACGGTGAACTGGTTGCGCGTACCGATCAACAGCTTCACCAGCAGGTATTGGCTGGCGTTGGTGTCCTGGTATTCGTCCACCAGCAGGTAACGCACTTTGTTCTGCCACTTTTCCAGGATGTCCTTGTGTTCCTGGAACAGCTTGACCGGCAGCAGGATCAGGTCGTCGAAGTCCACCGCGTTGAACGCCTTGAGCGTGCGCTGGTAGTGGGTGTAGACGATGGCGGCGGTCTGTTCCTTGGGGTTGCGCGCGGCTTCCAGCGCTTCGGCGGGCAGGATCAGGTCGTTTTTCCAGGCGCCGATCATGTTCTTGATCTCGTCGACGCCGTCGTCGCCCGCGTATTCCTTCTGCATGATGTCGGTCATCAGGGCCTTGACGTCGGTCTCGTCGAAAATCGAGAAACCCGGCTTGTAGCCCAGCCGTGCATGCTCCTTGCGAATGATGTTCAGCCCAAGGTTGTGGAAGGTGCACACGGTGAGGCCACGGCCTTCGCCACCCTTGAGCAGGGTGCCGACGCGCTCTTTCATTTCCCGCGCCGCCTTGTTGGTAAAGGTCATGGCGACGATGTACTGGGCGCGGATCCCGCAGTTCTGGATCAGGTGCGCGATCTTGCGGGTAATCACGCTGGTCTTGCCGGAGCCAGCACCGGCGAGCACCAATAGAGGGCCGCCGACGTAGTTCACGGCTTCTTGCTGCCGGGGATTGAGTCGGGACATACAGAGTTCGGGGAGTCGTTGTTCAAAAGGGCGGGCATTTTAACAGGCTGGCAAGATTCTGCTGCCTTAGAACGACGGTGTGACGTACCACTCGATCTAAATTTGCCGGTTTTGCTACTTTGCCGCAGGATGTAGGGGATATCGCGACTATTTTCACAGTCAGCGTGTTTGATAACACCTATCATTTGTCATGCCATTGTCATTGTCAGGCCGCACGTCATAATGCCACCGCCAACGAATTCTTGCAGAGTCTAGGGAGCTAGCTTGTCTACGCCTGTCGAACCCTTGCGTTTGCTGCTGTTGGCCGATGAGCCTGAGTGGGCGGCGTTGTTGCGCGAGTGCCTGGCGCCGATGGGCGACGGGGCTGTGCTGATCAGTGCGCCCAACTGGGACTCGGTGAGTCGTCTGTTCGACGACGACCACAGTGCGGTGCTGTTGACCACACCCCCTCTGCAACCCGGTCCCGGCCGCTGCAGCTTGCCGTGTGTATTGTTGCTGGAACAGGAGCCGCTGGTTTCGCCGCTCGGTGTCAGCGATTGGCTGATCCATTCCGTGCTGGACGCCGATACCCTGCGCCGCTGTCTGCGCCATGTGCGTGAGCGCGGCGTGCTGGAAAACACGCTGCAGCGCCTGGCCGAACAGGACCCGCTCACCGGTATCGCCAACCGCCAGGGTTTCCAGACCCTGCTGGCGGCGCGGCTGGCGGATAACGAAGGCCGCGGCCTGGCCCTTGGGCATCTGGACCTGGACAACTTCCGTCATGCCAACGATGCCCTTGGTCACCAGGCCGGTGATCGCTTGATCCTGCAGGTGGTGTCACGGCTCAAGAGCCAGCTGGAAGCCGGTGATCAACTGGCGCGCCTGGGCAGCGATGAGTTCGCGCTGCTGATCGACACCCGCCGTGCGCCCCAGCGCGCCGAATGGATGGCCGAGCGCATCACCGAAGTGATGGCCGAGCCTTACTGGGTGGACGGTGAAAGCCTGTTGATCGGCTGCAGCCTGGGTGTGGCGCATGCCCGTGCCCGCGCCGGGGCCGACCCGTTGATGTGGCATGCCCATATCGCCATGCAGCAGGCCAAAAGCACCCAGGGCTGTACTTTTCACATCTTCAACGAACGCATCAATCGCAACGCGCGCAGCCTGGCCGACCTGGAAAGCGAATTGCGCCGTGCCTTGCGCCGTGATGAACTGGAGCTGCACTACCAGCCGCGCCTGGACCTGGATGACGGGCATATCGTCGGTCTGGAAGCCCTGGTGCGCTGGCGTCATGGCGAGCGTGGCCTGTTGCCACCGAGCGAATTCGTGCCCCTGGCCGAGCAGAGTGGCTTGATCGTGCCATTGGGTTACTGGGTGATTGCCCGCGCCTTGCGCGACATGCAGGACCTGCGCGAACGTGGCCTGCCGGCGTTGCACATGGCGGTCAACCTGTCGTTTCGCCAGTTCCAGGACAGCCAGTTGCTCTCGACCCTCAGCCGGCTGATTGCCGAGCGCGGCGTGGAAGCGCAATGGCTGGAGTTCGAGTTGACCGAAACCGCCGTGATGCGTCGCAGCGACCTGGTCAAACAGACCATGGACGCCCTCGGCCGCCTCGGCGTACGGTTTTCCCTGGACGACTTCGGCACCGGTTTCTCATCGTTCGTGCACCTCAACAGCCTGCCGATTGCCTTGTTGAAGATTGACAAGAGCTTCGTCGGCGGCATGGAGGAGCGCGAAGAGAATCGCAAGCTGGTGCACGCCATGATCAACCTGGCCCACAACCTCAACCTGGAAGTGGTGGCCGAAGGCGTGGAGACCTCGGAGCAGCTTGAGCTTTTGAAACTGTTTGGTTGCGATCAAGCCCAGGGTTATTTGATCAGTAAACCGTTGCCGTTGGCTGAGCTGGTGGAGTACCTGACGTTTGGCCAGAGCCAGCAGGCGTTGTTGGGCTAAACATGCCAGCCTTGTAAACCCAATCCAAAATCGAGTAGGACCTTAGTGCGTCTGTGCTGCCTCGAAAGCAGTGTGTGTTTGCGGCTCTCGTCGGATCATGCGTTTCATTTTCGCTTCGAACGCCCACGTCAGGCTCACCGCCGCGCACGCCAACCCCAGCGCCAGGCCCCACCACACGCCGGTCGGCCCCCAGCCCAGGGTGAATGCCATCAACCAGGCTGATGGCGCGCCGATCAGCCAGTAGCAACCGAGTCCCACCAGGAACGTGGTCTTGGCGTCCTTGAGGCCACGGATGCAGCCCATGGCAATGGTCTGCACGCCGTCGAACAGCTCGAACCAGGCCGCGACGGCCAGCAGGCTGACGGCGAGCACGATCACGTCGTGAAAGGCCGGGTCGTTATGGTCGAGGAACAGTCCGATCAGCGGGTCGGAAAACAGCCAGAGCACAGCGGCGAACCCCAGCATCACCAGGGCGCCAAAGCCAATGCCGACGCGCCCGGCCAGGCGTGCATTCAACAATTGCCCGGCACCATAATGCTGGCCGATGCGCATGGTGATCGCGTAGGACATGCCCGCCGGGACCATGAACGCCACCGAGACGATTTGCAGGGCTATCTGGTGCGCCGCCAACTGCGTGCTGCCCATGGTGCCCATGCACAGCGCCGCGAAAGCGAACAGCCCGACTTCCACCGCATAAGTGCCGCCGATCGGCAGGCCCAGGCGCCACAGCTCGCGCAGGTACCGGGTATTGAGGCGCAACAGGCCGGTACTCAGGGGGTAGGCGGCGTAGGTCCGGTTGCTGCGGATGTACCACATCAGCGCCAGCGCCATGCCATTGGCGACAATCGCCGTGACCATGCCAATGCCCATCAACCCGAGCTTGGGTAGGCCGAACATACCTTCGATCAGCGCATGGTTGAGCAGGTAGTTGACCACCGTGCCGCATAAGCTGATCACCATCACCGGGGTGGCTTTGCCGATGGCGCTGGTGAAGCCGCGCAGCGCCATGAAGCTAAGGTAGCCGGGCAGGGCGAAGGGCAGGAGGGTCAGGAATTGACCGGCGGCCTGCACGTTGGTTTCGGTCTGGCCGAATATCAGCAGCAGCGGCTTGAGGTTCCACAGCAGCAGCGCCGCCGCCAGGGCCATTAACCACGCCAGCCAAAGCCCGGCCTGGGTCAGGCGAGTGGCGCCTTCGATATCGCCCGCACCGTGACGGATAGCTACCAGGGTGCCCACTGCCGCAATCACACCGATGCAGAAAATCGCCACGAACGAATAGCTCGCCGCGCCCAGGCCACCGCCGGCCAGGGCTTCAGGGCTCAGGCGGGCCATCATCAGGGTATCGGTCAGCACCATCAGCATGTGCGCCAACTGTGAGGCAATCAACGGCCCCGACAGCCGCAGAATGGCCCAGAGTTCGGTGCGTGCTGGATGCTGCATGATCATCACTCTCGAAAATTCAGGAGGAGGGAAAGGGTTGATTCTCGGCGCTTTACGCGTATTGCACAAAAGGATAAATGCGATCATCTGCATGATTAAAACTCATGCCTGGTCTGTTCTGGTAGGGTCTGCTGATAGCACTGTCGGAGCTTTCAGAATGTCTCGTCGTCTTCCGCCGCTTTACGCCTTGCGGGCATTCGAGGCCGCGTCCCGTCACCACTCCTTCACCCGCGCGGCAGAGGAGTTGTCGATTACCCAGAGTGCGGTCAGCCGGCATATTCGTACCCTCGAGGAGCATTTCGCCTGCCGTCTTTTCCAGCGCAGCGGCCGCACCTTGCAGCTCACCGAAGCGGCGCGTTTGCTATTACCCGGCGTACGCGAAGGTTTCGCTGCCCTGGAGCGCGCCTGCCATACCCTGAATGCCGAAGACGACATCTTGCGCATGAAAGCGCCGTCCACCCTGACCATGCGCTGGCTGCTGGCGCGGTTGAGTCGCTTTAGGGCCTTGCAGCCGGGCAACGAGGTGCAGCTCACCAGTGCGTGGATGAGCATCGATGAGGTGGACTTCAACCAGGAACCATTCGATTGCGCGGTATTGCTCAGCAACGGGCACTTCCCAGCGGATTGGGAGGCCAGTTACCTGTTTCCCGAAATGCTCATTCCGGTTGGCGCGCCCAACCTGCTGGATGACGGCCCGTGGGAGGTGGCGCGGTTGGCAACGGCGGAGCTGCTGCATCCGACGCCGGATCGCCGCGACTGGCGTTACTGGCTGGAGCGCATGGGGCTGGCGTCCCGCGTTTCGCTCAAGGGTGGGCAGGTGTTCGACACGCTCGAGTTGGGCATGATCGCTGCCGCGCGGGGTTATGGGGTGTCCATGGGCGACCTGCTGATGGTGGCCGAGGACGTCGCCCAGAAACGCCTGAGCCTACCCTGGCCAACGGCCGTCGCCAGCGGCGAAAGTTATTACCTGGTTTGGCCGAAAACCCGCCCCGGTGGTGAGCGTTTGCGGCGCTTGGCGGAATTTCTTCAGGGTGAGGTGCAAGCGATGGTTTTGCCTGCTGTGGCACGCCTCGAATGAAGGGTTTGGTGTGTGTGATGCAATCGTTTGCGTGATACCCCTGCGAATCGCTCAAGTATTGCGAAACCGCGCCGAAGTAAGGTGTTGGAACCCTCGTGCACAAACGTTTCCCATTAGATAATTCGCCGAGCAGCGCTAAGAGATCAGGATGATCCTGGCCTCGGCTCAGGAGCTGTCATGTCTCAACCTCGCGCTCGGATCGCTTCGCAGTTAGGCCTCGCATTGGCCGTAATTCTGGCTGTCGTTATCAGCGGCAGTACCGTCTTCGCTCTACGCTCCCTCGACACCGCCAACCTCGCCACTCGCGAGGAACACCTGGCCAGCGAGGCGCGCCTGCTTGCCGACCAACTCAATACTTTCCACAGCACCTTGCGCGAGAGCACCCAGCGTTTGAGCGGGCTGTTTGAGAAGCGCTTTGGCGCCGGCTTGAGCGTGCGCCCGGAGCAGCCAGTCGCCGTGGCCGGTGTGCAGACCCCAAGCCTCTACCTGGGCAGCGAGTTGCTGAACAACAACTTCAGTGAAGTGGATGAATTCAAGGCCATGTCCGGCGGTGTGGCCACGGTATTCGTGCGCAGCGGCGATGACTTTGTTCGCATCAGCACCTCCCTGACCAAGCAGGACGGTAACCGCGCCATCGGCACCGTGCTCGATCGCCAGGGCCCGGCCTACCAGCGTGTGTTTGGCGGGCAGGCCTACATCGGTCGGGCCGTGTTGTTCGACCGCTCCTATATGACCCAGTACAGCCCGGTGCGTGATGCCAGCGGCAAAGTCATCGCAGTGTTGTTCATCGGTTTCGACTACACCGACGAACAGAAAGCCCAGTTCGACAACCTCAAGCGCTTCCGTATCGGCCAGACCGGCTCCCTTTCGCTGCTGGATGAACAGAAGCACTGGCTGGTGCCGCCGGCCGGTGTACAAGCCCTGGACCAAGCCATTCCAGTAATGCTCGACCTGGCGAAGAAGCCGGGTGTAGGCCGCTTCTGGAGCGACGAGAACGAAGATTTCTACAGCGTCTCGGTACCGTTCGAAGGCGGCCCCTGGGCGGTAGTGGCGAGCATGCCCAAGGCTGAAATTCGTGCGGTGACCTGGGACGTCGGCCTGCGCCTGGTGATCGGCAGCGTGCTGGCCATGCTGTTGGCGGTGGGCGCCACGGTGTGGCTGTTGCGCAGCAAGCTCGCGCCATTGAGTGACCTGGTGCGCCAAGCCGAAGCGCTCGGTGCGGGCGACCTGAGCGCGCGCCTCAACGTTTCCAGCCATGACGAAATCGGCCAGTTGGCGCGCAGCTTCAACCAGATGGGCGAAGCGCTGTCGACCATGGTTTCGCACATTCGCAAGGCAGCTGAAGAGGTCAACAGCCGTGCCCAGGCGTTGTCCGGTTTGTCTGGCGGTGCCTATGAAGGCATGGAGCAGCAGTCCGGTGAGATCACCAGCATGGCGGGCGCGGTGGAAGAATTCAGCGCCACCTCCCTGAATATCGCCGACAACATGGGCAGCACCGAGCGTCTGGCCCAGGAAAATGCCCAGCAGACCCGTATCGGGCGTGCCTCGATGCAAGAGGCGTCGTCGTCCCTGGAACATATCGCCACCGCCCTGAACAGCACCGCCACGGTGATCAACACCTTGGGCCAGCGTTCCCAGGAGATCGGCGGCATCGTCGGCGTGATTACGTCTATCGCGGAACAGACCAACCTGCTGGCTTTGAACGCGGCCATCGAAGCCGCCCGTGCCGGCGAGCAAGGCCGTGGTTTTGCCGTGGTCGCCGACGAAGTGCGCAACCTGGCCTCGCGCACTCGCCAGGCCACCGATGAAATTTCCGGCATGATCCAGAGCATCCAGCAGGAAACCGGGAATGCCATCAGCACCATGGAGCACGGTAATGTGCTGATGCAGGAAGGCCTGTCGCGCAACGCCGACGTGGCCTCGGCCCTGGCGCGCATCGACGAGCAAAGCCGTTCGGCCGGCCAGCAGTTCGCCGCAATCACCACGGCCACGCAAGAGCAGAGCAGCACCGCGACCTTGCTCAGCAGCAACCTGCAGAGTATTGCGCTGGCTAACAGCGAGCAGCGTGAAGTGGTGTCGAACCTGGCGATCACCGCCAAGGAGCTGGAGACTTTGGCGGCGGGCTTGCGGCATGAAGTGGACCGGTTCCGCTAAGCCACCGCATTCCGAATATAGGGGCGCACGGCTCAATTGATCGCCGCCGGACGGTACTGCAAGGCCTCTTGCAGATGGTGGCGAGCGATTGCTTCTGTTTGTTCGAGGTCCGCCAAAGTGCGCGCCACCTTGAGCAGCCTATGAGCCGCGCGCAGCGACAGTGTCAGTCGCTCACATGCACTTTCCAGCCAGCCTTCATCGACCTTTGCCAGCGTGCAGTACTCGCGCAGCCCCGGCAGATCGAGGAACGCATTGGCGCAGCCCTGGCGTCGTTGCTGGCGCTCCCGTGCGTCGGCAACCAGGGCGGCGGTTTTCGCAGTGTTGTCGCCGGTCTGTTGGGCCGGGCTCAGTGCCGTGGCCTCCCGCGCCACGGTCAGGTGCAAATCGATGCGGTCCAATAGCGGCCCCGAGAGCTTGTTGCGGTAGCGTTGAATCTGTTCCGGCGTGCACCGACAACGGCCGCTGGGTTCGCCCATATAACCGCAAGGGCAGGGGTTCATCGCCGCGACCAGTTGGAAGCGCGCCGGGAAACTCACCCGGTCCCGCGCGCGGGAAATCACAATATGTCCCGACTCGAGCGGCTCGCGCAGTACCTCCAGGACTTTGCGGTCGAACTCCGGCAACTCGTCCAGGAACAACACGCCGTGATGGGCCAGGGTGATTTCCCCCGGTTGCGGCTTCGATCCTCCGCCGACCAGCGCGGGGCCGGACGCCGAGTGGTGCGGCTGGCGGAACGGCCGGTGCGGCCAATGACTTAGCGGGGCCAGGCTGACCACGGATTGAATCGCCGCGACTTCCAGTGCTTCCTGCTCGCTGAGCGGTGGCAGCAAGCCCGGCAGGCGGCTGGCGAGCAAGGTCTTGCCGGTGCCGGGCGGCCCGCTGAATAACAGGTTATGCGCCCCCGCCGCGGCGATCAGCAAGGCACGCTTGGCGGCCAACTGGCCCTGTACTTCATTGAGGTCCGGGTAAGGCTTATTCAAATACAGCAAGCCGTCGGACTTGTAGGGCTCGATCGGTACATGCCCATTCAAGTGCGCCACCACCTGCAGCAAGTGATCTACCGCAATCACCTTCAACCCTGACGCCAGGCAAGCTTCCTCAGCGTTCGCCCTGGGCACTATCAGGGTGCGCCCGGCCTTGCGCGCCGCCAGCGCGGCCGGCAACACGCCTTTCACCGCGCGTACCTCGCCGGACAGCGCCAACTCTCCCAGGCACTCGACGTCATCGAGCATCAATGCCGGCACCTGCATGCTGGCCGCCAGGATCCCCAGGGCAATCGCCAGGTCAAACCGCCCGCCGTCCTTGGGCAGGTCGGCGGGCGCGAGGTTGAGCGTGATGCGCCGCGCTGGGTATTGCAGGGCCGAGTTGAGAATGGCGCTGCGAACGCGGTCCTTGCTTTCCTTGACCGCGGTTTCCGGCAAACCCACCAGGGTCAGGGATGGCAAGCCATTGGCCATATGCACTTCGACGGTAACGACGGGAGCTTCAACGCCGATCTGGGCGCGGCTGTGGACGATGGCGAGGGACATGCTCGATCCTTGAAATGGAGGCCGCTTCCTGCGGGTTATTCAAGGGTAGACGAGGGTGAGAAAAGCAAAGCGGGGGAGGTTTTACAGAACGTATCCAGACAACGACGCAGGACAACTGTGGAGAAAAACCCGCTAATGCCAGGCCGTTAAGGCGAACACCGTACCTGTGGCGAGGGAGCTTGCTCCCGCTGGGTCGCGAAGCGGCCCCAGACAATGGGACTGCTGCGCAGTCCAGCGGGAGCAAGCTCCCTCGCCACAGGTGATTTCACGCTTCTGCGGGGTAGCCCCTTCACTGATTGCGTTTATTCGGCGGAAGGTGGCGTCATCCGCGCTTCCAGTTCCGCGACCTTCGCCTCCAGGCTCTCAAGCCGCGCACGCGTGCGGGCCAACACCACCATCTGGCTGTCGAACTCTTCACGGCTCACCAGGTCGAGCTTGCTGAAGCCACTTTGCAGCAGTGCCTTGAACTGGCTTTCGATTTCATTGCGGGGCAGCGGGGTGTCGCCGCTGAACAGGCGAGAGGCGTGGCCGCTCAGGGCGTCGAGGAAGTCTTTGGGCGCGAGCATGGGAAATATTCCGGAAAACAGTTGGCCGGCAGTGTATCACGCAGCGTCTATAGTCTTTTCACGGCTGATGCGCACGCTTTTCGCGCACGAGGAAGGGCGGTCGCGCACTGTTTTAATGCGCATCGCGATTGGCGGAACGCCCCGCAGGTGGGCACGAGTGGGCAATGGACTGATTTCAGTGATTTTTACGGAGCTGGCAAGGTTTCTGCTTAGACGAACATGACCCATGCACTGATGCAGTCGCTGTGACGAATGCAGTGCGCCGATGGATCAGGGGTACAGGTTTTTCGTCACCAGTGGTTCGCTGGCGTCGCCGCGGTAAATGCCGAGGCGACGATGCGTTACAAAGCCAGGCACTGCGCTTAGACTTGAGACGGGTTTGTTTTCCTGGGGCAAGTCCACCAATTCGGGAGAGAGTTTTCATGAAGCTAGTCACTGCCATCATCAAGCCGTTCAAGTTGGACGACGTACGCGAGTCACTGTCCGAGATCGGCGTGCAGGGCATTACCGTTACTGAGGTCAAGGGCTTCGGTCGGCAGAAGGGTCATACCGAGCTGTATCGCGGCGCGGAATACGTAGTCGATTTCCTGCCGAAGGTGAAGATTGATGTCGCCATTGACGACAAGGATCTTGACCGGGTTATCGAAGCGATAACCAAGGCCGCCAACACCGGCAAGATCGGTGACGGCAAGATCTTCGTGGTCAATCTGGAACAGGCTATTCGCATCCGTACCGGCGAAACCGATACCGACGCAATCTAAGCCGCCAAACCCCAACGCCCCAGGAGAAAACACTATGACTCTGCGTAAATTCGCAGGGCTCGGAGCCCTGTTGTCCATCGTAATGCCAAGCCTTGCAATGGCGGCAGATGAAGTGGCGGCTCCAGTCCTCAATTCCGGCGACACCGCCTGGATGCTGACCGCCACCGCACTGGTGCTGTTCATGACCATCCCTGGCCTGGCGCTGTTCTACGGCGGCATGGTCCGTTCCAAGAATATTCTGTCGGTGATGATGCAATGCTTTGCCATCACTGGCCTGATCAGCATTCTGTGGGTCATCTACGGTTACAGCATTGCGTTCGATACCACCGGTATGGAGCAGGGCGTCGTCAACTTCAACTCCTTCTTCGGCGGCATGGGCAAGGCGTTCCTGGCAGGGGTCACTCCAGCCAGCATCACCGGGCCGGCGGCGCTGTTCCCGGAAGCGGTGTTCATCACCTTCCAGATGACCTTCGCCATCATCACGCCGGCGCTGATCGTCGGTGCCTTCGCCGAGCGCATGAAGTTCTCCGCGATGCTGATTTTCATGGGCATCTGGTTCACCCTGGTCTATGCGCCGATTGCGCACATGGTCTGGAGCGGCAACGGCGGCCTGATGTGGGACTGGGGCGTGCTGGACTTTGCCGGTGGCACCGTGGTGCACATCAACGCCGGTGTGGCTGGCCTGGTAGCGTGCCTCGTGCTCGGCAAGCGTAAAGGCTTCCCGACCACCCCGATGGCCCCGCATAACCTGGGTTACACCTTGATCGGCGCGGCCATGCTGTGGATCGGCTGGTTCGGCTTCAACGCCGGCTCCGCTGCTGCGGCCAACGGCACGGCCGGCATGGCGATGCTGGTTACCCAGATCGCTACCGCCGCCGCTGCGCTGGGCTGGATGTTTGCCGAGTGGATCACCCACGGTAAGCCGAGCGCACTGGGCATCGCCTCGGGTGTGGTGGCCGGCCTGGTTGCAATCACACCGGCTGCTGGCACCGTCGGCCCGATGGGCGCGCTGGTGATCGGCCTGGCGGCGGGCGTGGTGTGCTTCTTCTGCGCCACGACCCTCAAGCGCAAGCTGGGCTACGACGACTCCCTGGACGCCTTCGGCGTGCACGGTATCGGCGGTATCCTCGGCGCGATCCTGACCGGCGTGTTCGCAGCTCCGTCGATGGGTGGCTTCAACGCCGCTACCACCGACATCGCTGCCCAGGTGTGGATCCAGTGCAAAGGCGTCGGCTTCACCGTGATCTACACGGCGATCGTCACCTACGTTATCCTCAAGGTGCTGGACATGGTCATGGGCCTGCGCGTCACCGAAGAGGAAGAGGCGGTCGGCCTCGACCTGGCGCAACACAACGAGCGCGGCTACAACTTGTAAGTACGCGAAAAAAAGATGCCCGGCTTGCCGGGCATTTTTTTGCCTGGCGTTTGTCTTTGGCTATAAGTGGTATGGGTTTTTCGTCGACTTTGTGATGGGATCCACACCGCACTTTTGGGGGTGCGAATGTCTTACAGGCATGTAGGCGTATTCGGCACTTTGTTTTTTTCCAGAGCGCGCTAGAATGCGCGCCGATGGGCGGAGAACTGTATGTGGCAACAGACCCTGATAACCCTGCGGGCCAAGCCCCGGGGCTTTCACTTGGTGACCGATGAGTTGCTTGCCGGCTTGCCTGAATTGAAGGCGTGTCGCGTGGGCCTGTTGCATCTGTGGCTGCAGCACACCTCGGCCTCGTTGACGGTCAACGAGAATGCCGATCCGGCAGTTCGCCGGGACTTCGAGCGTTTTTTCAACGTGCTGGTGCCGCAAGGCCAGGCAGGGTTCGAACACAACGACGAAGGTCCGGATGATCTGCCGGCGCACTTCAAGGCCAGTCTCCTGGGCTGCCAGTTGAGTTTGCCGGTGAAGGCCGGCCGCTTGGCGATGGGGACCTGGCAAGGTGTTTATCTGGGCGAGCACCGTGATCACGGCGGTGCTCGTAAAGTCCTCGCCACCTTGCATGGTGAAGGGGCATAAGCCACTGGAGATCCAGTGGACGTTGATTTTTTTCCAGCGACCTCGACAGAGGGTGAAGCTGGGCTATAACTAATCTGCTTTTCGCAAGTCATGAGGTAGAACATGAGCGACGATGATCTGGAAAACGACGACCTTGAAGTAGGTGACGAAGACGACACTGAGGAAAGTCTTGAAGTGGCGGCTGATGACGTTGCTGAAGACCTTGATGACAGTGCTGGCGATGATGCCGCGCCCAAAGCCAAAGGCAAGGCCAAGGCTGCTGTTTCGGTAGACGAGCTGCCTAGCGTTGAAGCCAAGAACAAAGAGCGCGATGCCCTGGCCCGCGCGATGGAAGAGTTCCTCGCCAAAGGCGGCAAAGTGGTCGAAGTCGAGCCCAACGTGGTTGCTGATCCACCGAAGAAACCGGATAACAAGTACGGCAGCCGTCCTATCTGAGGCAGCCACCTGCTTGCTGAAAGAGCCCGCCGTCGCTGCGGGTTTTTTCATGGCTGCTATTTATGAGCTTGGGGCAATTCAATGTGGGAGGGGGCTTGCCCCCGATGGCGGTGGGTCAGCCAGTCCATCTGGTGACTGGTACACCGCTATCGGGGGCAAGCCCCCTCCCACATTTGGCCATCGGTGTTACTGCCAGCGGCGAAGTAACTCCGGCAACTCCGTCAGGCTGCGAATCTGCGCATCCGGGAGTTTTTCCCCTTCCCACACCTTGCCTGTCGGGTTGAACCACACCGCCCGCAGCCCCGCCTGTTGAGCCCCGGCGATGTCATCACCTGGATGATCGCCAACATGCACCGCCGCCCCGGCCTCCACACCGCCGCGCTGCAACGCCTCTTGAAACAATCGCGCATCCGGCTTGGCGATGCCGATATCTTCGGCACGCAAGGCAAAGTGAAAGTAGTCCGCCAGGCCCACACGTTGCACATCGGCATTGCCATTGGTGATCACCCCCAGCAGGAAGTGCTGGCGCAGCGCTTTGAGCATTGGCTCGGCTTCGGGGAAGACGGTGAGCTGGTGCCGCGCATGAATGAACGCTTCAAAACACACGTCGGCCATTTCCGTGGCCTCAGGTTGTGGATAACCGGCCTCCTCAAACGCATGCATTAACACCCGGTGGCGCAGGATACTGATGCGGTGTTTGAGTTCCGGGTGACGCTGCAGCACCTGTTGGCGCAGGCTGGCGAAATGTTCCAAGGGCAAGTCGCCGACCTTGGACGCGTTGAGCGCCAACCATTCGCGCATCGACGCTTCGGCGCTGATGATGACGGGTACGTTGTCCCAGAGCGTGTCGTCCAGGTCGAAGGTGATCAGCTTGATGCTCATGAGTCGTCGCCCTTGATGCGTTTGGCCCGTGGATGGGCGCTGTCGTACACCGTTGCCAGGTGCTGGAAGTCGAGGTGGGTATAGATTTGCGTGGTCTTGATATCGGAGTGGCCGAGCAGCTCCTGGACTGCGCGCAGGTCCTGGGACGATTCGAGCATATGGCTGGCAAAGGAGTGCCGGAGCATATGCGGGTGCAGGTTTTGTCCCAGTTCGCGCTCGCCGGCGGCCTTCACACGCAACTGAATGGCCCGTGGCCCCAGGCGTCGGCCTTGTTGGCTGATAAATACCGCATCGTCTTTCGGGTTGGCCAGCGCCCGTAATGGTAACCACAGCTGCAAGGCTTCGCGGGCTTTGCGGCCGACCGGCAGCACACGCGTCTTGCTGCCTTTACCCAGCACCTGCACCAGCCCATCCGCCAGGTCGAGTTGGTCGAGGTTCAGGCCGGTCAACTCTGACAAGCGCAGGCCCGAGGAATAGAACAGCTCGAGGATCGCCTGGTCGCGGTGTGCCAGGAAGTCATCCTCGACCGCGCCGTCCAGCAGTTGCAGGGCGCGGTCGGTGTCCAGGGTCTTTGGCAGGCGTCGCTCGCCTTTGGGCGGTGACAGGCCGTTGGCCGGGTCGTGATCGCACAAGCCTTCGCGGTTCAGGTAGTGATAGAGGCCGCGCACCGCCGACAGCAGGCGCGACAGGCTGCGCGAGGACTGGCCTTGCTGGTGCAGCCGTGCAACCAGGCTGCGCAGGCTCTGGATATCCAGGGTTTTCCAGCTGGCGACCTGCTGTTTTTCGCAATAGGCCAGGACCTTGTTCAAGTCCCGCCGGTAGGCCTCCAAGGTGTGAGGCGACACCTGGCGCTCGTTGCGCAGGTGAGCGCAGTAAGCGTCCAGTTGCCGTTCCATGGCTAGCGCACCGCGCGCAGGGCAGTGGTGTAGCGCGGCAAGACGCGGCCCAGCACTTCGGCGATGTAGGTCAGGAACAGTGTACCCACCGAGCTTTTATAGTGCGCAGGATCGCGGCTGGCGATGGCCAGTACGCCGTGCAGGCCTTGGTGGCTGAGGGCTACCACGGCGGTGGAGCCGATCTGTTTGCGCTGTTCGGCGCCAAACAGGAAGTCCAGTTCGTGCTCGCGCAGGGTGCCGCTGATGGTCTTGCCTTCCGACAGCAGGCCGCCAATGGCGGTTTGCGCTTCGCTACCACTGACCCAACGACCCACCGGCATCGGGTTATCGCTGAACAGGATCAGGCTGACAAATGGCACCTGGAAGTCCTGGCGCAGGCTGTCTTCCACGGCCATCACCGTTTCTTCCAGGCTGGCGGCGTCCATCAGGGTCAGGATCAGGCGACGGGTCTTGTCGAACAGGCGATCGTTGTCGCGCGCCACGTCCATCAGGTGCGAGAGCCGGTGGCGCATTTCGATATTGCGCTCGCGCAGGATTTTCATCTGCCGCTCCACCAACGACACGGTATCGCCACGCTGGTGAGGGATGCGCAATGCCGGGAGCAATTCTTCGTGCTCGACGAAGAAGTCCGGATGAGCCTCAAGGTACGCCGCGACTGCGGCGGCCTCCAGGCTTTCACTTGGGGTGACGTGTGCGGGTACTTGAGGCTTATCGGTCATTGGCTTGGCTCACTCATAGACGGACCTGTCCTTCGTATACACGCGAGGCCGGCCCGGTCATCATCACCGGGTGGCCAGGGCCTGCCCATTCGATGGACAAGCGCCCACCCGGCAGGTCGATCAGCAGCGGCGAATCCATCCACCCCTGGCTGATCGCGGCCACGGCAGCGGCGCAAGCACCGGTGCCGCAGGCCTGGGTTTCGCCGGCGCCGCGCTCCCACACACGCAATTGCGCGCGGGAACGGTCGATCACCTGCAGGAAGCCCACGTTGACCCGTGCCGGAAAGCGCGGGTGATGTTCGATCTTCGGCCCCAGCTCATGCACCGGTGCATTGTTGATGTCATTGACCCGCAGTACCGCATGGGGATTGCCCATGGATACGGCGGCGATATCCACACGGTTGCCGTCTACGTCCAGCGCATAGCTGAGCGCCTGCTCGGGCGCCTGGAACGGAATGTCCGCTGGCACCAGGCGTGGCGCGCCCATGTTGACGCTGATCTGGCCGTCACTGCGGATATCCAGTTCGATCACGCCGCCCTTGGTCTCGACGCGAATCTGGCGCTTGGCGGTCAAACGCTTGTCCAGCACAAAGCGCGCAAAGCAGCGCGCGCCGTTGCCGCACTGTTCCACTTCGGAGCCATCGGAGTTGAAGATCCGATAACGGAAGTCCACCTCCGGGTTGGTCGGCGCTTCTACCAGCAGCAGTTGGTCGAAGCCGACACCGGTATGCCGGTCGCCCCATTGTTTGGCGTGCTTGGGCAGGATGTGCGCATGCTGGCTGACCAGGTCGAGGACCATGAAGTCATTGCCCAGCCCGTGCATCTTGGTAAAACGCAGCAGCATGGCTTACTCCGGCAGCAGGCTTTCGCCAGCATACAACTCGGCTACCGTCTCGCGGCGACGCACTTCAAACGCTTGATCACCGTCCACCAGCACCTCGGCGGCTCGCCCGCGAGTGTTGTAGTTGGAACTCATGACAAACCCATAGGCACCGGCCGAATGTACGGCCAGCAGGTCGCCTTCCTCCAGGGCCAGCTGACGATCCTTGGCCAGGAAGTCGCCGGTCTCACAGATCGGGCCGACGATGTCATACGCACGCGCCTCGCTGTTGCGCGGTGCAACGGCAGTGACATTCATCCAGGCCTGGTACAGCGCCGGGCGGATCAGGTCGTTCATTGCCGCGTCGACAATGGCGAAGTCCTTGTGCTCGGTGTGCTTGAGGTACTCGACCTGGGTCAGCAGCAAACCGGCATTGGCGACGATGTAACGTCCCGGCTCGAACATCAGCGTCAGGTCGCGACCTTCGATACGCTCGCGCACGGCCTTGATGTAGTCGGCGATCAACGGCGGCTCTTCATCGCGATAACGCACCCCTACACCGCCACCCAGATCGATGTGGTGCAGGTAGATGCCGCAGTCGCCGAGGCGGTCGATCAGCGCCAGCAGGCGGTCGAGCGCATCCAGGAACGGCGGCAGGGTGGTCAGTTGCGAGCCGATATGGCAGTCGACGCCCAGTACTTCCAGGTTCGGCAACTGAGCGGCGCGGACATACACGTCTTCGGCGTCGGCAATGGCGATGCCGAACTTGTTCTCTTTGAGACCGGTGGAAATGTACGGATGAGTGCCGGCATCGACGTCCGGGTTGACGCGCAGGGAGATCGGCGCGCGAACGCCCATTTCGGCCGCCACGACCTGCAGGCGCTCCAGTTCGTCGGTGGATTCGATGTTGAAGCAGTGCACGCCCACTTCCAGGGCACGGCGCATGTCTTCGCGGCTCTTGCCGACGCCGGAGAATACGATTTTGTCGGGTTGGCCACCGGCGGCCAATACACGTTCGAGCTCGCCACGGGACACAATGTCGAAACCAGCGCCAAGGCGCGCCAGGACATTGAGTACACCCAGGTTGGAGTTGGCTTTCACCGCGTAGCACACCAGGTGCGGCACGCCTTCCAGCGGGTCGGTGAACGAGCGGTATTGCGCTTCGATGTGAGCACGCGAGTACACGTAGGTCGGGGTGCCGAAGCGCTCGGCAATCGCGGACAGCGCCACGCCTTCCGCGAACAGCTCGCCGTCCCGGTAGTTAAAAGCGTCCATGAGGGTCCCTTAGTAAGTGTCGTGCTTGTGCGCTTTGGATGGCTTTTGCGACGACTGCGCCTGTTCGTTCGGGTCTTTGCTGTCGTCGGGCAGGTACAGCGGGCCTTTTTGACCACAGGCACTAACGAGGCAAGCGACCGCGACGAGCGCAGCAAGGGAAGAGATCAGGCGCTTCATGGCGAAATCCTTGAATATGCATTAATTGCGCCCGAGTATACCGACCACCCGCCAGCTTGCCTATGCGCTGGAATACCCGTCCGGCGGGGGTTTGCCGAGATAGTCGGGAAGCGGGCTACGCTAGCTGGGGATATTTCGTACCGCCATCTGTGATGAAATCGGTATCCTTTGCAATCGGCGGGGCGCGTCCGTATCGTGCGGCGCTTGAGCAGAACCAGACACTTTCGAGGTTGCCACAATGAGTTTGACCGAAGCCCGTTTTCACGACCTGGTGGATGCCACCCAGGAGAAGCTGGAAGATATTTTCGACGACAGCGACCTGGACGTGGACCTGGAAAACTCGGCCGGCGTGCTGACTGTCAAGTTCGAGAGTGGCCAGCAATTGATCTTCAGTCGCCAGGAGCCGCTGCGTCAGCTCTGGTTGGCGGCGCGCTCCGGTGGCGTTCACTTCGACTACGACGAAGAAAGCGGCAAATGGCAGTGCGACAAGAGCGAAGAACTGTTGGGAGAAATGCTCGCGCGCCTGGTCCACGAATATACCGGTGCCGACCTGGATTTCGACGAGATCTGATCGTGAGTGAGCCTGCACCCGTACGCCCGCCCAAGCCACTGTTCAGCAATGTCAGCCCGGCAGTGCCGTCACCTTGTATCAGCTTGTGTCGCCTGGACGAGCAGAAAGTCTGCCTCGGCTGCTTCCGCCACGTGGAAGACATCCGTGAGTGGCGCTCCGCCGACGATGCCCGGCGTCGGGTGATCTGTGCACAAGCGGCGCAGCGCAAGGCCCAAACCTGACGCCGTCTTGTTTATTTGTGACGCTGTGTTAGTGTCCGGATACACCTCAACTCATCGAGGTCCGCGAGAACCCCGCCTTTTCCTGGCGGGGTTTTGCTTTTTTGTGCAGAAAAAAGGAGTCTGCCTGAATCATGACCACCGCACCGTCCATCATTCTTACCCGTCTTGACGTGCAGCGTCTGGAGCAACTGATCGACCGCTTGGGCGACGAGTTTCCCGGTGTCGAAGCGTTGCAGGCCGAACTCGACCGCGCCGAAGACGTGGTTGGTCACGATGAAGTGCCTGCAACTGTCGTGACCATGAACTCCAGCGTGCATTGCCGTGAACAAGGCAGTGGCAAGGACTATCACCTGACCCTGGTTTACCCGAAGGACGCGAATGCCGACGAAGGCAAAATCTCGATTTTGGCGCCGGTAGGCAGCGCTTTACTGGGCCTGCAAGTGGGCCAGCATATCGACTGGCCTGCACCGGGCGGCAAGACCCTCAAGCTCGAGCTGCTGAGTGTCGAAGGCCAGCCCAAAGACGGCGGTCCCTTCTCTCTTTAAATCTGGCTCAGCGCTGCATTGAGCGCGAGCTCCAGCTCGGCCTTGTAGCGCAGGTACAGATTGCTCGGGCTTTGCACGTCGCCCAGCAGGCCCGACAGATCCAGGTCGGTAATGTAGCAACGGTAACGCTCGGGTTCCCGGCGTTGCCCGACGATTTCCCGGGCGACCACCGCGAACAGCTGGTCGCCAAACTCCAGTTCGGAAAACTCCCGCTGATTGCAGTACAGCGTGACACTCACCTTGCCAGGCGCCGCCTTGCCGATAATCGCCTGCACGTCATAAAACGGCTTGTTGGCTGGGTTTTGCGGAGCCGGCCTTGGCTCGACAACGCGCGCGCGGGTGCTGCCCGATGGCAACAGCTGGTAATACAGGGTTTGTACTTCGCCCAACGGCTGGTGTGTGTCCAGAGGGGATAGCGCTTCGCGTCGATAGATGATCGACAGCAGGAAGCGCTGCAGCGGTGCCAACAGGCTTTGTTCATCATGGAACGGCAAGCGTTGCTGCCAGAGCGCATTGAATTCGTCGAGCACATACAGCTCGGCGAAGCCTTCGTTGACGCGATAGAACACTTGTACGCAATCGGCCAGGCCCATGGGCAGCAAAAGCGCCAGGTCATGGTCTTCCAGCGCCATGGCATCCAGGTGCAACGGGCTGTAGCTCGCCAGCTCTTCGCTGAGGTAGGCGACCAATGCGTCCTGGGTCGGCAGCGCCACGTGGGTGGCCTGGCCGGGGGTCAGTTCCATGACGTGATAGTGCTGCTGCACCTGGAGCAGGTAGCGGTAGTTGCTTTGGCCGAGCAGCAGATTCTGCGCGGTGTCGAATACCTCTTCCACGCGCTGGGCAATGAACTGCGCTCGGTTGTGACAGAAGCAGCGCACCCGCAGCCGAGGCAAATGATCCGGCGGCAGTTGGTTGAGGTAGTCGCGCAGGCAGTCGAGCAGCGCATGGGGCCCGTCGTAGCGGCTGACCAGCACCTCGTTCCAGCTATTGAGCGTGACCTGGTCCAGGGTCAGCACCAGGTTTTCGCGTACACCGGCGTAACTCAGGGAATCGGTGCGTTCGGTGGTCATCAGGATATTCAGGTCGCGGTGATGCTTGAGTGGATCCACGCCGACGTTGACCAGCAACAGCACGTCTTCCGGCACCGCCGAACGCAACAACCGAACTTCATCAACACTGGCCATGGGCAGGGTGATGGTTTGCTGCAGGCTGCCCAGCAGGTTGAACAGCTCGAACTCGGTCATGTCGCTGGCGCCGGGGTGCAGCGCCAGGCGCGTGCTGCTGTCGATCACACCGTTGCGGTGGCACCAGGTGAGCATTTCCAGCAGGTCGCGGCTGCGTTTGATCGGTGCGAAGTGTTCCCATTCCAACGCCGTGAGGTTGCCGTTATATAGCCCCCAATGATGCTGGCCCGGTTCCTTGCGGTTAGGTGAGTGCACCAGGGTCAGGGTGTCTTCGGCCAAGTCCGGGGCAATCCCCGGGTTAATGAACTCGACCTTGCCGGCCTTGCGTTCAAAGGCCGCGTACAAGCGACGGCCCAGCACATTCAGGTCGCGCTTGTTGATCAGGCTGACAGTCTGTTCCGTGCGGGCGAACTGGGTGAGGAAGCGATAGCTGTAGTTCAGCTCATTGACCAGGGCACGCCGCTCAGAGGCGACCTGACGCACCTTCCACTGGCTGCGACTGTCCAGCAGGGCGAGTTGGCGCTGGTCCCAACCCCACTCCTGGGCCAGGCGTTCCAGCAGCAGGCGTTGCCAGCTGGCGGTACGCTGGCCGGCGCTGAGCTTGCGGTTGACCTTCAGGTACAGGCTGCGCCTTACCAGTTCCAGGCGCTCGGGTTCATTGCGGGCCTTGAGGTATTCCTCGATACGGCGGTAGACCACGATGTAAGGGTCCAGCTCGTCCAGATCCATCTGGTTGGCAAACACCGCGCGCTTGAAGCGCAGGCTCAGGCAATGCACGTTGGGGTGCTCGCTGGCGTAGACCTCGGTCAGCAGCAGCTTGAGCACCGATTTATAGGGCGACTCGATGCCCTTGAACAGCTGCCACAGGCCGGCACCGATGAACTCCCCAGGGGGAATGCGCGCCAGATGGCCGAGATCAAGGGTCTCGTCGGCGCGAATGAAGCGTTTGGAGATCAGCGTGTGAGTGAACTCGGCGTAGCGGCTTTCTTCATACACCGGCACCAGCCACCAGATCGGCGTGCGCCCGGCCAGCCAGATAGCGGTGCGGTAGAACTCATCCAGCAATAAATAGTGCTGAGTGGTACCGCAATCGTCGGAGCTCAGCTGCGTGTCCCGGTCACCGAGCACAAAGCGCGTCGGTTCGATCAGGAAGAAATGTGCCTCGGCTCCCATCGTCTGGGCCCAGGCTTCCAGCAGTTGGCACTTCTTGCGCAGCTCGGCCAGCTCGTTTTCATTCAGGTCGGGAGCGTGGCACACCCACACGTCCATATCGCTTTGATCCGCCTGGGCCAATGTACCCAGGCTGCCCATCAGGAACAGGCCGTGGATCGGGCGGGGCGGGTTGCCGTGGCGCGGCTTGTAGGAAAACGAACGTGTCAGGCGCTGGGCTTCGGCCAGGGCCTGGGTGTCGGGTTCGAAATTCGACAGCCCGGCCGGTGTGGTGCTGGAGACATAGCCTGGCAGCAGCGGGTGATTCACGTGGAAAAACAGCGGCAACAAGGTCAGCACGCTTTGTTGGCGCGGGGTCAATCCTTCGACGGCCCGGGCCATGCGGCCTTCATTGAGGGCCATGAAACGCGCGCGCAACTGGGTCAGCACCTTACGGTCGATGCCTTCGTCCAGGTCGGGGCGGATTTCATGTGTGCGGGTCATGTCGAATTCGGTGGCTCGCAGGGCCCGACGTGGGCGGCCGTGTAGGAGTTTACAGGCAGTAGCGTAGGAGGTTTAGCGAGAATGGTCGTTGGCGCTGGAATTTTGTGAATTGCACAGCAATGCCCTCGGAATCCGCAGAGGGGCGGACTCCATGGGCGGGATCAGGTATCAGGCGGCTTCTTTGGTCGACGCGGTGGTCAAGATAGTCAGCAAGGTTTGGGCTTGCTCGGCGGCGTCCCGGCCAAGGCTGGTCAGGTAGCCTCCGTCCGGCTGGTCGATAAGGCCTTTGGCGTGGAGGCGCTTGGCGGCGGCGATGGCAGTGGGAGCAGCGGTCTGATGGACTTTCAGACCCTCCTTGGTGCTGTCCAGGGGGAAGAGTACAAGGATTTCCAGTTCGGCAACCAACTCAGGGGTATACGACATAAGGACTCCAGACTTTCTAAATTTATTAGAGGCTAGCAGGCCATAAGGTGAACGTACTTTGCCGAACTGTCCAGCGTGTTGCTGCGCGCCCGAGGGTTATTCTTTTTCCGGCGGCAGCTCAGGCAGTGCTCGCAGCGCGGTTTCATACCATTGGGTATCAAAAGCGCGGTCTTCGTCCAGCATGGCATCGATCTCAAAGGCCAATACATGGGCCATAAGATTCAAAATCTCTTCTCGCTCATAACCGACCAGCGTCAGTTTGTTGAACGTGGCCTTGGCCGCTGGCGGGTTGTCGCTTTCGATCTGGTTTTCAATCGCTTCGATCAGCGTGTTTTCGGTGAATTCTTCTTCGTCGTTGTCGATATCGGTCGGCTCGCTCATGGCAGGCTCCTCAAGGAAAGGGCGCCAGTCTAACTCCATTCAGGTGGGTGATGCTGCTGGTCAGGCTGCGCCCCAGCGTCTATAACGCTTGCAGCCAACCCCACACCCGGCCTGGAGGCACTCGCAATGCTCAAGCTCTACGGTTTTGCTGTCAGCAACTACTACAACATGGTCAAGCTGGCGCTGATGGAAAAAGGATTGCCTTTCGAAGAGGTACCTTTTTATGCGGGGCAGACGCCTGAAACCTTGGCGGTGAGCCCACGAGGCAAAGTGCCAGTGCTCGGCGTCAAGCAAGGCTTCATCAACGAAACCAGCGTGATCCTCGAATACATCGAGCAGACTCAGGAGGGGCCTGCGCTGCTTCCGGCCGACCCGTTTCAACGCGCGCAGGTGCTGGCGTTGTGCCGCGAAATCGAGCTGTACATCGAATTGCCCGCGCGAGCGTGCTTCGCCGAAGCCTTTTTTGGCATGACAGTGCCCGAGGCGATCAAGGAGAAATCCCGCGCTGAATTGTTGCTTGGTATTGGTACGTTAGGCCGGCATGGCAAATTTGCGCCTTATGTGGCGGGAGAAAGCTTCACGATTGCCGATCTGTATTTCATGTACAGCTTGAACCTGGCCGTGGGTGTGGGCGAGAAGCTGTTTGGGCTGGACCTGTTGGCTGAGTTGCCTAAGGCGAAGGTGTTGCTGGAGCGTTTGAATGCAATGCCCAATGCGCAAAAGGTCGAGGCGGACAGGCTGGCGGCCATGCCGGGTTTTATGGCGATGATTGCAGCCAAAAAGTGATCAAATGTGAGAGGGGGCTTGCCCCCGATAGCGGTGAGTCAGCCAGCACATGTGTTGCCTGACACCTGCCATCGGGGGCAAGCCCCCTCCCACATTTTATTCAGCGGCTGGCCAACAGCGCCTGGCCGCGTACCACCGCTGCCTTGACCTGCGCCGGCGCAGTGCCGCCGACATGGTTACGGGCATTCACCGAGCCTTCCAGTGTCAGCACGGCGAACACGTCCTGCTCGATCTGGTCGCTGAACTGGCGCAGTTCTTCCAGGCTCATTTCAGCCAGATCCTTGCCGGTGTCCACGCCGTATTTCACGGCATGGCCAACGATTTCATGGCAGTCACGGAATGGCAGGCCACGACGCACCAGGTAGTCGGCCAGGTCGGTCGCGGTGGAGAAACCACGCAAGGCTGCTTCGCGCATGATTGCGTGCTTGGGCTTGATCGCCGGGATCATGTCGGCAAACGCACGCAGTGAGTCGCGCAGGGTGTCGGCGGCGTCGAACAGCGGTTCCTTGTCTTCCTGGTTGTCCTTGTTGTAGGCCAGCGGCTGGCCTTTCATCAGGGTCAGCAGGCCCATCAGTGCGCCAAATACGCGGCCGCTCTTGCCACGCACCAGCTCTGGCACGTCGGGGTTTTTCTTTTGCGGCATGATCGAGCTGCCGGTGCAGAAACGGTCCGGCAGGTCGATGAACTGAAACTGCGCGCTGGTCCACAGCACCAGCTCTTCGGAGAAGCGCGACAGGTGCATCATCGCAATGCTCCCGGCGGCGCAGAATTCGATGGCGAAGTCACGGTCCGACACGCCGTCCAGGGAGTTGCCGCCGACGGCGTCGAAACCCAGCAGTTGCGCGGTGTACTCGCGGTCGATCGGGTACGTGGTGCCCGCCAGCGCGGCGCTGCCCAACGGCATGCGGTTGGCGCGCTTGCGGCAATCCACCAGGCGTTCGTAATCGCGGCTGAGCATTTCGAACCAGGCCAGCAGGTGGTGGCCGAAAGTTACCGGTTGAGCGGTCTGCAGGTGAGTGAAGCCGGGCATGATGGTGTCCGACTCGCGCTCGGCCTGCTCCAGCAGACCTTTTTGCAAGCGGGTGATTTCAGCCAGGATCAGATCGATTTCATCGCGTAGCCACAGGCGAATATCGGTGGCCACCTGGTCGTTACGGCTGCGACCGGTATGCAGCTTCTTGCCGGTCACGCCGATGCGATCAGTGAGGCGCGCCTCGATGTTCATGTGCACGTCTTCCAGGTCGACGCGCCAGTCGAACGTACCGGCTTCGATCTCGCCACGGATGGTGGTCAGGCCATCGATGATGCTGTCGCGCTCGGCGTCGGTCAGTACGCCGACCTTGGCCAGCATCGTGGCATGGGCGATGGAGCCCATGATGTCGTGGCGGTACAGGCGCTGGTCGAAGGTGACGGAGGCGGTGAAGCGCGCGACGAAGGCGTCGACGGGTTCACTGAAGCGGCCGCCCCAGGACTGGTTGGTCTTGTCGGTGCTCATGGATTCGCTCGTGATCTGCTTAAAAGAGGCGTGGAGGTGTGCCGCCGATAATAACAGGGTTGTCCGCGGACGCGATGCTGTGGGTGGAGGGCAATTTTTTTGCGCAAAGGATGGCTAAGTGCCTTGCCGTCGACCGCATCCAGGACGAGACTGGGAGCAGGTACTTATTGAAACGATATTTGACGATTGAGCAATATCGTCTCAGCGAGCGTCTACAGTTGGACTGACAGTGTGTGAATGCACCAAAGTCGGGTCATGCGGTCAGAGCCCTGACTAACCATTAAAAAAGGGGGGTATTCGGATTGTGTATCAGCAAACCCTACGACGATGCGCAAAGGCAGCGGGTCTTGGGCGCTATTGAACAGGTCCGGGTAAATTTGGGTGCCGCTCCCAGGGCACTTTTTGCCGCTCGCGCTAGTCTTAGCGTGGATCGCTGTGACGCAAGTCACCGCACCTGTCTACGCTATCCTTGTGCGAGACTCACGCAGGAATCCAGCGCAATATGAATGTCCTGATCGTTGATGACGAACCCCAAGCCCGCGAGCGACTGAGCCGTCTGGTCAGTGAACTCGAGGGTTATACAGTCCTTGAGCCGAGCGCCACCAGCGGCGAGGAGGCGTTGACGTTGATCGACAGCCTCAAGCCGGATGTGGTGTTGCTCGATATCCGTATGCCGGGCCTCGATGGCCTGCAAGTTGCCGCCCGCCTGAGTGAGCGCGAGTCGCCACCTGCCGTGGTGTTATGCGCGGCCCAGGAAGAGTTTTCTGCGCAGACGCTGGAAGACAGCGGTGTCAGTTTTCTTGTCAAGCCAGTGGCTGGCGAAGCGTTGCTCAAGGCCTTGAAGAAGGCCGAGCGCCCCAGTCGCGTTCAGCTTGCTGCCTTGACCCAGCCTGCCGCCCAGAGCGGTAATGGCCCCCGCAGTCATATCAGTGCACGGACCCGCAAGGGCATCGAGCTGATCCCCCTCGGCCAGGTGGTCTATTTTATCGCCGACCATAAATACGTGACCTTGCGGCACGAGGCGGGGGAAGTGCTGCTCGATGAACCGCTGAAGGCCCTTGAAGACGAATTCGGCGACCGTTTCGTGCGTATTCATCGCAATGCGCTGGTGGCCCGCGAGCGTATCGAGCGGCTGCAACGCACGCCCCTGGGGCACTTTCAGCTCTTCCTGAAGGGGCTCAATGGCGATGCCTTGATCGTCAGTCGGCGCCATGTCGCCGGCGTGCGCAAGATGATGCAACAGCTTTAGCCCAGGGCTGTCGCGAGTCCTGCAGTCCTTTTCCCGGTGCGACGCGGCCAGGGAGGCCCCGCACTTGCTGATACAAATCAAAGCGTATTTGCCTGAGCTGTTATTATCTGCCGTATCTATTCAGTACGGATTGATCCATGTCTTCTCGCGAAATCCGCATCGCCACCCGTAAAAGTGCCCTGGCCTTATGGCAGGCCGAGTACGTCAAGGCACGTCTTGAACAGGCCCATCCTGGCCTCCGGGTGACCCTGGTGCCCATGGTCAGTCGCGGCGACAAATTGCTGGACTCCCCACTGTCGAAAATCGGTGGCAAGGGGCTGTTCGTCAAGGAGCTGGAAACCGCGCTGCTGGAAAATGAAGCCGACATCGCCGTGCATTCGATGAAAGACGTGCCCATGGATTTCCCTGAAGGTCTGGGCCTTTTTTGCATCTGCGAGCGCGAAGACCCACGCGATGCCTTCGTTTCCAACACCTATGCGTCCCTGGATGACTTGCCCCTGGGCAGCATCGTGGGAACTTCCAGCCTGCGTCGCCAGGCCCAATTGCTCACCCGTCGTCCCGACCTGCAGATCCGCTTCCTGCGCGGCAACGTCAACACGCGCCTGGCCAAGTTGGATGCGGGCGAGTACGACGCGATCATCCTGGCCGCTGCTGGCCTGATCCGACTGGGCTTCGAAGATCGCATCACCAGTGCAATCAGTGTCGAGGACAGCTTGCCCGCTGGAGGGCAGGGCGCGGTCGGGATTGAATGCCGTACCGCCGACAGCGAAATTCACGCCCTGCTCAAACCGCTTGATCACGCCGACACCGAAGTTCGCGTCACGGCCGAGCGCGCCCTGAACAAACACCTCAATGGTGGCTGCCAGGTACCGATCGCCTGCTATGCCGTGCTTGAGGGTGAGAACCTGTGGCTGCGTGGCCTGGTAGGAGACCCGGACGGCGGCACGTTGCTGACCGCCCAAGTGCGCGGTCCACAAAGCGAGGCCACGGCCTTGGGCATTCAGGTTGCCGAGGAGCTGTTGGACAAGGGCGCCGGCGCCATTCTGCAAAAGGTCTACGGCGAGGCCGGCCCGCAGTGAGCCACTGGCGATTGCTGCTGACACGGCCTGCCGATGAGTCGACAGCCTTGGCGGCGACATTGGCCGAGGCTGGTGTTTTCAGCAGCACGTTGCCCTTGCTGGAGATTGAAACGTTACCGGTCACGCCTGAACAACAGGCAATCTTTGCGGCGCTGCAGCGCTATTGCGCGGTGATCGTGGTGAGCAAGCCGGCGGCGCGTCTTGCCTTGCAACGATTGATCGCACCCTGGCCGCGAATGCCGTGGTTCAGTGTCGGCGCAGCTACGGCACAGATACTGGCCGATCATGGCCTGGACGTGCACTATCCGCCAGCGGGTGACGACAGCGAGGCATTGCTTGAGTTACCGGCATTGCGCGAGGCTGTCGCACGGCCTGGCGCCAGGGTGCTGATCGTGCGCGGCGAGGGGGGGCGGGGGTTGCTTGCGCAGCGTTTGCGCGAGCTTGGTGTTAGTGTCGACTATGTGGAGTTGTATCGCCGTTTGCTGCCGGCCCATGACACGGGCGCACTGGCCCAGCGCATCGAGTTGGAACGCTTGAACGGCCTGGTGGTCAGCAGTGGGCAAGGTTTTCTACACTTGCAGGCCTTGGCCGGCTCCGATTGGCCTGAGGTGGCACAGCTGCCGTTGTTCGTGCCCAGTCCGCGCGTCTATGAAATGGCGCGGGCCGCTGGCGCAGAAAAAGTGGTGGATTGTCGCGGCGCGAGTGCCGCGGCTTTGTTAGTGGCGTTAGGGAGTAATCCCGTTCCCACTCTCTGATACGCAAAGGACGGATACGTGAGCGAAACAGCCTTGCCTAAAGATGAAGCTCAGCCCGCGCTCGATGCGCCGGTCGGAACGCCAGTTGCCGCGCCACGCCGTGGCAATGGCCTGGCCGTCGTCGCTTTGCTGCTGGGTGCTGCGGGCGTTGCCGCCGGTGGCTGGGGGATCTGGCAGGTCCGGGCCCTGCAAGCCAGCAGCCAGCAGCAACTGGGCCAGGTGCAGACCCTGGATGACCAGTCCCAGAGCCTCAAGCAGAGCCAGCAACAGCTGGCCGCCCGCCTTGCGCAGCTGCCCGGCGCGGATGAGCTGGAAGAACGCCGACGCCTGGTCGCCCAGTTGCAGGGCGATCAGCAGCGCCTGAACCAGCGACTGGAAACCGTACTGGGCGCCAGCCGCAAGGATTGGCGCCTGGCTGAGGCCGAGCATCTGATTCGTCTGGCCAGCTTGCGCTTGTCGGCCTTGCAGGACATCAACAGTGCCCAGTCGCTCGTGCAGGGTGCCGATGAGATTCTGCGTGAGCAAAGCGACCCAGGTGCGTTCGCCGCCCGCGAACAACTGGCCAAGAGCCTGGCGGCGTTGCGCAGTACCGAACAGCCGGACCGCACCGGGTTATACCTGCAGTTGGCAGCGTTGCGCGACCAGGTTGTGCAACTGGCGGCGATCGCCCCGGAGTATCAACTCACGGAGCCTGCTTCCCAAGGGCGCCCTACCAGCGACACTGGGAACCAGTTGAGTCAGTGGTGGGAGCAGGTATCGCGTTATTTCCGTATCGATTTCAACCCCGATGACAACATTCGTCCCCTGTTGGCGGGCCAAGGGTTGAATCAGGTGCGTCTGGCCTTGAGCCTGGCGCTGGAGCAAGCACAGTGGGCGGCGCTCAACGGCGAATCGGCGGTGTATAGCCGTTCGCTGGGTGAAGCGCGCAGCGTGTTGCAGGATAACTTCAACCCGGACAACCCACAGAGCAAGGCGATGCTGGCGCGGATCGCCGAGCTTGAGCCCAAAGCCGTGTCGGTGGTGACACCTGACCTGGCCGCGAGTCTGGCGGCTGTGCAGGCCTACCTTGAGCGTCGTCACCTGTCTGCCGACGAAGCCAAGGCTTCGGCTGCCAAGCCTGCGACCCCGGAGTAGAGCCGATGAAGCGTTTCTATGTGATCCTGGTGCTGGCAATTGCGATTGCCCTGGCACTCGCCGTTGGCATTTCGAAACACACCGGCTACGTGCTGATTACCTACCCTCATCTGCTGCATTACGAGTCGAGCTTGTGGGCCACATTGGTGGCCGTGTTTGCCATCGGCCTTGCGATCTACCTGATCCGCGTCCTGCTGAGCCTGGTCACTGCCTCCGGCGGCGTGGTCAATCCCTGGTCGCGGCGCAATCGCAGCCGACGTGTGCAAATTGCAATCGAGCAAGGCCAGATGGACCTTGCCGAAGGTCGCTGGGCCAGTGCCGAGCGCCACTTGCACCGCGCTGCTGAAGCAGAGCGCCAACCACTGCTGTACTACCTTGGCGCGGCACGCGCGGCCAACGAGCTGGGACGTTATGAAGAATCCGATGCTTTGCTGGAACGTGCTCTGGTCCGCCAGCCCCAGGCGGAGCTGGCCGTCGCCCTGAGCCATGCGCAATTGCAGATGGATCGTGGCGATACCGATGGCGCGCTGGTCACCCTGCAGGCCATGCATGAGCGCCATCCTCATAACGCCCAGGTCCTGCGGCAGCTGCAGCGCCTGCACCAGCAACGTGGCGACTGGTCGTCGGTGATTCGCCTGTTGCCTGAATTGCGCAAGGACAAGGTGCTGCCGGCCAGTGAACTGGCTGAGCTGGAGCGCCGGGCCTGGGGTGAAAACCTCAGCCTGGCTGCGCAACGCGAAGAGCAGGGCGAGGCCGGCTTGCGGTCCCTTGAGCGCGCATGGGAGCAACTGACTTCAGCCCAGCGCCAGGAGCCTCAACTGGTGTTGGCTTACGCTGAACAATTGCGTCGACTGGGCGCTGACGCCAAAGCCGAGGAAGCACTGCGCGGTGCGATCAAGCGCAGTTATGACAGCCATCTTATTCGGCTCTATGGCCTGCTGCGCGGCAGCGACCCGGCACGTCAGTTGAAGTTTGCCGAGGGCTGGCTTAAGGATCATCCAGGCGATGCCAGCCTGTTGCTGACGCTGGGCCGTCTCTGCCTGCAAAACAGCCTCTGGGGTAAGGCTCGGGATTATCTGGAAAGCAGCCTGCAGGTGCAGCGCAACCCCGAAGCCTGTGCCGAACTGGCCCGTTTGCTGGCCCAATTGGGTGATACCGAGCGCAGCAACCAGCTTTTCCAGGAAGGCTTGGGGCTACTCGATAATCGCCTGTTGGCCTCACCGCTGCCGGCACCCGCGCAAGCTTGAAGTAGGAAAGGGCGAACGGGTTGGCTCAGACGGATCTCTAAGCCAATCTTTCAACCCTATGTAATCACTCGGCTTAAGTGGTCCCGTAATCAATTCTTACGTCTTGAAGGGCGGTTTCTTCGGTGTGCTGGCGGGATCTCCCTGTGTTTTCGCGGAATTGTCTGCTCCAAGGCGTATTGAAAGGGGTCGGGCCTTTCCTCTACCGTAGCGACCTATCTCTTGCGGTGCGGATAAACAATGTCTTTGGCCCCCTTACGCTCCTTGTTTTTCCTGGCGTTCATGGCCGGTGCGCTGACGTTGGGCGTGTCTTTCTATCTGGAATATGGCGCACTGTTACAGCCATGCTTTCTGTGCCAGGTACAACGGTTGTTTCTCGCCGTCTTTGTACTGATCAACCTGGTTGCCGCCCTTCATAACCCCGGCCGTTCCGGCGTGTGCTTGTATTGGCTGGCGAGCATGGGGTGTGCGTTGTTTGGCGCCGTCACGGCCGGGCGCCACGTGCTGCTGCAGAACACTCCATCAGACCAGTTGCCGAACTGCTGGCCAACGCTTGATTACATGATTGAAAACCTGTCGTTTTGGCAGGCTGCTCGGTCAGTCTTCAAAGGTACTGTCGATTGCGTCGAGATCAATTGGACGCTGTTCGATCTCAGCCTTCCGGAGTGGAGTCTGTTGTTTTTCGTGGCGATGCTGATTCTGGGCAGTGCGCCGCTTTCTCGGTTGTTGCTCCGTCGGCGTTATCTATCGCAAAGCAACGAAAATACGGTTCATGTTGTGGGGCGGGATTAAACGCTTGTATGAACTTTCTCTCCTGCGTACCTTGAAGCCATAGTGATGCGGGCATAATCTGGCCCGCACGCGTTATCGAAACCGCTTGTCAGACGTGGCCTTGTCCGGCTGCCGCTTTAATCTTGAAGTGTTGCACGGGCACACGGCAGCAGCGTCCCCTATAGGGAAGAGAGATCATCATGCTGGAAAGTTGTCAGAATGCTCAGGAACGCTGGGGTGGGGTGCACAAGCTGATCGACAGCTGGTTGAAAGCACGTCACGAACTGGTTCGTGCCTTTGATGCGCTCGGTGCCAAGCCCGAGGCGCTGGCCGAGAAGCGCGAGCCGCTGCAAGATTTCTGCGCGGTGCTGGTGGACTATGTGTCTGCAGGTCATTTCGGCGTCTACGAGCAACTGACCAAGGAGGCGGAGGCTTTCGACGACCAGCGTGGTCTGGACTTGGCGGAGACCCTTTACCCGCGCATCGATGTCATCACCGAAAAGCTGCTGGCGTTCACTGACCTGTGCGATGCGGGTAAGTGTGTTGCTGAAAAATTCAAAGAATTGGGCGCACTGTTGCATGAGCGCTTCGAATTGGAAGATTGCTTGATTGAAGTGCTGCACAACGCTCACAAAGAAGAGCCTGCTACACCGGCATGAAGCGTTGAGATTCAACCAAAAACGGTGCGCATGTCGCACCGTTTTTTATGGGTTAGTGGCGAGTCCCGAGCAATTCGATTTCGAAGACCAGCGGGGTGTAGGGTGGAATCAGTTCGCCTGCGCCGTCAGCGCCATAGGCTTGGGCCGAGGGAATGACCAGGCGCCATTTCGCGCCTACCGGCATCTGTTGCAGTGCACTGCTCCAGCCACTGATTACGCTGTCCAGGCGAAACCATTGCGGCTGCGCGCTTTTATCGAAGACGGTCCCATCGGGTAATCGACCCACATATTTCACCTGCACCTCATCACTGGCTACCGGCTTGTTTCCAGTGCCCGGCGTCAACTCGGTGAGCAGGATGCCGTCCGCCAATTCGCGCACATCCTTTGCAGCTTTTTCCTTCGACAAAAATTGCTGTTCGGCAGCGAGTGCTTTTTCGCTCTGGGGCGCTTGGGTGTCGTTGGCATTCTGTGTTTCATGCTGTGCAAGAATCTGTTCGATGCGTGTGTTATCGAGTGCCAATGGTTTGCCTTGGTAGGCTTGTTTGAGTCCGTCGATCAGGGCTTGGATCTGCAGGTCGGGGACTTCCTGGCGTAGTCGCTCACCGAGGCTGGCGCCCAGGCTGTAGGCGAGATCATGCTGGTCCTGGGCAACGGTTTTTGGCAGCGATTGCTCGCTCGCATCGGCGCTGAAAATCGCCAGGCCAAGCACTAGGAAAAGGTAACGCGACATGGGTGTTCTCCGCCGAAAGTGCGACGGATTATGCCAGCGTGAGTGGCCGAGCAGTGGCGTGGTTTTCTGTTATATCCATAAGAATTTTCGTACGTTGCAACGCAACGCAAACGATACTGTCAACATGCCCTAGCGGCGGTAAGAGCAGAGGGCTAGTATGAGCCGCACCCACGTCAGCCAGGAGGTAAACCATGTCGGCCAAACAGAAGCCTGTAAATACCCCGTTGCACTTACTCCAACAACTGTCGGGCAGCTTGCTCGAACATCTGGAAAGCGCTTGTTCTCAGGCCTTGGCCGATGCAGAAAAACTGCTCGCCAAACTGGAAAAGCAACGCGGCAAAGCGCAAGAAAAACTGCACAAATCTCGCACCAAATTGCAAGACGCCGCCACTGCGGGCAAGGCCAAGGCACAAGCCAAGGCCAAAGACGCTGTTAAAGAACTCGAGGACCTGCTGGACGCCCTCAAGGACCGTCAAGCCGAAACCCGCAGCTACATTTCCCAACTCAAAAAAGATGCTCAAGAAAGCCTGAAACTGGCCCAGGGTGTTGGTCGTGTGAAGGAAGCCGTAGCCAAGGCGCTGGGCGCTCGTACTCCGGCAAAAGCCGTCGCAGCCAAGAAGCCAGCGAGCAAAGCTGTTGCAACGAAGGCGCCGGCTAAAGCCGCCGCCAAGCCAGCCGCTAAAACTGCTGCTGCAAAACCGGCCGCCAAGCCAGCTGCTAAAACTGCTGCTGCAAAACCGGCTGCCAAGCCAGCTGCTAAAACTGCTGCTGCAAAACCGGCCGCCAAGCCAGCTGCTAAAACTGTTGCTGCTAAACCAGCCGCCAAGCCAGCTGCAAAAACTGCTGCTGCTAAACCGGCCGCCAAGCCAGCTGCAAAAACTGCTGCTGCAAAACCAGCCGCCAAGCCAGTTGCTAAAACTGCTGCTGCAAAACCGGCCACCAAGCCAGCGGCTAAAACCGCTGCTGCAAAACCAGCCGCCAAGCCAGTTGCTAAAACTGCTGCTGCAAAACCGGCCGCCAAGCCAGCGGCTAAAACCGCTGCTGCAAAACCGGCCGCCAAGCCAGCGGCTAAAACCGCTGCTGTTAAACCGGCCGCCAAGCCAGCTGCTAAAAGTGCCGCTGCAAAACCGGCTGCCAAACCAGCCGCTAAGCCAGCTGCTGCAAAACCAGCACCTGCAAAGCCAGCGACTCCTGCTGCACCTACCGCTACTCCGGCAGCGTCCTCCGCTCCAACCGCATCGGCCAGCAGCACTTCTGCACCGGTAGCGCCAAGCGTCACCCCAACCAGCGCTTCCTAAGTGCGGGTGATCACGACGCGCAGCTGCTGCAGCGCGTCGTGGTCAAGGTCGACGGTTTCGCTCGTCAGGCCTTCAAGCCATTCGTATTGCGCCTTTACCTCGTTGGTCGGCCAGGCCTGAGCCAGTGCTTCCAGGCGTGTCAGTAAGGCTCGCTCGGCTTCCAGTTCCAATGTCTTGATCTGCTCTCGTAACGCTGCCAATTGCGCATCCCGCTGTGCCATCGCCCGCCATTGCCTGCGTATCTCGCGCAAGGGTTCAACGACGTTCGTGCGCCACGGCCGCGCGAGCTGCTGCAGCGCCACAACGCGTTCAGGTAACCGCGCCACACCACGTTGCTCCAACCACGCACCACACAACAACAGGCATACATCCGCGCCTTGCTCCTGCATACGCAGGCAAGCCGCTTCCACACCGGGGCGGGCATAAGTCGAGAGGGCAAAGCTCCACAGGTCAGCGCACATATTCACACCCAAGCCAGCGGTCAACGAAGCTGGTAGACTCCGCCGCCATTATGATCCGACTTCAAAGCCTAACATTACAGCGTGGCCCGCAACGTCTTCTTGAAGACGCCGAGCTGACCCTGCACGCCGGTCACAAAGCCGGCCTGATCGGTGCCAATGGCGCCGGCAAATCCACCTTGTTCGCCCTGTTGCTGGGCGAGCTGACCCCGGATTCGGGCGACTGCCTGCTGCCGGCCGACTGGCGCATTGCCCATATGCGCCAGGAGATCGACACCCTGGACCGCATCGCGATCGATTATGTGCTCGATGGCGACCTGCGCCTGCGCCAGGTACAACACGACCTCGTCGCGGCAGAACAAGCCCAGGACGGCGCCGCCCAAGCCCGCCTGCATTCGGAGCTGGACAGCGCCGACGGCTACACCGCCGACGCCCGCGCCCGCAAAATGCTCGCCGGCCTGGGTTTTACCAACGAACAGATGGACCGCCCGGTCGCCGACTTCTCCGGCGGCTGGCGCATGCGCCTGAACCTGGCGCAGGCGCTGATGTGTCCCTCCGACCTGTTGCTGCTCGATGAACCGACCAACCACCTGGACCTCGATGCGATCCTGTGGCTGGAGGATTTCCTCAAAAGCTACCAGGGCACCCTGTTGCTGATTTCCCACGACCGGGATTTCCTTGACGCCGTGGTCGACAACATCGCCCATGTCGAACAGAAGAAAATCACGCTCTATCGTGGCGGCTACACCGCCTTCGAGCGCGCCCGTGCCGAACGCCTGGCCCAGCAGCAACAAGCGTTTGAGAAGCAACAGGCGCAGCGCGCGCACATGGAAAGCTACATCGCCCGGTTCAAGGCCCAGGCCACCAAGGCCCGGCAGGCCCAGAGCCGGATCAAGGCGCTGGAGCGCATGGAAGAACTGTCAGCGGCCCATGTCGATTCGCCGTTCGACTTCGTCTTCCGTGAGTCGGTGAAGATCTCCAGCCCCTTGCTCGATCTGTCGGACGCCCGCCTGGGTTACGGCGACAAGACCATCTTGGAGAAGGTCAAGCTGCAGCTCACACCCGGCGCGCGTATCGGTTTGCTGGGGCCTAACGGCGCGGGCAAGTCGACGCTGATCAAGAACCTCTCCGGTGAACTGGAACCCTTGGCCGGTCGCCTGACCCGTGGCGAGAACACCGTGGTGGGCTACTTCGCCCAGCATCAACTGGACTCGCTGGATTCCAAAGCCAGCCCGCTGTTGCACCTGCAGCGCCTGGCGCCCACCGAGCGCGAACAGACCCTGCGTGATTTCCTCGGTGGTTTCGACTTCCGTGGCGCGCGTATCGATGAGCCGGTGCTGAATTTTTCCGGCGGCGAAAAGGCCCGACTGGCCCTGGCCCTGATCGCCTGGGACCGCCCGAACCTGCTGCTGCTCGACGAACCGACCAACCACCTGGACCTGGAAATGCGCCTGGCGCTGACCATGGCCCTGCAGGAATTCAGCGGTGCGGTACTGGTGGTGTCCCACGATCGCCACTTGCTCAAGAGCACCACCGATAACTTCCTGCTGGTGGCTGACGGCAAGGTCGAGGAGTTCGACGGCGACCTGGACGACTACGCGCGCTGGCTGACCGACTACCGTCTGCGCAATGCGCCGGCCAGCAACACGCCGGTCAACCCGGACAAGACCGACAAGAAAGCCCAACGCCAGGCCGCCGCGGCACTGCGTCAGCAGTTGGCGCCGCACAAGCGTGAAGCCGACAAGCTGGAGGCCGAGCTGGGCAAGGTGCATGAGCGCCTGGCCAAGATCGAAACCAGCCTGGGCGACAGCGCCGTGTATGAGGCGGCACGCAAGGATGAATTGCGCGACTTGCTGGCCGAGCAGGCCAGGCTCAAGGTGCGTGAAGGGCAGCTGGAGGAATCCTGGATGGAAGCCCTCGAACTGCTTGAAAGCCTGCAAGCGGAGCTGGAGGCGCTGTCCTGATGGAAGCGTTGCAACTGCCTTTGCCGGCGCAATGGATCGAGCCTGTATGGATCGGCGTGCAGATCCTGCTGATCCTGCTGGCCGGCTACCTTGCCCAGCGTTTTGTCGCCAAGGGCTTGACCCGTCTGGGTCAGCGCTACCCGCTCCCGCCACAATTGCTGATGCCGCTGCGCGGTGGCCTGCGCTGGCTGATCATGGGCAGCGCGCTGATCTTCGTGTTGGGTCGCCTGGGCGTATCGGCTACGGTGCTGTGGACGGCGCTGTCAGGGTTCGTGGCAGTAGCGGCAGTGGCGTTCTTCGCCATGTGGTCCGTGCTGTCCAATCTGTTGTGCGCCATTTTGATCTTTACCGTGGGGCCGTTTCGCCTCGGCGACATTGTCGAGCTGGTGGACACCGTCGACAAACCTGGTGTGAAAGGGCGCGTCGTGGCGATCAATCTGCTCTATACCACGCTGATCGAGGTGCAGGAGGCCGGCACTGACAGCGCGATGGTGCAAGTGCCCAACAGCTTGTTTTTCCAGCGCTCGGTTCGGCGTTGGCCCGGTACGCATGTGTTCCCTGGCGACCATTAGAAATCATCCGGTTTAAAAATTTATAGCCAGCCTTCGGTCGGTGGAGTTAGCTTAAGGCACAATCGCAAATTCCCTCCCGAGGTGTGCAATGGCACTCGACACGTGGCTGGCCTTTTTCCTGGCCAGCTGGATCATCTCCCTTTCCCCCGGTGCCGGCGCCATCGCCTCGATGTCCAGCGGGCTGCAATACGGTTTTGTACGCGGCTACTGGAACGCCATTGGCCTGCAACTGGGTCTGGCGATGCAGATTGCCGTGGTGGCGGGTGGCCTGGGTGCCATCCTGGCGACATCGTCGACCGCGTTTTATGCGATCAAATGGTTTGGAGTGGCGTACCTGGTATACCTGGCCGTCAAGCAATGGCGCGCCTTGCCGATGGACATGACCGATGAGGGCGCAGTACGTCCGATCGGCAAACCGATGGCGATGATGTTCCGTGGTTTCCTGGTCAATGCCAGCAACCCCAAGGCGCTGGTGTTCATGCTCGCGGTGTTGCCGCAGTTCGTAAACCCACAGGCGCCGTTGGCGATCCAATACCTGATCATTGGGGCAACGATGATCAGCGTCGATATGATCGTGATGGCCGGTTACACGGGATTGGCCTCCAAAGTCCTGCGCCTGCTGCGCTCGCCCAAACAGCAGAAGCGCGTAAACCGCACGTTTGCCGGGTTGTTCGTCGGCGCTGCTGGGTTCCTCGCCAGCCTGCATCGCGCCACGGCGTAATTGACGAAACCGGATCAAAATGTGGGAGGGGGCTTGCTCCCGATAGCGGGGTATCAGTCAGCTCATCTCTAGCTGAACCACCGCTATCGGGAGCAAGCCCCCTCCCACATTAGTTTTTTGGCGTCACGAAATAACACCTTGAGTCAAATCCGTTAAAGCTCAACAATAGTGTTACTTCGTATTTCCACTTGAGATTCATTCATGACTGCCCCCTTGCGTTTTCTCGCCTGGCTGATGCTGCCGGTGTTGATGTCGTGCAGCTTCAATCTGTTGGCCGCGACGGCCGAAGGCGCGCCCCAGGCTCTGCATCTGCTGGACTATATTGGCGCCGACTATCCACCAACGGTGGAAGCGGGCAAGGTGGTGGACGAATCGGAATTTCGTGAGCAGGTGGAGTTTCTAGGGGTGTTGCAGGGGTTGGTCGCGCAACTGCCGGAAAAGCCCGAGCGCGTTGAGTTGATAAAGGGCGTCGGTGAGTTGCTCGCGGCAGTCACCGCCCATGCAGACGGCGCAGGCGTCGCCCACCAGGCCCGTCAGTTGGGTGCCAAGCTGGCGGTGGCGTATGAAGTCAGCCAAGCGCCGGCCATCACGCCCGATCCCACGCGCGGTGCGCCGCTGTACGCCCAGCATTGTTCGGTGTGCCACGGCACGGCGGGCGCTGGTGACGGCCCAGCCGGCATGGGCATGACCCCGGCGCCCGCTAACCTGCGCGATGCCACGCGCCTGGATCGCCTGAGCCTCTATGCGATCTACAACACTTTGGGCCTGGGTGTCGAAGGCACTGACATGCCGTCCTTTGCCGACCAGTTGGATGACCGTCAGCGCTGGGACCTCGCCACCTACATCGCAGGTTTCACGGCTGCGCAGGCTGCGCCCAAAAGTGAACAAACCTTCAACCTGGCCGACCTGGCACGTCAAACGCCCAACGAAGTGCTGGCCACAGACGGCCCGGCGGCAGCGGCGACCTTCCGCGCCCAGCGCGCGCAACCGCCGCAGGTCAAGCGTGGCCCGGCGCAGTTGCTCGACTACACCGCCGCCACCCTGGACAAAAGCCTGGCCGCGTTCCGTAACGGTGACCACGAACAAGCCTATGACCTGTCCGTAGCCGCTTATCTGGAAGGCTTCGAGCTGGTGGAAAGCTCGCTGGATAACGTCGACGCCAATGTGCGCAAAGACACCGAGAAGGCGCTGATGGCCTACCGGCAGTCGTTGCAGGACGGTCTGCCAATCGAACAGGTGCAGCAGCGCCTGGATGCGGCCAAGGGCAAGCTCAGCGAGTCCGCAGGGTTGCTGGGCGGCGATGGCCTGAGCTGGTCGTTGAGCTACATCTCCGGCTTGCTGATCCTGCTGCGCGAAGGCCTGGAAGCGATCCTGGTACTGGCCGCGATCCTGGCTTTCCTGCGTAACACCGGCCAGCAATCGGCGGTGCGCAGCGTCAACGCCGGCTGGGGTCTGGCGCTGTTGGCTGGCTTGGCCACCTGGGCGCTGGCGGCCTACGTGATTGACGTCAGCGGTGCCCAGCGTGAACTGCTTGAAGGCTGCACGGCGCTGTTTGCCAGCGTGATGGTGCTTTGGCTCGGTGTGTGGATGCACGACCGACGTCACGCGGCAGCCTGGCAGGACTACATCAAGAGCAGCCTGGTGGGCGGCGGCGGGCGCTTTGGTTTTGCGCTGCTGGCCTTCTTCTCGGTGTACCGCGAGCTGTTCGAAGTGATCCTGTTCTACGAAACCCTGTGGCTGCAAGCCGGCCCGGCCGGGCATAACGCGGTCCTGGCCGGTGGTGCCACCGCCTTGGTGCTGCTGGTGGGCCTGGCCTGGGTGATTCTGCGCGGCTCGGCCAAATTGCCGCTGGCGCTGTTCTTCGGCATCAACGCTGCGCTGCTGTGTGCGCTGTCGGTGGTGTTCGCCGGGCATGGCGTCAAGGCGCTGCAAGAGGCGGGCATCTTCGGCACGCGGCCGGTGGCGTTCTTTGACTTCGACTGGCTGGGTATCCACGCCGATGCGTATTCGTTGAGTGCGCAGGCCGTGGCGATCCTGGCGATTGTGGTGCTGTATGGGCGCAGTCGCTTGGCCGAGAAGCAGCGAGTGGCGGCGTAGGCATGCGGGTCTGGATCGACGCGGACGCCTGCCCTCGGGCCGCCAAGGATCAGGTGGTTAAATTCGCCCTCAAGCGCCAATTTGAAGTGGTGCTGGTGGCGGGCCAGAGCCAGATCAAGCCCGGCTTTGCCTGTGTGAAGCTGATCGTGGTGCCCAGCGGCCCCGATGCGGCGGATGACTATCTGGTGGAGCACGCCGTGCCCGGCGAGTTGGTGATCTGCAGCGATGTGCCTTTGGCCGACCGCCTGGTCAAGAAGGGCGTTACGGCCCTCGACCCGCGCGGCAAAGAGTTCAGTCCGGCGAACATGAGTGAGCGGCTGGCGGTGCGCAACCTGTTCACCGACCTGCGCGAGCAAGGCCAGATGGGTGGTGGGCCGCCGCCGTACAGCGAGAAGGACAAACAGGCGTTTGCCAACGCGCTGGACCGCCTGCTTACCCGTTTGATGAAGCCTTTGTAGGAGCGAGCTTGCTCGCGAAGAACGTCAACGATGACGCGGGCACTGGGGATGAACACGGCGTTCTCAGGTTTTTCGCGAGCAAGCTCGCTCCTACAGAAAGAGGACGTTAGTCGTTCTCGTGGGTCAGCTCCAACACCCGGTCCACGAGTTTGTTGATCCCCGACGCCACTTCACTGATGTTCTTACCCAGCATATAGGCCGGTGTACTCACCAGCTTGCGCGCCTTGTCCTCGACGATATCCTCCACGGTGCATTCCTGATGGGTAGCGCCCATTTTGTCTAACGCCGCTGCGGTGTCGGGGTCGTTGCCGATGGTGCAGGTCACGCCTGGGCCGTAGATTTTTGCGGCCAGGGCCGGGGAAATGCAGATCAGCCCCACGGGCTTGCCGGCTTCGGCAAAGGCTTCTGCCAATTCCAGGACCTGCGGGTTGACGCTGCAGCCGGCGCCTTCCACTGCGAAATTCGACAGGTTCTTCGCCGCGCCAAACCCCCCGGGCACAATCAACGCATCGAAGTCTGCAGCGCTGGCCTCACTGATGGCCTTCACCGCGCCGCGGGCGATGCGCGCTGACTCCACCAATACATTGCGCGACTCAGGCATTTCTTCGCCAGTGAGATGGTTGATCACGTGCAATTGCGCTACGTCTGGCGCAAAACACTCAACCTGCGCGCCGCGCTGATCCAGGCGCAGCAGGGTAATCACGCTTTCATGGATTTCTGCACCGTCGTACACGCCACAGCCGGAAAGGATCACTGCAATCTTTTTGCTCATGGGCATTTCTCCTGATTCATGGCGTTAAATGTCTACTAATTTGTAACCTGTTGCCAATGGGATCTGATGTGACTGCACCTAATCTGATGTAACAAAAATAGACCGGACTAGCCCATGGACTTCGTGCCTTACGCGGTGCCGTTTTTCATTGCCTTGATTGTGGTTGAGCTGCTGGCCGACCGCTGGCGCGGTGAACGCAACTATCGAGTGGCCGATGCTATCAACAGCCTCAGCACCGGCGTGCTGTCTACCACGACTGGGTTGCTGACCAAAGGTGTGGGCGTGCTCACCTATGCGTTCGCCCTCAAGCATCTGGCGTTGATCGAGCTGTCGCCCCAGAGCGTGTGGACCTGGGTATTCGCCTTTGTGTTCTATGATTTCTGCTACTACTGGCTGCATCGCCTGGGGCATGAGCGCAACATCCTGTGGGCCGCGCACTCGGTGCACCACCAGAGCGAGGATTACAACCTCACCACCGCGTTGCGTCAGACCAGCACTGGCTTCTTGCTGAGTTGGATCTTCTACCTGCCGCTGGCCGTGCTCGGTGTGCCTTTGGTGGTGTTCATCAGCGTGGCGTCGCTCAACCTGTTGTATCAATTCTGGGTACATACCCGTCACGTGCCCAAGCTCGGCTGGTTCGAGTGGTTCTTCGTCACACCGTCCAATCACCGCGCTCACCACGCACAGAACGCCCTCTACATGGATCGCAACTATGGCGGGGTGTTCATTTTTTGGGATCGCCTGTTCGGCACCTTCCAGGAGGAAGACGACAACGAACCAGTGGTCTTCGGCGTGACAACGCCCCTGGCCAGCTGGAATCCGCTGTGGGCGAACCTGCAGTTTTATGCACAGTTGTGGAGCGATGCCCGCCGTACTGAAAGCCACTGGGACAAGCTGCGCATCTGGTTCATGCGCACGGGCTGGCGCCCCGCAGACGTGAAAGCCAGATACCCGATGGCCAAGCCAGACTTGGCCCAGTTCCGCAAATTTGAAGTGCCGCTGGATACACGCCAACAGGTGTATGTCGCTTTGCAGTTCATGGTTTATGTGGGGTTTGGTAGCTACCTGATGAATTTCGGCGAACGTCTGCCGACGGCCGCGCTGATCCTGGGCTGGGGCATGATGGCGCTGGGGCTGTTCACACTAGGGGTCGCGCTGGAGAATCGCCCTTGGGCGCTGAAGGTAGAATGCCTGCGCCTGGGGCTGAACGTGCCTTTGGTAGGGCTGGCCCCGTGGGTCGGGCTGTGGCCCGACAGCCACCTGGGCTGGCTGGCCCTGGTGAGCTACAGCGGGCTCAGCGTGATCGGCCTTTACTGCTGCAGAAGCCGGCTCATTCGCCTGGCGTCTTAGGTGTTTCGATCGAGGCGGGTTCGGCAGCGAGCCGAGCCTTGGCCGCACACGCCTCGCGGGCGATGCGGGCGTTCTTGAAGCGGCGTCGCAGCCATAGGCCAAAGCCCAGCACCAGCAAGGCGCCCAGCACCCACAGCTCGTATTTTTTGACGCTGCCGAGCATGCCTTCCAGGACAGCGCCGAAATGATAGGCCGCCGCCCCCAGCGCAGCCGCCCATATCGCCGCACCGATACCGTTAAGAATCAGATAGCGCAGAGGTGGGTAGCCGGAGAGGCCAATCGCCACAGGCATCACTGTGCGCAAACCGTAGACGAAGCGAAAGCTCAGTACCCAGATATCCGGATGCTTGCGGATGTGCTCCAGCGCCTTGTCGCCCATCAATTGCCAGCGCGGTTTGCGTGCGAGCAGCTTGCGGCCGTGCTTGCGCCCCATGTAGTACCAAAGCTGGTCACCGGCGTAGCTGCCGAAAAAGGCAACGACCACCACCAGGTTGATATCCATGTAGCCACGGAACGCCAGGAAGCCTGCGAGCACGAGGATGGTCTCGCCTTCGAAGAACGTGCCGAGGAAGAGGGCAAAGTAGCCGAAGTCATGCAGAAATTGTTGAAGCATGGTCTAGGGTGCTGGCGAAATGAACGCGCAGCCTACGCCTTCACGAAGATTCATGAAAGTATCGAGATGTGTCACGAAGTGAACAATTCCTACATAAATGACGAATGCGACTACAGGTCGCGTCGATAAGCACAACTGTCATTCCTTCGTCATAATGGCCGCTTATAACTGCACCGCTCGCCCGTAAACGCGGGCTCAGGAGTCTGTCGTGAGCTTTACCCCCGCCAATCGGCTATTCCCCGCCACCCGTCTGCGTCGTAACCGTCGTGATGATTTTTCTCGCCGTCTGGTACGTGAAAATGTGCTGACGACGAATGATCTGATCCTGCCGGTATTCGTGCTGGACGGTGAAAATCGCCGGGAAGCGGTGGCATCGATGCCAGGGGTGGAGCGCTTGAGCATCGATCTGCTGCTTGAAGAAGCCGTCCACTGGGTTGAACTGGGAATTCCGGCGCTGGCGCTGTTCCCGGTAACGCCAACTGAGCTCAAGTCCCTCGACGCTGCCGAAGCCTGGAACCCGCAAGGCATCGCCCAGCGCGCCACTCGTGCCCTACGTGAGCGTTTCCCCGAGCTTGGGGTGATCACCGACGTGGCCCTGGACCCGTTCACCACACACGGGCAGGATGGCATCCTCGACCAGGCCGGCTATGTCGAGAACGACATCACCGTCGATGCGCTGGTCAAGCAGGCCTTGTCCCACGCGGCTGCAGGTGCCCAGGTGGTGGCGCCGTCGGACATGATGGACGGTCGTATCCAGGCGATTCGGGAAGCCCTTGAGTTGGCCGGGCATGTCAACGTGCGGATCATGGCCTACTCGGCCAAGTACGCCAGCGCCTATTACGGCCCATTCCGCGATGCGGTGGGCTCTGCGCTGAACCTGGGCAAGGCCAACAAGGCTTCGTACCAGATGGACCCGGCCAACAGCCATGAAGCCCTGCACGAAGTGGCGGCCGACCTGGCCGAAGGCGCCGACATGGTGATGGTCAAGCCCGGGATGCCTTATCTGGACATCCTTTACCGGGTCAAAGAGGAATTCAAGGTGCCGACCTTTGTCTATCAGGTCAGCGGTGAATACGCCATGCACATGGCCGCAATCCAGAATGGTTGGTTGAGTGAAGGGGTGATCCTCGAATCCCTGACAGCCTTTAAACGTGCCGGCGCTGATGGCATTCTGACCTACTTCGCCGCCCGCGCTGCCCAATTGCTTAGAGAGCAACAATAGCCCTCACAGGAACACTCGATGAATACCGAAGGACTTAAAGAAGTTGCCGTAAAAGACGCTCATCCGGTGGTTGAACAAATCGCCGAGACCCCGCCGGAGCTGGAGCCTGCCGTGCCTGTGGTGGCCGCCGAAGCGCCGGCCCCGGCGCCGGTGGCCGTGGTCACCAACCTGGATGACAGCAGCCTGTATATCCATCGCGAGCTGTCCCAACTGCAATTCAACATCCGCGTGCTGGAGCAGGCGCTGGATGAGTCCTACCCGTTGCTGGAGCGGCTGAAATTCCTGCTGATCTTCTCGAGCAACCTGGACGAGTTCTTCGAGATCCGGGTCGCCGGCCTCAAGAAGCAGATCACCTTCGCCCGTGAGCAAGCCGGTGCCGATGGCCTGCAACCGCACCAGGCTCTGGCGCGCATCAGTGAGCTGGTGCACGGCCATGTGGACCGCCAATACGCGATCCTCAACGATATCCTGTTGCCGGAACTGGAAAAACATCAGGTCCGCTTCATTCGTCGCCGTCACTGGACCACCAAGATCAAGACCTGGGTGCGCCGATACTTTCGCGACGAGATTTCACCGATCATCACGCCGATCGGCCTCGACCCCACGCATCCGTTCCCATTGCTGGTGAACAAGAGCCTCAACTTCATCGTCGAGCTCGAAGGCATCGACGCCTTCGGTCGCGACTCTGGCCTGGCGATCATCCCGGCGCCGCGCCTGTTGCCACGGATCATCAAGGTACCCGAAGAGGTAGGGGGTGCTGGCGATAACTATGTATTCCTGTCCTCGATGATCCATGCACACGCCGATGACCTGTTCCAGGGCATGAAGGTCAAGGGCTGCTACCAGTTCCGCCTGACCCGTAACGCCGACTTGGCGCTGGACTCAGAAGACGTCGAAGACTTGGCCCGCGCCCTGCGTGGTGAGCTGTTTTCGCGGCGCTACGGCGATGCGGTGCGCCTGGAAGTGGCGGATACCTGCCCGAAACACCTGTCGGACTACCTGCTCAAGCAGTTCAACCTGGCCGAATCCGAGCTCTACCAGGTCAATGGCCCGGTCAACCTGACGCGCCTGTTCAGCATCACCGGCCTGGACAGCCACCCGGAGCTGCAATACAAACCGTTTACCCCGCAAATTCCGAAACTGCTGCAAAACAGCGAGAACATCTTCAGCGTGGTGAGCAAGCAGGACATTCTGCTGTTGCACCCTTTCGAGTCGTTCACCCCGGTGGTCGACCTGTTGCGCCAGGCTGCCAAGGACCCACACGTTCTGGCCGTGCGCCAGACGCTGTATCGCTCCGGCGCCAACTCGGAAATCGTCGATGCACTGGTCGATGCTGCGCGTAACGGCAAGGAAGTCACCGCGGTCATCGAGCTGCGGGCGCGCTTTGATGAGGAGTCCAACCTGCAACTGGCCAGCCGCCTGCAAGCGGCCGGTGCGGTAGTGATCTACGGCGTGGTTGGCTTCAAGACCCACGCCAAGATGATGTTGATCCTGCGCCGCGAAGCCGGCGAGATCGTGCGTTATGCCCACTTGGGCACCGGCAACTATCACGCCGGCAACGCGAAGCTCTATACCGACTACAGCCTGCTGACGTCCGATGATGCGTTGTGCGAAGACGTCGGTAAGTTGTTCAGCCAGCTCATCGGCATGGGCAAGACGTTGCGGATGAAGAAGCTGCTGCACGCGCCGTTCACGCTGAAGAAGGGCATGCTCGACATGATTGCCCGCGAGACCCAGTTCGCCCTCGACGGCAAGCCGGCGCACATCATCGCCAAATTCAACTCGCTGACCGATCCGAAGATCATCCGCGCGCTGTACAAGGCCAGTCAGTCAGGGGTGCGCATCGATCTGGTGGTACGTGGCATGTGCTGCCTGCGCCCGGGCATTGTCGGCGTCTCGCATAACATCCATGTGCGCTCGATCATCGGCCGCTTCCTGGAGCACACGCGGGTGTTCTATTTCCTTAACGGTGGCGAAGAGCAGATGTTCCTCTCCAGCGCCGACTGGATGGAGCGCAACCTCGACAAGCGTGTGGAGACCTGCTTCCCGGTGGAAGGCAAGAAGCTGATCATGCGGGTCAAGAAGGAATTGGAAAGCTACCTGACCGACAACACCCACAGCTGGAGCCTGCAGTCGGATGGGCGGTACGTGCGCAACACCCCGACCGGCAACCAGAACCCGCGCAGCGCGCAGGCGACGTTGCTGGAGAAGCTGGGCAGCCCGATCCTGACGGTGAATTGACCCAGGTTTGCTCCGATCTAACGTGGGAGGGGGCTTGCCCCCGATGGCGGTGGTTCAGTCAACGTATCAAGTGACTGACATACCGCATCGGGGGCAAGCCCCCTCCCACATTTGTTTTCTGCCGTAGGCCGGATTAGCGCACGTTCAGGCTGAACCCCACTCGTGTCAGCCACTCCGCCTCCTGGGCGAAGTCCGCCTGGGTCAGCTGGTTTTCATCCAGCCAGCCTTTGGGGAACATCACTTCCAGGCTGTCGCCGTCGGCGCGCAGCTTCACCTGGGGCATTTCCTGGGTGCCACGGATGTGGTGGAACAGGATGGCAAAGCGCAGCAGTGCGCACAGGCGAATCAGCTTGATGCCGTCTTTGCCGAACTCGGCAAACTTGTCCTTGGGAATATTGCGGCGGTGGCCGCGCACCAGCAGCGCGAGCATCTGCTGATCTTCGCGTGAGAACCCGGCCAGGTCCGAGTGCTCGATCAAATAGGCGCCATGCTTGTGGTAATGGTAGTGGGCGATGTCCAGGCCCACTTCGTGCACCTTGGCGGCCCAGCCCAGCAGTTCGCGCCATACGCCGTTTTGCAGGTCCCAATCGGCGGCCACCTGGTCGAAGGCATGCAGGGCTTTGCGCTCCACGCGAGCTGCTTGCTCCACGTCTACGTGGTAACGCTCCATCAACGAGCTGAGGGTGCGCTCACGCACATCTTCATGGTGATGGCGGCCAAGCAGGTCATAGAGCACACCTTCGCGCAGGGCGCCGTCACAGTGGTCCATGCGTTGCAGCTCGAGGGCATCGAAGATGGCTTCGAGAATCGCCAGGCCGGCTGGGAAGATGGCGCGTCGGTCAGGCTTGATGCCGTCGAAGTCGATCTTTTCGGCGTCCCCCAGCTTGAACAGCTTGCGCTTGAGCCACGCCAGGCCTTCGGCATTCACCTCGCCGGTGCCATGGCCACCGGCCTTGAGCGCCAGGCCGATGGCACGGATGGTACCGGAAGAGCCGATGGCTTCATCCCAGCTCAGGCGGTGCAGGGCGTGTTCGATACTCATGATCTCCAGCCGCGCCGCCGTGTAGGCCTGGGCATAACGCGCCGGTGTGATCTTGCCGTCCTTGAAATAACGCTGGGTATAGCTGACGCAGCCCATCTGCAGGCTTTCGCGCAGCAGGGGTTCGAAACGCTGGCCGATGATGAATTCGGTGCTGCCACCGCCAATGTCCGCCACCAGGCGTTTGCCGGGGGTGTCGGCCAGCGTATGGGAAACGCCCAGGTAGATCAGGCGTGCCTCCTCGCGACCGGAAATGACCTCCACCGGATGCCCGAGGATTTCCTCGGCGCGATGGATGAATTCGTTGCGGTTGCGGGCTTCACGCAACGCGTTGGTGCCCACTATTCGTACAGCGCCAGGGGGCATGCCGTTGATCAGTTGCGCAAAGCGCTTGAGGCAGTCGAGCCCGCGCTGCATGGATTCTTCATTGAGCTGACGTTCGTCATTGATCCCGGCAGCCAGTTGCACTTTCTCGCCGAGCCGCTCAAGGATGCGGATTTCACCGTTCTGGGCCTTGGCCACGACCATGTGAAAGCTGTTGGAGCCCAGGTCGATGGCAGCGATCAGGGACAGATTCTTGGCTTGGGATTGCGGCATGGTTTGGGGTCTCGGTCGATAACCTTGCCATCGTGCCACGATCGACCGCTGTAGCCAACGCGTTGTGCTTCGGTAATTTTCCCGAGGCTTTCTGTGGGGATATGTTGTGAGATATGTAGGGTGACATTCCAGGGTGGTCGACGAGTAGCGACTTAATGTGTAGGGGGTTTCAACTTTTGTTGTTAGTAAGGCCGGCTTTTGATTTGTCCTACAGAGCGCGTTTGGTTATTTCATCGGTTATTTACTTTTAGCCTACTCTTGAATTGGTTCTAAATGACTAATGGTTTTTACCATTCTCACTTTAACTGGAGTTTTGTCTGGTTCTTTAATGACGCACCAAAGCGACACACTGTCATCCGGCAATTGTGCCTTGGTGTTATTTATATGTCGTTGTAGATATCCAGGAAGATAACCGTTTGGCGATGGAGCCGCCAAGACGAAATAGAGAGCACCTGATAACTTCTAAGTGACAGGTCGAATATGAAAAAAATTGTTGGATTGACTTTGGGTCTCGCTTGCCTGGCGGCAAACATCGGTGCATATGCTGCCACCAGCGCCGAACTGATTGTCAGGGGGGTTATCAAGCCCGCCGCCTGTAACCTCAGCATGACCGCCGGTGGCATTATCGACTACGGCGATATTCCTTCGGGCCAGCTGTCTCAAACGGCGTTCAACGCGCTTACCGAAAAGACCACGCCTATCAGCATCCGCTGTGGCAACACGTCTGCCAAGTTCGGGCTCAAATTTTTCGATCTGCAGGCCGACAGCACGGTCCCGAACATACTCAACGCCCTTGGAAGTGGGTACACCGATGCGCATAACTACGGGTTAGGCACTGTGGGCACCCGGAAGACGGGTGGCTTTGCCATTGCCCTCAAGGACCTGCGCTCATCGACCACAGCATTGTCGCCAATTATGCGAATCAGCAATGGCGCCTGGCAGAACAGTGATGGCAAAGTCGCAAAATCGCCTAATCAATATTCCTGGCGCAGTGGCGCGAGTGTTACACCCGTCTCGATCACTCAGTTGACCGGTACGATCGCTGTGCGCGCGGTTATCAACAAAGGCCTGGACCTGGACCTCAGTCGCGACATTATCCTTGATGGGCGTGCAACACTTGAACTGAGTTACATCTAAACGACATAGCAACAGCCGATCAGGAGGTTTGTATTTCTGGTCGGCTGTTTTATAGCCGTGCCCGTCTATTCATAGTCAACTTCAAGGTTGTGGAGAGCACAGAGTGCTTAGTCGTCTATTCAGAAAAAATATGTGTTTGTCATGTGCAATGTGGCTTCTGTGTTTTGCCGGTGTTGCGGCGGCGGACGGTATGTTGCCGGAAACTACGGTTATTGTACTGAACGAAGAACAAGGTGAAGCGACGATTAACATCAAGAACACCGACGCGGCGCCTGCACTGTTGCATTCGGTAATAGAGAATGTACCGGAAGACGTGGAACCGCTCGTGATCGTGACGCCGCCCATTGCGCGAGTGGAAGGCGGCGAAACGCAACTGGTGCGTTTCATCAGCACCTCTAAGGCACCGCTGAAGACTCAGCGGCTCAAACGCGTATCCTTCGAAGGCATCCCCCAGGCGCGAGCTGCAGGCGGTGCGACCATTGGTATCACTTTGCGGCAGAATTTGCCGCTGATCCTGCATCCCCAAGGCCTGCCTGTTCATCACACGCCTTGGGCGCTGTTGAAATGGCGACGCACAGGGCCACGTTTGGCGGTGCACAACGACAGCGCGTATGTGGTGCGCATGGCCCCACAGGTTCGGTTACTGCCACAGGGAACCGCCGCTACGCTGCCGCGCACCTACATTTTGCCGGGCGAAGCGCTGGCGGTGAAGGTTGAGGGACCCTTGGAGGGACTGACGGGCGTCGAAATTCAGCCTGCCACGATCTACGGCTTTTCGGTAGATAACTACCGGGCCCCGATCAATGCCGACGGGGGTTGATCGACCCATGACAAACCTGTCGAGTCACCGAACCGGGGCTTTTTTATGGCCCCGTCGACCTACGTTGCTCATGGGGGTCGCGACACTGTGGAGCTTGCCCGGCGTTGTCCCTGCCTTGGAACTGGGCGAGGGCTTTGACCTCGCGGCACTGACCACCCACGGCATTGACCCGAAGGTCTCGGACTACTTCCGCACGGCGGCGCGCTTTCGTGAAGGCACCCAGGTGGTGGGGTTGAAAGTCAACGGTAACCCGCTCGGGTTGGTGGACGCGCAGTTCGATGCCAATGGGCAATTGTGTTTTACCCCGGCATTGCTGGAAAAAGCCGGTTTGGTAAAACCCGCTGGCACCGTCCGCAAAGGCGCCACTGCCGACCAGGCATGCCATGACTTTCTGGGAGCGTTCCCCACGACGATGGTGCGGCTGCGCCCTGGCAACGACGAGGTTGCGCTGGTAGTGCCAACTTCGTCATTGCGCGAACCGCAGTGGGAGGCCGGGGAGTTTGCCCGGGGCGGCGCGGCGGGTTTGTTCAACTATGACATACAGGGTTTCGACAGCCATTCGCGCAGTGGGAACAACCGGTTCGTCTCGGCCTACACCGAAGCGGGTTTCAACCTGGGCGATTGGATTGTCCGCAGTCGTCAGGTCCATGTCTCCGATAACGGCGTGACGCACAACGAGCACCTGTATGCCTATGCGCAGCGGGATGTCGCCGCATTGCGGTCGACTTTCCAGGCCGGTCAGCTTTCCAGCAACAACCCGCTGTTTGGCGGCATCCAGCTGTCGGGTGTGCAGTTTTCCCCCGATGGCCAGTCGCGCGTGCCAGCGGGCAGCAACAGTGCCGTGGTAGAAGGCCTGGCCCAGAGCCAGTCGCGAATCGACGTGCGTCAGTCCGGTGTGTTGATTCACAGCACGCTCGTGCCCGAAGGGCCGTTCCGGCTGACCGGTTTGCCATTGCTCAATGGCACGAGCGACCTTGAGGTCAGTGTGATCGATGTGCGCGGAGCCCGACGCAGCTTCGTGGTGCCGGCGGCTTCGTTCGCCGGAGCCGCGCCTGCGGCGCCTGGTTATTATTTCTCCCTTGGCAAGTTACGTGAGGAGGCGCACGGCGAAGGGCCGTCGCCCATCGTCGCCATGGGCAGCGGGACCTGGGGGCTGGGGCGCGACTCCTCGGGCGGTTTCGGCTTGCTGAGTACCGACGAATACTGGTCGGCAGGTGGCACGTTGAGCAGCGTGTTCTTCCAGCGCGTTTCGGTAGGCGCGCGCCATAACCTATCCCGCGACAGCCGTAATGCGGTGTCCGGGTCGCGCAGCAGCGTGTCCTTGAGCAGCCCGGTATCCGCCAACATCGATCTCAGTCTCAGCGCAACCAGCCAGACCCGGGGCTATCGCGAAGTGACTGAGGCCGGCCGCCCGACCACGGCCGACGTGCTGGAGTCGCGTTTCAAAAATCAATACACGGCGGGCATGACATGGGCCGACCCTACCCTGGGTGCGTTTTCCCTGGGCTATACCCGTAGCGCTCAATTTGACGGGCAGTCGAGCGAACACGTATTCGCCTCATGGAGCAAATCGTTGCGCTATGCCGATGTTGCGTTGATTGCCGACTCGCAGGTAGGCAGCACTCAGTCACGCCGAGACGCCAGGCGGGATAGAAACCGCCATGACACCGTGGTCGACGATGACCTTTCCCTGCGGTTGCAGGTCAGCGTACCCCTGGGCGGTGATCGTCGTGTGAACAGCTATATCAGCCGCCGTGGGGAGCAATCCCGTGCCGGTACTGCGCTCACTGAGCGGGTCAATGAGTATGTGAATTATGAAGTGGGTATCGAGCGCGACCTCAGTGCCAGGGAGCAAACGATGCGCGGCCAGGTAGACCTCACGCCGCGTTACACCCGAGTCGGTCTGGGTGTCAGTCGCGACCCGTTGAGCACCAGTTATACCGGGCAATTGCAAGGTGGCGTGGTTGCTCATGAAGGTGGGATTACCTTCTCGCCTTACGCGGTGCAGGACACGTTTGGGATCGCCTCGGTGGGCGATATTGGTTCTGCAAAAATCGATACCCCACAAGGCCCGGTGTGGACCGATTTCACCGGGCAAGCCGTGCTGCCAAGCTTGCCTGCCTACACCAACAGCCATATCGAAGTACAAACCCAGACCCTGCCAAGACGTGTTGATTTGAAGAACGGCACCCGGGTGCTCGCCGCAGGTCGCGGTTCCGTCAACACCGTGGCATTCGATGTGGTGAACGTGCGTCGTATGCTGGTCAACGCCAGCGACGATCAAGGCCGGCCGCTGCCCCAGGGGGCAGCAGTGTTCGGCAAGGGAGGTCGTTTTCTGACCAGCGTAGTGGGCGAGGGCATGATCTTTCTGAACGACGTAAGCGACATCCAGGATCTGAAGGTTTCATTACCGGACTCTGCCAGTTGCCTGCTGAGCATTTCACCTGGGGGCCAGCCTGATGATGACAAGTTCTACGAAACAACGTCGGCGGTGTGCCATGGCCGGTAAGCTCGGAAGCATCGGCTATGCGCTGTTCTTTACGGTGTTGTCGGCTCAGGGGGCACAAGCCGAAAACTGCCGCTTGTCCTTGAGCCAACCGCGTATCGACTACGGCGTCATTCGCAGGGAGGCGCTGGTCGAAAGCGCTACGGTGACGCTCGCCACGCGCACGCTGCAGCTTAACGTGTTGTGCGTCGAGCCAACGGCGATGGCGTTGCGGTTTGTCGGTGCCGCCGATGGGCAAGCGTTCCGTTTTGGCCAGCAGGGGCGGATGCGGTTTAGCCTCAAGCATGCACAGGTGGATGGGCGCGCCGTCGACTGGGACCCGCTCGGCAGTGGTGCGGGTGGGCAGTTACTGCCGGGCCAGATCCTGACGGCACGCGCCGCCGGGATGCCGGTGGCAGGCCAGCGCCTGACGGCCCAGGTCGACATCGACGTCGACCTGCCCGCCGACGCCCTGCAGGTCCGGAGCCAGACGTTGTTGGAGGGGCTGGGTAGCTTTGAACTGGTCAGCCCGGCTGTTCCACAGAGCCGATGAAGTTGGCGAGCTCGGGCGTCTGCGGGTTGGCAAACACGACCTTGGGGTCGCCCACTTCATGCACCTTGCCTTGGTGCATGAACACCAGCTTGTCACCCACTTCGCGGGCGAAGCGCATTTCGTGGGTCACCATGATCAGGGTCATGCCATCTTTGGCCAGTTGGCGTACCACGCTGAGTACTTCGTTGACCAGTTCCGGGTCCAGGGCCGAGGTGATCTCGTCGCACAAAAGTACCTTGGGTGACATGGCCAGGGCGCGGGCAATGGCGACGCGCTGCTGCTGCCCACCGGAAAGCCGATCCGGGAAAGCGTCGAATTTTTCCCCCAGGCCGACCCGCTCCAGCATCTGCCTGGCCAATTGCGCTGCCTTGGCCTTGGGCACCTTCTGTACCACTTGCGGGGCGAGCATGACGTTCTCGCCAACGGTGAGGTGCGGGAACAGGTTGAACTGCTGGAACACCATACCGACCTTCTGCCGCAGGCTGCGCAGGTCGGCGCGGGCGGCGTCGAGGTATTCGCCATCGACTTCGATCACGCCGTCGTTGATGGACTCCAGGCCATTGAGAGTGCGCAGCAAGGTGGATTTACCCGAGCCACTGCGGCCGATGATCGCCACCACCTGGCCTTCTTCAACGGTCAGGTCGATGCCCTTGAGCACGTGGTGATCGCCGTAATATTTATGCAGGGCGGAAATTCTAAGCAGAGGCATGCAGTCTCCTTTCCAGGTAGCGCGCACTGAGGGACAAGGGGTAGCAGAGCAGGAAGTAGCCGAGGGCCACCAGGCCGTAGACCATGAAGGGTTCGAAGGTGGCGTTGGCGAGCATGCCGCCGGTCTTGGTCAATTCGGTAAAGCCGATGATCGAGGTTACGGCGGTGCCTTTGACCACCTGCACCGAAAACCCCACGGTCGGCGCCACGGCGATGCGCAGCGCTTGGGGCAGTATCACGTAGCGCAGTTGTTCAAGGGGATTGAGCGCCAGGCTGGCTGAGGCCTCCCACTGCCCATGGGCAATGGAATCAACGCAGCCGCGCCAGATCTCGGCCAGGTAGGCGCTGGTAAACAGGGTCAGGGCAATGGCTGCCGCCATCCAGGGCGAAATATCCGCCCCGAGCAACGCAATGCCGAAAAACACCAGGAACAGTTGCATCAGCAGCGGTGTGCCCTGGAACAGTTCGATATAGGTGCGGGCAACGTTGCGCGGGAATGCCTTGTGGCTGATGCGCATCGCCATCACCACCAGGCCGATTACACCGCCGCCGACAAACGCTACCAGCGACAGCAACAGCGTCCATTGCAGTCCGGTGAGCAGGTTGCGCACGATGTCCCAGAACGAAAAATCACTCATCGGCTGTTCCTCATCACATAGCGGCGACCGATCCAGTTAAGTAACTGGCGAATCATCAACGCCATGCACAGGTACACCAGGGTGGTCAGGGCATAGGTTTCGAAGGCGCGGAAATTGCGTGACTGAATGAAGTTGGCGGCAAAGCTCAGCTCTTCGGTAGCGATCTGCGAGCAGACGGCCGAGCCGAGCATCACGATGATGATCTGACTGCTCAGGGCCGGCCACACCTTACCCAGCGCCGGCAGCAGGATTACGTGGCGAAACGCTTCGAAACGCGTCATTGCCAAGGCCGCCGCAGCCTCCAGTTGCCCGCGCGGTATGGCCTGGATGCCAGCACGGATGATCTCCGTGGAGTACGCGCCCAGGTTGATCACCATCGCCAGCACGGCGGCTTGCCACTCGGTGATCTTCACACCCAGGGACGGCAGGCCGAAGAAGATGAAGAAGAGCTGCACCAGAAATGGCGTGTTGCGGATCAACTCGACATACACGCCGAAGCACCACGCAAACGGCTGGATCTTCCACGCCCGCACGACCGCACCGACGGTGCCCAGCGCCACCCCCAGGATCGCGCCGATAGCCGTCAGCTCAAGTGTAAACAGGGCTCCGCGTAACAACAGGTCGGTGTTGGCCAATACCGGTACAAAGTCGAATTGATACGCCATCGGTTAGCTCCGTCGCGTCACAGATCAGCCGGTAGCGGCTCTTTGAGCCACTGCATGGCGTTCTTTTCCAGGCTGCCATCGGCCTTTGCCGCGACCAGTATCTGGTTGACCTTTTCCAGCAATGCCGGCTCGTTCTTGTTCACACCCACGTAGACCGGTGAGTCCTTGAGCTTCACTTTCAGCGCCGGTACGCGTTTCGGGTTGCGCTCGCTGATCGCCACCATCACCACGTTGCCGCTGGCGATCAGGTCGACCTGGCCGGCCAGGTAGGCGGCGATCGTCGAGTTGTTGTCTTCAAAGCGCTTGATGGTCGCCTCTTTGGGCGCAACAGCCGTCAGCTCGATGTCCTCGATGGCGCCGCGGGTCACGCTGATGGTCTTGCCCTTGAGGTCATCGGTGGTGCTGATCGGCGCGTCAGGCGGGCCGAACACGGCGAGGTAGAACGGTGCGTAGGCCTTGGAGAAGTCGATGACCTTTTCGCGCTCGGGGTTCTTGCCCAAGCTGGAGATCACCAGGTCGACCTTGCCGGTGGTGAGGAACGGGATGCGGTTGGTGCTGTTGACCGGGGTCAGCTCCAGCTTGACCTTGAGCTGGTCGGCCAGCAGCCTGGCGGTGTCGATGTCCAGGCCGCGGGGTTGCATGTCCGGGCCCACCGAACCGAACGGCGGGAAGTCCTGAGGCACGGCGACCTTGAGGGTGCCACGGGCAACGATATCGTCCAGACCGTTGGCCTGGGCGGGTGCCTGGCTCAGCATAAGGCTGGCAAACAGGGCAGTGAGCAGGGCGCTGTAGCGCTTGGTCATGGCAACTCTCCGAGAAGGGCGAAGGAATTTTCTGAGTTTGCTCAGTGCACAGCCCATGCCAGCCCTCTTGGAAATCCCTGAAAGGCACGTATCCGTTGAGATGGCATGGTCTTACTGGTCTGAACAGTCATTGAGCTTTTCGCACCCTTTTCGAGCGCTGCAAAAACCTCGCGAGCCCCTTTGGGGCGTGGCTTGCCGACAGACGCGAATAGCTTTACAACTAGCCGCTCAGTTGACTGGAACCTTGAGTTTTCTATGAATTCCATCGCCCAAGCGGTACCGGAGGCGGCCCTGCAGGCCATCCGCAAACTGATCAGGGAGCAAGGCTTCGGGCCGGGCGATGCCTTGCCCTCTCAACGCGATTTGGCGGTGCGTTTAGGCGTGAGCCGGGCGTCGTTGCGTGAGGCGTTATCGTCCTTGAGTGCCTTGGGCGTGGTCAGTGTGCAACCGGGCAAGGGCGTGTTCGTGCAGGCGCCACAGCCGCCGTCCGAACTGGCCTGGCCGTTCGCGGCGCAGGCCACGCCGCTGGACATCTTCCAGTTGCGTTACGCCCTTGAAGGCTTCGCTGCAGGTTTGGCGGCGGTCACATTGACCACCGACGAGCTCGACAGCCTGCAAGACAATGTCGAGGCGATGCGCAAGGTGCTCAAAGCCGGTGACTTTGAAGCCGCCGCCCGGCTGGACTTCGAGTTCCACCAGCGCATCCTGCTGGCCAGCGGCAACCAGGCAATGGTGAGCATTCTGAGTGCCAGCGCCGACGTATTCCTGGAAAGCCAGAAACTACCGTTCATCCGGCCGGAACGCGCCATGGAGACCTGGCAGGAACATCGCAAGATCCTGCGCGCCCTGGCCCGGCGCACCAGTGCGCCAGCGCAGAAAACCATGCAGGAACATGTACGTAATGCGGCATTGCGCACAGGGATAGCCTTCGTCACACCCGTTTCGCCGTGAGCCGGTGATATCCAAAGTCATGCGTCACCATAGCAAGACTCAATCAGAGGCGGCTTCCTGAACGGGGGAAGGGCGGCTATGATGGGCAACGTTTTTTTTGCTTACAATCCGGAGACATCCATGAGCAACGATCTTATCAAGCACGTCACCGACGCGACCTTTGAGGCCGAAGTACTCAAGGCTGCTGGCCCGGTGCTGGTTGACTACTGGGCTGAATGGTGCGGCCCTTGCAAAATGATCGCTCCGGTCCTGGACGACATTGCAACCACTTACGAAGGCAAGTTGACCATTGCCAAGCTGAACATCGACGACAATCAGGAAACCCCGGCCAAGCACGGCGTGCGTGGTATCCCAACGTTGATGCTGTTCAAGAATGGTAACGTTGAGGCCACTAAAGTGGGCGCGCTGTCGAAGTCCCAGCTGCAAGCTTTCCTCGACGCCAACATCTAAGCGTCGTCAAAAAAGCCCCGAAAATCTCGGGGCTTTTTCGTAAAACAGGGCTAGACGCTCCGAAATTCAGGTGGTACATTCGGCCCCGCACTGGTTTCTCCACTGCCCCCTGCAAGCCGTCGCCGACGCACTCCTTTTCGATTAGTACGCGATCCTGTCGCCTTCTCTGCGGCGCGGCCTCATTAAGCCAAAAGCTTAATTTCCCCCCTCCATAAATGATTACGTCATTCCTATATGAATCTGACTGAACTCAAGCAAAAGCCGATTACCGACCTGCTCCAACTGGCCGAAGAAATGGGCATAGAAAATATGGCCCGTTCGCGCAAGCAGGACGTGATTTTCTCCCTGCTCAAGAAGCACGCGAAAAGCGGCGAGGAAATCTCCGGTGATGGCGTGCTGGAGATTCTCCAGGACGGCTTCGGCTTCCTCCGCTCCGCAGACGCTTCCTATCTTGCCGGCCCAGACGATATCTACGTCTCGCCGAGCCAGATCCGTCGCTTCAACTTGCGCACCGGCGACACCATCGTGGGCAAGATCCGCCCTCCAAAGGAAGGCGAGCGTTACTTCGCTCTGCTCAAGGTCGACACGATCAACTTCGATCGTCCAGAGAACGCGAAAAACAAGATTCTCTTCGAGAACCTGACACCGCTGTTCCCGACCGTGCGCATGAAGATGGAAGCCGGCAACGGTTCCACCGAAGACTTGACCGGTCGTGTGATCGACCTGTGCGCCCCGATCGGTAAAGGCCAGCGCGGCCTGATCGTCGCGCCGCCGAAAGCCGGCAAGACGATCATGCTGCAGAACATTGCAGCGAACATCGCGCGTAACAATCCTGAAGTTCACCTGATCGTGCTGTTGATCGATGAGCGTCCGGAAGAAGTGACCGAAATGCAGCGCACCGTGCGTGGCGAAGTGGTTGCCTCGACGTTCGATGAGCCGCCGACCCGCCACGTGCAGGTTGCGGAAATGGTGATCGAGAAGGCCAAGCGCCTGGTCGAGCACAAGAAAGACGTGGTGATCCTGCTCGACTCCATCACCCGTCTGGCGCGTGCCTACAACACCGTGATCCCGAGCTCCGGCAAGGTGCTGACCGGTGGTGTCGACGCCCACGCCCTGGAGAAACCCAAGCGTTTCTTCGGCGCCGCGCGCAACATCGAAGAAGGCGGCTCGCTGACCATTATCGCCACCGCGCTGGTTGAAACCGGCTCGAAGATGGACGAAGTGATCTACGAGGAGTTCAAGGGTACCGGCAACATGGAGCTGCCTCTGGACCGTCGTATTGCTGAAAAACGTGTGTTCCCGGCCATCAACATCAACCGTTCCGGCACCCGCCGTGAAGAGTTGCTGACTGCCGACGACGAACTGCAGCGCATGTGGATCCTGCGCAAGCTGCTGCACCCGATGGATGAAGTTGCCGCCATCGAGTTCCTGATCGACAAGCTGAAAACCACCAAGACCAACGACGAGTTCTTCCTGTCGATGAAGCGCAAGTAATACAGCGTTTCAGGTCCGAAAAATGGCGCCCTAACGGGGCGCCATTTTTTTTGCGTCGAGATTCATCGTGTTTTGTGGCATAAGTGTCCGTTAAGTAACAAAAATTGTACGCGCGACTACGCTCACTTCTTTCGTCACAGACTGACCACAAATTCTTATGACCACTCTTGCTTACCGCAGAGACATCGATGGCCTGCGTGCCATTGCTGTCCTTGCAGTCGTGTTGTTTCACTTCGGCGTTCCTGGCATCACCGGCGGTTTCGTTGGCGTTGATGTGTTCTTCGTCATTTCCGGCTTTCTGATCACTTCCATTATCTGGCGCGAGCGTCAGGCCGGGCGCTTCAGTTTCATCGACTTCTGGGCTCGGCGCGCACGGCGTATTCTGCCGGCGCTATTTGTAATGATTGCGGCGACACTGGCGGTGGGTTGGTTTCTGTTGGCGCCCAAGGACTACGAGGAGTTGGGGCGGTCTGCGCACTATCAGGTGACCTTTACCTCCAATCTCTTGTTCTCGCGCCAGCATGGCTACTTCGATGCATCCTCTGACATCAAGCCCCTGCTGCATACCTGGTCACTGGCGGTAGAAGAACAGTTCTACATCGTTTTCCCCCTGCTGCTAACGTTGCTTTCGAGTCGCCTGAAACACTGGCGTCTGGCGCTGTTCGTGGTGCTGCTGGGTTCGTTTGGCATGAGCGTCTGGGCGGTTCAGCATGAGCCGCAGAAAGCCTTCTTCTTGTTTCACCTGCGGGCCTGGGAATTGCTGGCCGGCGCGATGCTGGCGGTGCTGCCCAAATATGAGTGGCGCGCCTCGCCTGCCCTGGCGCAAGGGGTCAGCCTGGCTTCCCTGGGGCTGATTCTGATCGCCGTATTGGGCTACGACGCGAAAACGCCTTTCCCCGGCGCAACCGCGCTGTTGCCTGTGCTGGGCGTCGTCGGCTTGATCTGGGCCAACGGCCAGCAACACACCTGGGTCGCGCGCCTGTTGAGCACGCGAGTAATGGTCGGCATCGGGCTGATTTCCTATTCCTGGTACCTCTGGCACTGGCCGGTGTTCGTCTACGCCAACTATGCTGCAGTGGATGGCTTGAGCGCGCTGGAACTGGCCGGGCTGATGCTGCTGTCGCTGGTGCTCGGCTACTTGTCTTGGCGTTTCGTGGAAACGCCATTCCGGGAAAAACGCTTGCTGGCTACACGCAAGACGATTCTGGCGGCAGCCCTGGTCGGCATTCTTGGCCTGGGCTTTACGGGCCTGGCGATACGCGAATTCGACGGGGTGCCTTCGCGTTTGTCCGAACAGGCGTTGCGTTTCGCCCAGGCGAAGAAGTGGAGCCCGGAGCTGCTGGCGTGCATGGCTGACAAAGACACGCCCGATGAGCGGTTGTTCTGCCATTTCGGCCCGCAAACCCAGTCCGTCTCTGCGCTGGTATGGGGCGATAGCCATGCCACTGCATTGATTCCCGCACTCAAGGAAGGCGCTGATCGCCACGATATCAGCCTGGTCGAAGCCAGTTTCGCGGGCTGTATTCCGTTGGATGGCCTGGAAAACATTACCCGCTGTGCGCATTTCAACCGTCGCGTCGAGAAGGCGATGGCCGAGAAAAAGTTTAGCGATGTGGTGCTGGCGGCGCGCTGGAGCCTCTATGTCTACGGGCAAATGTCCGGTGACAAGGAGCATGCGCTCAAGGACCCGGGCACCGGCCAGTATGTGCGCGCTGTCGCCGAGCAGCGCTTTGCCCAGGGCCTGCGCAAGCGCATTCAGGCACTGCGCGCTGCCGGGCATAAGGTCTGGTTGGTCAAGGAAGTGCCGCTGCAGGAAATCATCGTGCCTTACCGCCTCAGTCGCCTGGCGATGATGAATCGACCGGTGGACGGTGAAGGGCTCGCCGTGGCCGAGCATGTGAAGCGCCAGGCCTTTATCACCCAGTTGTTCGACGAGCTGGCGGCTGCCGACAGCGGTGTCAGGGTGCTGGATCCAGCGCCCTTGCTGTGCGGTACCGACGGCTTGTGCCGGGTGGAACTCAACGGTCGGGCGCTGTACACCGACGATAACCACCTTTCCGACGTGGGTGCGCGGCACATCGAGGCCTTCCTGGAACCGTTGTTCAGTTCGCTGCAATCACGGGGATTGACGGCCAATTAAGCTGCCAGCTGTCTCTGGAGCAGGTAGGATGTACGCCTATTTTACGGGTGGCATGGTTAATGAAATTCAAGGATCTTCGGGATTTCGTGCAGCAACTTGAGCAGCGCGGAGAGTTGAAACGTATCCAGATGCCGATTTCGCCGGTACTGGAAATGACTGAGATTTGCGACCGCACCCTGCGCAACAAGGGCCCGGCGCTGCTGTTCGAGAACCCGACCGGCTATGACATCCCGGTGCTTGGCAACTTGTTCGGTACTCCCGAGCGCGTCGCCTTTGGCATGGGCGCCGAGTCGGTCAGCGAGCTGCGCGAGATCGGCAAGCTGCTGGCATTCCTCAAGGAGCCCGAGCCGCCCAAGGGCTTGAAAGACGCGTGGTCGAAGCTGCCGATCTTTCGCAAGATCATTGCCATGGCACCCAAGGTGGTCAAGGACGCGGTGTGTCAGGAAGTGGTCATCGAAGGCGATGACGTCGACCTGGCCATGCTCCCGGTGCAGACCTGCTGGCCCGGCGACGTCGGCCCGCTGATCACCTGGGGCCTGACCGTCACTAAAGGGCCGAACAAGGACCGCCAGAACCTCGGCATCTACCGTCAGCAAGTGATCGGCCGCAATAAGGTGATCATGCGCTGGCTGAGCCACCGTGGCGGCGCCCTGGACTTCCGGGAGTGGTGCGAAAAGCACCCCGGCCAGCCGTTCCCGGTCTCCGTGGCGCTGGGCGCCGACCCGGCTACCATCCTGGGCGCCGTGACGCCGGTGCCGGACAGCCTGTCCGAATACGCCTTTGCTGGCCTGCTGCGCGGCAACCGCACCGAACTGGTGAAATGCCGCGGTAACGACCTGCAAGTGCCGGCCACCGCCGAAATCATCCTCGAAGGCGTGATTCACCCCGGTGAAATGGCCGATGAAGGGCCTTACGGCGACCATACCGGCTATTACAACGAAGTCGACAGCTTTCCGGTGTTCACCGTCGAGCGCATCACCCATCGGATCAAACCGATCTACCACAGCACTTACACTGGCCGTCCACCGGACGAGCCGGCCATTCTCGGCGTGGCGCTGAACGAAGTGTTCGTGCCGATCCTGCAAAAGCAGTTCCCGGAAATCACTGACTTCTACCTGCCGCCGGAAGGCTGCTCGTACCGCATGGCCATCGTGACCATGAAGAAGTCGTATCCAGGCCATGCCAAGCGGGTAATGCTGGGCGTGTGGTCGTTTTTGCGACAATTCATGTACACCAAGTTCGTTATCGTCACTGACGACGACATCAACGCACGCGATTGGAACGATGTGATCTGGGCCATTACCACGCGCATGGACCCCAAGCGCGACACGGTAATGATCGATAACACACCGATCGATTACCTTGATTTCGCCTCTCCGGTGTCGGGACTTGGATCGAAAATGGGTCTGGATGCCACTCACAAGTGGCCGGGTGAAACCACCCGCGAGTGGGGCCGGGTAATCGTCAAGGATGACGCAGTGACGGCTCGCGTCGATGCAATCTGGAAAGAATTGGGAATAGATTGATGCGCGTAACCCTGCAACCTTCCGGCGCGGTACTGGAGCTGGACCCTGGCGAGCGAATCCTCGACGGCGCACGTCGCCTTGGCTACGAGTGCCCGCAGGCCTGTCGCAACGGCGTATGCCACGTGTGTGCGGCGCTGCTGGTGGAAGGCCGGGTGCAGCAGGCTGGCGAAGTACGTGACCACGGTGAGTTCTTTACCTGCATCGCCGAGCCGTTGGAAGATTGCATTGTGTTGTGGGATGGCGTGCTGGCGCCGGGAGAGTTGCCATTGCGCAAGTTGTCGTGCCAATTGAGCGAATGCGTGGAGGTCGGCGGCGATGTGTGGCGCGTGCGCCTGCGAGCCCCGGCGGGCAAGGCGGTGCGCTACCACGCCGGGCAATACCTGATGATCGAGCGTGAAAGCGGCGAGAAGTCGGCGTTTTCCCTGGCGTCGGCGCCTCACTCCGGGCGCGAGCTGGAATTGCACGTGCTGGCCCGCGAAGACAGCGCACGTAACCTGCTGGACCAGCTCCAGCGCAATCAGATGGCGCGTATTGAATTGCCGTTCGGCGACACCCACCTGGCCGAGTTACCGGACGGGCCGTTGGTGCTAATTGCCGCCGGCACCGGCATGGCGCAGATGCACAGCCTGATCGAGCATTGCCGGGCTTCCGGTTTCAAGCACCCTGTGCACCTGTATTGGGGCGTGCGTCGTCCGGAAGATTTCTACGAGATCGAGCATTGGGAGCAGTGGCAGCAACTGCCCAACCTGTTTCTGCACAAGGTCGTGAGCGACCTGTGCGGTTGGGAAGGGCGTTGCGGCTTGCTGCATGAAGCCGTGTGCGAAGACATTGCCGACCTGACGGCCGTGCACGTGTACGCCAGTGGCTCACCAGCGATGATCTACGGCACGCTGGATGCGTTGGTCGACGCCGGGATGGATGCGCACCAGATGCGCGCCGACGTATTCGCCTACGCCCCTCGGCCCTGAGCAGAGCAAAAACATCAGGGTTAAACGCCGATCAAATGGTGGGAGTGGGCTTGCCCGCTCAGAACCGCAACCCCGCCGTCACCATCGCCGCATTGAACCCCAGCAACACCAATTCCGCCGCCACCGGCCCGTAATGCGTGCCTATGGATGGAATGATCACGGGCGCCACGCCGTAACGGTTCAGCGGGATCTTGTCGCGGTACTTGCCGCAATAACCCTGGATCGCCCCGCCTGTGACCTTCAGGTACACCGGGTACTCGGCCATGTCGTAGCGCTTGCCCGCATAGGCGTAGTACGAACGCTGGCGGAACGAGTTGCGAAAGGTCGCCCCGCCATACACAAAACCTGAGGCTTCGTTGCGCTCCAGGCCGATCAGGTCCTGGTTATTGTTGTGCTCCGGGTCCGGCGCGAAGTGTCGGGTGTAGACGCTGGTCTGGGCGTACCAGAAGCCTTTGTCGTCCTCGGCAGCCAATGTTTCGCCAGCCAACGCCGTGGTGGCTTGGGCGAGAAATAACAGGCCAGGCAATCGAAATGTTTTCATGGGGTGCGACCTCGATAGTCGGTTTGAAGGGCGGCTAAGTGGGTCGTTCTGTACGCGCCATTTTGACGGTTTGGCGTATCCCCAGGCTGAACCGGGGCTGAAAGTAGCGGGATTGTTGTCCTCAATCCTGACGGAGGGGTCTGCTTGCTTATGCTTTCTCTTATTCTTTAAAGGTATTTAATTTGTTTCATAAATATCATTAAGCTATATCTCAACGGACTACCGATCTTCTTCAGACACCAACACACTGACCGCCACCGCCCGCCAGCCGGACCGATCGTACGAATTCAGAGCAGTGAAGTTCTGATTCCTGATTCAAGGGGAGCGGTATGGGGAGTTACAAGAAACACGCGCTGTACTCAGCGATTTTGTCGGCCAATTTGCTGACCGCTGTGGGGTTCAATCCCGTCCTGGCAGACGAAACGCCTGCCGCCGAAGCGCCCAGGCTGGACACCGTGATCGTCACCGGTACCCGCGCCCAGGAGCGCACTGCCAGCGCTTCGTTGTCGCCTATCGACGTGATCTCCGGCGAAACCCTGCGCAGCACCGGCTCCGACGAGTTGGGCGCGGTGTTGGCGCGCCTGATTCCATCGATCAACTTTCCCCGGCCAAGCCTGGTCGATGGCGCCGAACTGGTGCGCCCGGCGCAGTTGCGCGGCCTATCGCCGGACCAGGTGTTGGTGCTGGTCAACGGCAAGCGCCGTCACACCAGTGCCTTCGTCAATCTCGGCGGAGCGGTGGGCCGTGGTTCTGCACCGGCAGACTTGAACGCGATCCCGCTCTCGGCAGTCGACCACATCGAAGTGCTGCGTGATGGCGCCTCTGCACGTTACGGCTCCGATGCGATCGCCGGAGTGATCAACGTGATCCTCAAGCATGCCGACCATGGCGGCTCGATCTCCACCAAGTTCGGTGAATACAAGAAGGGCGACGGAATACAGCGCACTGTCAGTGGCAACACCGGCCTGGCATTGGGTGACAACGGCTTTATCAACCTTTCGGCCGAAGGCGCCGATAACGATTACACCAACCGCGCCGGCAATGATTACCGCCCCGGCAGCATCGGCTCCACCACCTACGGCCAGCGTGTGTTCCGTCAGGGCGAGCCGGCTACCAATGAAGGCAAGTTCCAGTTCAACTCCGAATATGCCTTCAGCGATGCGGCAGAGTTCTACACCTTCGGCGGCTACAGCAAGCGACGCGGCGAAACGGCGGCGTTCTATCGAGCGAGCAATGCGTCCAACAACATTGCGGCGCTCAACCCCAACGGTTACTTGCCGCTGATCAAGGGCAACCTGGAAGACACCTCCCTGGTGGTCGGCTTGCGCGGTCTGCTGGCTTACGACTGGCATTACGATTTGTCGGCCAACTACGGCAAGAACCAGTACGAACTGGGCACTGAAACCATCAATACGTCCCTGGGCCTGAGCACGCCGCGCAAATTCAACAATGGCACCTTGAGCAACGATCAGAAGCAAGTCAGCCTGGACCTGTCCCGTGAGTTTGACCTGGGGTTCCTGCCATACCCGGTTTCCGTGGCGTTTGGCGGTGAATACCTGCATCAGGGCTATCAAATCGAAGCAGGGGAGCCCGCGTCCTACTACCAGACCGGCAGCTCGGGCCTCGGCGGCTTCCGCGATGCGGATGCGGGCACCAGCACCCGGCATAACTGGGCGCAATATCTGGACCTGGAAACCAACTTCACCGAAAAACTCAGCGCCTCGGCTGCGGTACGCCATGAGGACTACAGTGATTTTGGTTCCAACCTCAGCGGTTCGCTGTCGGCCCGTTACGACTTCACTCCGCAAGTGGCGTTGCGCGGCAGCATTTCCAACGGCTTTCGCGCGCCGTCCCTGGCCCAGCAGAATTTCGCCTATACCTCGTCGCAGTTGATCGGCAATACGATCCAGGAGGCCGGCACGTTCCCGGCCAACAGCCAGGTGGCGCGACTGCTCGGCGCCGAAGACCTCAAGGCCGAAAAGTCGCGCAACTACAGCCTTGGCCTGGTGCTGGAGCCTGCCGATGATCTGACGGTGACGCTGGATGTGTATCGCATCGACATACGTGACCGCATCAGTCTTTCGTCCAACCTAGCGCTCAACCCGGCGACGGTTGCCTACCTGCAAGCCAACGGGGTCGGCAACATCAACTACACCACCGCGCGTTACTTCACCAATGCCACCGACACCAGCACCGACGGTGTCGACCTGGTGGCCAACTATCGCTATCAGTTCGATAACGGTATTCGCTGGAACAGCACCGTGGGCTACAACTACAACCACACCAAAGTCACCGACGTAAAGGCCAATCCGGCGGTCCTCGACAGTCTGGGCGCCAACCTGGTGCGGGTGGACCGTCGCGAGCGCATTGGTTTGCTCGGCGACACCACGCCCCAGCACAAGCTGAGCCTGGGCAACGATTTCACCTTCGGCCAGTGGGCGCTGCACAGCAACCTGGTGCGCTATGGTGAGTTCACCAGCTACCAGGCGGACAAGGTCAACGACCAGACCTTCAAGGCGGCCTGGGTGCTCGATCTGTCGGCGGATTACAAATTGAAAAACTGGACTTTCACCCTGGGTGGCGACAACGTCACCGATAAATACCCGGAGAAGGTCAATGCCTACGCCAGCAGTGGCGGCAATCTCGCCTACAGCACTTTTTCGCCGTACGGTTACAGCGGCGCGTTTTATTACGGTAAAGTCGCTTACAACTGGTAATACATAGGAGGCGCACCGCTTTTTGCCATGACCGCCATTGAAACCGATCTTTTGCAGTTGGCTTACCCTCCGCGGCTCGATCTGGGGCCGCAACTCACGCACGAACAATTGATGAGCTCGATGCAGGCCACCATGGGTCGGCACAAGGGTGGGCCGGTCTGGCTGTTTGCGTATGGTTCGCTGATCTGGCGCCCGGAATGTTCGTCCACCGAGCGGGTGCGGGCACGTGTACATGGCTATCACCGGGGCCTGTACCTGTGGTCTCACGAACACCGCGGTACGCCGGAGTTGCCGGGGCTGGTGTTCGGGCTGGATCGCGGCGGTTCGTGCAGCGGGTTTGCTTACCGCTTGCCGGAAGATCAGTTGGAGGCGTCGCTTTATGCGTTATGGCAACGCGAGATGCCTTACCCGTCCTACCGACCGCACTGGCTCAGTTGCCGGTTGGAAGACGGCAGTCAGGTACAGGCGTTGGGGTTTGTGCTGGAACGGCACTTGCCCAGCTACGCCGGCAACTTGCCTGATATCGTGCTCAATCATGTGCTGCAAAGCGCTTGCGGGCGTTACGGCACCACTCGCGATTATGTCGAGCAGACCGTGAACGCCCTGCGTAGCCACGCCATGCCAGATAAAAACCTGGAGGCGCGGCTCAAGCGTTGTGCAAAGGATTGCTCAGGCGGTTAGCGCGCCGAGCTGACGCTGTTGGTGTGCCACAGCGTTGGGATCAGGAAGGCGATTGCCAGGATGCACGCGCCGATCAGCAGCACGAAGCCACCGTCCCAACCGAAGTGGTCCACGGTGTAGCCCATCGCCGCACTTGCGGCCACCGAACCGCCCAGGTAGCCGAACAGGCCGGTGAAGCCCGCAGCCGTACCCGCGGCTTTCTTCGGCGCCAGTTCCAGCGCCTGCAGGCCGATCAGCATCACCGGGCCATAGATCAAAAAGCCGATGGAGAACAGCGCGATCATGTCGACCATTGGATTGCCCGGCGGGTTGAGCCAGTAAACCAGGGTCGCCACGGTCACCAGCGCCATGAACACGATGCCGGTCAGGCCGCGATTGCCACGGAAGATCTTGTCTGACATCCAGCCGCACAGCAGCGTGCCCGGGATACCTGCCCACTCGTAAAAGAAATACGCCCACGACGATTTGTCGACCGTGAAATGCTTGGCTTCTTTCAGGTAGGTCGGCGCCCAGTCCAGTACGCCGTAGCGCAGCAGGTAGACGAACACGTTGGCGAACGCGATGTACCACAGCATTTTGTTGCGCAGCACGTACTTGACGAAGATTTCCTTGGCACTGAATTCGTCTTCGTGGCTGGCGTCGTAGCCTTCCGGGTAGTCGTTCTTGTACTTCTCGATAGGCGGCAGGCCCACCGACTGCGGGGTGTCACGCATGGTAATGAAGGCGAACGCCGCCACCAGCAACGCCACGGTCGCCGGCACATAGAAGGCCGCGTGCCAGTCGTTGAACCAGGCCATGCCCAACAGGAACAGCGGGCCGATCAGGCCGCCGCCGACGTTATGCGCCACGTTCCATACCGAGACCACGCCGCCGCGTTCCTTCTGCGACCACCAGTGCACCATGGTCCGCCCACTCGGCGGCCAGCCCATGCCCTGGGCCCAGCCGTTGATGAACAACAAAATGAACATCATGGTCACGCTGGATGTGGCCCAAGGCGCGAAACCGAAAATGAACATCACCCCGGCTGAAACCAGCAGGCCGAAGGGCAGGAAGTAGCGCGGGTTGGAGCGGTCGGACACCAGGCCCATGAGAAACTTGGACAGGCCGTAGGCGATCGCGATGGCCGACATCGCCAAGCCCAGCTCACCACGGGTGTAACCCTCGTCGATCAGGTAGGGCATGGCCAAGGAGAAGTTTTTGCGCAGCAAGTAGTAGCCGGCGTAACCAAAGAAAATACCAGCGAAGATCTGCCAGCGCAGTCGTCGGTAGGTACTGTCTATTTTTTCTTCAGGCAGGGGCGCCTGGTGTGCGGCAGGTCGAAAGAAAGCAAACATTCAAGAGCTCCAAATTTCTTGTTTTGACTGCGGATGCGAATGTTACAGTTTCGTTACCGAAAATAGCATCGCCTCTTATCCGCAAACACAGGAAAACGGAGCAATTGCATGTTCTCTTATGAACATGTCGCTAATAGATAAGTTGTGGTCGGAATTGGAGTCTGCGAGTCCCTGGAGATCCAAATGTGGGAGGGGGCTTGCCCCCGATTACGGTGGATCAGTTGTGAATAGGTTGACTGAATAACCGCCATCGGGGGCAAGCCCCCTCCCACATTTGAATGCATTTCATACCGGTCAGCGGGTTTGAACGACCACCTTGCCCACCGCCTTGCGCTGCCCCAGGTCATTGATTGCCTGGGCAGCCTGTTCCAACGCATACACCCGCGACACCAACGGCTTGAGCTTGCCCTCACCGTACCAAGTGAACAACTGCTGAAAATTCGCCGCATTGTCCTGCGGCTGACGCTGGGCAAACGAGCCCCAGAATACGCCCACCACTGCCGCGCCCTTGAGCAGCGCCAGGTTTACCGGCAGTTCCGGAATGCGCCCGCTGGCAAAGCCCACCACCAGCAAGCGGCCGTTCCAGGCGATTGAGCGGATGGCCTGGTCAAACAGGTCACCACCCACAGGGTCGTAGATCACGTCGGCGCCGTTGCCGTCGGTCAGGCGCTTGACCTCGTCCTTGAGGTTGGCTTCGCTGTAGTTGATCAGCTCATCGGCGCCGGCCGCCTTGGCCACCGCGAGCTTGTCGGCGCTGCTGGCGGCGGCGATCACCCGCGCGCCCATGGCCTTGCCGATTTCCACGGCGGCCAGGCCCACGCCACCGGAAGCGCCGAGTACCAACAGGGTTTCGCCGGGTTGCAGGTGGGCGCGCTGTTTCAGCGCGTGCATCGAGGTGCCGTAGGTCATGCTGAAGGCGGCGGCGGTGTTGAAGTCCATGCTGGGCGGGATCGGCAGCACATTGTAGCCAGGCACCGCAACCTGCTCGGCAAAGCTGCCCCAGCCGGTCAGGGCCATTACACGATCACCGACTTTCAAGTGGCTGACCTTCTCCCCAACCTCGCTCACCACGCCCGCCGCTTCGCCACCCGGCGAAAACGGAAAGGGTGGCTTGAACTGGTACTTGCCTTCGATAATCAGGGTATCCGGGAAATTCACCCCGGCCGCGTGCACGTCCAGCAGGATTTCGTTCTTCTTGATCGCAGGGCTGGCGATCTCTTCCAGCACCAGGGTTTCGGCGGGGCCGAAGGCTTTGCACAGCACAGCTTTCATCGGACTATTCCTTTTGGCATCGTGGCCGATAAGTGTAGGAGGGTACGCGCGTGGGTCAACGAGCATGCCCGCGCCTGATAAGCCCCCATAAGCTTGTGCTCAGCCTTGCTAGCGTTATGCTACCCGGCAACCGAATTCGAGGAATGAACTGTGAAAGCGTGGATCCTGTTGATGCTGGCCCTGACCTTGCCGATGGCAGCCCAGGCCGAAGAAGCCAAAGAGGGCGAGGCGCCGAAAGTCAGCTATATCAGCCTCACCCCGCCGTTCGTGGGCAACTACGGGCTGGATGGCACGGCCAAGCTCAAGGTCTTCAAGGCCGATATCGCCCTGCGCGTGACCGGTACCGAGGCCGCCGCAGCGGTCAAAGCCAACGATGCGTTGATTCGCAACCAACTGGTGGCGCTGTTTACCCAACAGACCAACGAAACCATGAGCAGCGTTGAAGGTAAGGAAAAGCTGCGTCAGGAAGCGTTGAAACAAACCCAGCAGGTGATGAACGATGAGACCGGCAAGCCGGTGGTAGAAGACCTGTTGTTCAACAACCTGATCATCCAGTAACGCCTCAACGCAAACCCATCACCGCCGCCCACTGCTCGGCAGTGACCGGCATCACCGAGAGCCGGCTGCCTTTTTGCACCAAAGGCAATTCGGCCAGCGCGGCCTGCTGTTTGAGGTAGCCCAGGCCCAGCACCTTGGGAAAGGTCTGCACATGCGCGACGTCGATTGCGCTCCACGGGTTTTTCTCCGGGGTGGCCTTGGCGTCGAAATAATGGCTGTCCGGCTCAAGTGCGGTCGGGTCGGGATAGGCGGCCTCGATGATTTTACCGACGCCGGCAATGCCCGGCTCCGGGCAGCTGGAGTGGTAGAAAAAAAATTCATCGCCCACCGCCATGGCTCGTAGAAAGTTGCGCGCCTGGTAATTGCGCACCCCGTCCCAGCGGGCTTGGCCGAGCTTTTCCAAGTCATGTATGGACAGTTCGTCAGGCTCGGATTTCATCAGCCAATAGGCCATTTTTGGGCTCCTGAAAAAGGCATTGGGCAAGTTGTCGGGCAATGCCGTGACAAACCGACAGTCGGTTGACGTCAAGGTTTGCGTGTTGGTTCACGTTACCTCAGAATGCCGGCTTTTAAGCTTGGCGCAGCTGCAACGGACTACTTTGGAACGTTGTTGTCATCGTGTACGAGGTGCCTGAAGGGGGGCAATCGATGCAACGTAAACCGGATTTACTATGGATATTGGTTATTTTGTTTGGTCTGGGCGTCGTGACCACCGGGTATGCCCAGAGCCTGTGGTCGAACAAGACCGATGCACCGGTTGAACTCTCGCCTGTGCAACAGCAATTCAAGCGCTGACACCACTTCAAGGCGTCGCTGGTTCCAGCGACGTTTGTGCAACATACCAATGCTTATCGGTGACAGTGCCCGCCAGCGGCACGTCCCAACTCGCCTGCGCCAAGCGATCCACTTGCTGACACTCATGGGCCAGCCCCAGCAGCGTTGGCTTGCGCCAGCTTTTGCGCCGTGCGAGGTAGGCCAGGCTGCGGTCATAGAATCCGCCACCCATGCCCAATCGCCCACCCTCATCATCGAACCCCACCAGCGGCAGCAGCACCAGGTCCAGGGCCCACACCTTGCGTTGGCGCTGGGCATTGGGCCGTGGCTCGAGAATGCGAAAACGGTTGGGCAGCAACTTATCCCCAGGCCGCACGCGCTGGAACACCATCTTGGTCCGCGGCCACGCACTCAAAACGGGCAGGTAGGTGGCCTTGCCCTGGCGCTGGGCAGCGCGCAGCAGCAGGCGCGGATCGATTTCACCGTCCGTCGGTAGATACAAGGAAATATGGTTGGCCCGGCGAAACAGCGGGTGCTGCGCCAGTTGCCGATACAGGCCCAAAGCGGCCTGGCGCTGCTCGCGCGGCGTGAGGGCGCGGCGGGCTTTGCGCAACATGCGTCGAAGTTGCGGACGGGAGAGCGGCGCAGGTTCGGTCATGGCTTTTCGGCTCATAAAACAATGCCAGTCCTGGGACTGGCATTGAGTTTGGGATTCAGGCTCCCCGGCAGAGCCGCTGTCGACTAAGCCCTTGAACCCGAAAGTTCAAGGTGGAAGAAGCAGTAGGCTTTAAGGCTTTCCGTCTAGCGGACATGCACACCAGCCCAACGTGCAACTTCCAGGGTAGTGCGAATCGGCTCCGGGACATCGCCGACTGGCAAACACGCCAGGGAGTGAGGCGAGTATACCTTAAACAGACTCGGCAATCAGCCCTTGGGTGTGTCTGAATCGGTTGAAAGCGCCAGATCAACGCGTTCGAGCAGGTCGCGCACTTGCTCACGGGTCGAGCCACTGGCCTGCACATCAGGGCGCTCCTGCTTATGCAGCAGGTCGTGGGTAATGTTCAGCGCGGCCATCACGGCGATGCGGTCGGCGCCGATCACTTTGCCGCTGCTGCGGATCTCGCGCATCTTGCCGTCCAGGTAGCGGGCAGCGCTCACCAGGTTGCTGCGCTCTTCCTGGGGGCAGATGATCGAATATTCTTTGTCTAGGATCTGCACGGTAACGCTATTGCTTGAACTCATGAGTCTTGCTCCAGGGCCTTCAGGCGCGAAATCATCGATTCGACCTTACGCCGGGCGATTTCGTTTTTTTCAATGAGGTGAGCGCGTTCCTCGCGCCAGGTCTTTTCCTGAGCTAGTAGGAGTCCGTTTTGACTCTTAAGTTGCTCGACCCGATCAATTAGCAGTTCGAGTCTGGCCATCAGCGCTTGCAGGTCGGTGTCTTCCATTGGGTTCCACTGGATTTGTCTGATGAATGGCAACTGCAGGATAAACGATCTGACGCCCTCGATAGTCTTGGTACGTCTGCCGGTGCTAGGATACAGCGCTCCATTCTAGACATTGCGCCGTCTGGCGCCTAGCTCACCATGCCCATTCAGAACTCCCCGTACGACGCTTTTTCCAAACTGCTGAGCACCAGCGGTCATCCTTGCTCGCCTGCTGAACTGCACGGCGTGCTGTTGGGCCGCAGCTGCACCGGTGTCGGCTTCGATGCCGACAACTGGCTGGCCGATGTGGCCGAGCTGCTGGAAAAGGAACCTGAAGATAACGTGCGCAATGCGCTGATCGGCCTGCAAGAGATGGTCAAGGGCGAGCTGACCGGTGATGACGTCACCGTGGTCCTGCTGCTGCCGACCGACGATGCGCCGCTGGCCGAACGCGCCGCTGCACTGGGCCAATGGTGCCAGGGTTTCCTCCACGGTTTCGGCGTGAACGCCGGCGGCCTGGAACTGAGCACCGATGCCAAGGAAGTGCTGCAGGACCTGGCAGCCATCTCCCAGGTACAAGACGCCCTGGAAGAGTCCGAAGATGGCGAGGGCGACTACATGGAAGTCATGGAATACCTGCGCGTCGCGCCATTGCTGTTGTTCACCGAGACCAAGAAGTCCGCTGAACCGGCGGCACCCAAGCCGTCGCTGCACTAAGAGAGGAAACCCATCTGCCCATGATCCATATCCCCAAAGCGGAATACACCCGTCGCCGCAAGGCGCTCATGGCGCAGATGGAACCCAACAGCATCGCCATCCTGCCCGCCGCCGCCGTGGCGATCCGCAATCGCGATGTGGAGCATGTCTACCGCCAGGACAGCGACTTCCAGTATCTGAGCGGTTTTCCCGAACCGCAGGCGGTGATCGTGCTGATGCCCGGTCGCCAGCATGGCGAGTACGTGCTGTTCTGCCGCGAACGCAACGCCGAGCGCGAATTGTGGGATGGCCTGCGCGCCGGCACTGAAGGCGCGACCCGTGATTACGGGGCGGACGATGCGTTTCCCATCACCGATATCGACGACATCCTGCCCGGCCTGATCGAAGGCCGTGACCGGGTGTATTCGGCCATGGGCAGCAATGCCGAATTTGACCGGCATCTGATGGAGTGGATCAACGTGATCCGCTCCAAGGCGCACCTGGGCGCCCAGCCGCCGAACGAATTCGTTGCCCTGGATCATTTGCTGCACGATATGCGCCTGTATAAATCGGCGGCGGAAGTGAAGGTGATGCGCGAGGCAGCGCGAATTTCCTGCGCGGCCCATGTGCGGGCGATGCAGGCCAGCCGTGCCGGCCTGCATGAGTTCAGCCTGGAGGCCGAGCTGGATTACGAGTTCCGCAAAGGCGGCGCGAAAATGCCGGCCTATGGCTCCATCGTCGCCGCCGGGCGTAATACCTGCATCCTGCATTACCAGCAGAATGACGCGTTGCTCAAGGACGGCGACCTGGTGCTGATCGATGCCGGTTGCGAGATCGACTGCTACGCCAGTGACATCACTCGCACGTGGCCGGTCAATGGCAAGTTTTCGCCCGAACAGAAGGCGATCTACGAAATTGTGCTGGCCTCCCAGGAAGCCGCCTTCCAGCAGATCGCGCCGAACAAGCACTGGAACCAGGCGCATGAGGCGACCGTGCAGGTCATCACTGCCGGGCTGGTCAAGCTGGGGCTGCTGCAAGGCGAGGTTGACGAGCTGATCGCCAGCGAGGCCTATCGCGCCTTCTACATGCACCGCGCCGGTCACTGGCTGGGCATGGATGTGCATGATGTGGGCGAGTACAAAGTGGGCGGTGAATGGCGTGTGCTGGAAGTCGGCATGGCCTTGACCGTGGAGCCGGGAATCTATATTTCACCGGACAACCAGAGCGTAGCGAAGAAGTGGCGTGGCATTGGCGTGCGCATCGAGGACGACGTGATAGTGACCAAGCAAGGCTGTGAAATCCTGACCGGCGCGGTGCCCAAGACGGTGGCCGAGATCGAAGCGCTGATGGCGGCTGCCCGATGAGCCGGGTCAACCTGGCGATTATCGGCGGCGGCCTGGTGGGTGCCAGCCTGGCACTGGCGTTGCAGGCCGGGGCCAAGGCGCGCGGGTGGACCATCGCCCTGATCGAGCCCTTCGCTCCGGGTGACAGCTACCAGCCGAGCTACGATGCGCGTTCTTCGGCGTTGTCCTTCGGCGCCCGCCAGATTTATCAGCGCCTGGGCCTGTGGCAAGCGATTTCCCGGCGCGCGGAGCCGATCAAACAGATTCACGTGTCGGACCGTGGGCGTTTCTCCACCGCACGTTTGTCTGCCCTGGAAGAGGGCGTGCCGGCCCTGGGTTATGTGGTGGAAAACGCCTGGCTCGGCCAGTGCCTGTGGCAAGGCCTGGACAAGGACGTGGTGAGCTGGCGCTGCCCGGCGGAGGTCACGCGCATGGAGCCGCTGCCGGATGGCTATCGCCTGACCCTCAACGACGAAACCGTGCTGGAGTGCGATCTGGCGGTGTTGGCCGATGGCGGTCGCTCCGGCTTGCGCGAGCAACTGGGCATCGGCGTGAAAACCCGGCCCTACAACCAGAGCGCGCTGATCGCCAACATCACCCCGAGCGAAGCCCACAACGGCGAAGCGTTCGAGCGTTTCACCGATGACGGCCCGATGGCCTTGCTGCCGCTGCCCGACAACCGCTGTGCGCTGGTCTGGACCCGCATCGGTATGGACGCCCAGCGCCTGGCCAACCTCGATGAGCGCAGTTTCCTGAGCCAATTGCAGGACGTGTTCGGCTATCGCCTGGGCACCCTGAAACAAGTGGGCGCGCGACATCTTTATCCGCTCACCCTGGTGGAAGCCGAGGAGCAAGTGCGCTCGCACCTGGTGGTGCTGGGCAATGCGGCGCACAGCCTGCACCCGATCGCCGGGCAGGGCTTCAACCTGTCCTTGCGCGATGCCAATGCCCTGGCCGAAGCCTTGCTGGCCGGGCCGCAAGTGCCCGGGGACCTGGCAACGCTGCAACGCTATCGCGAGCGCCAGCGCCTGGACCAGCAGTTGACCGTGGGCTTCTCCGACCAGGTCACGCGCCTGTTTGGCAGCGGGCAACCGTTGGTTGCGCTGGGGCGCAACATGGGCCTGCTCGGCCTGGATCTGCTGCCGCCGGCCAAGCGCTGGTTCGCCCGCCAGGCCATGGGCCTGGGTACGCGCTCCGATGCGTAAGTGGCTGGTCGGGCGGCTGGGCAAGGCGCGGCTGTTGCGCTGGGTGATGACGCTCTATCCGCCGTATCTGGGCGCCGGCGTCAGCGTGCAGCACATGAGCGCCGACTTTCGTCACGTCAAAGTGCGCATGGGTCTGGGCTGGTATAACCGCAACTATGTGGGCACGCAGTTCGGCGGCAGCCTGTATTCGATGGTCGATCCGTTCTACATGCTGATGCTGATGGAGAACCTGGGCCGCGACTACATCGTGTGGGACAAGGCCGCCAGCATCGACTTCATCGCGCCGGGCAAAGGCCCGGTGTATGCCGAGTTTTCCATCGACGACACCTTGCTCGATGAGGTGCGCCGGCAGACCGCCGATGGCGAGAAATATTTGCCTCGCCTCAAGGTCCAGATTCATGACGGCTCCGGCACCTTGGTGGCGCGAGTCGACAAAACCCTTTACGTGCGGCGCAAGCCGCCAGCGAGACAGGCTTGACTATGGACATGCGCGCAGATGTGCTGATTGTCGGGGCCGGAATGGTCGGAAGCGCCCTGGCGCTGGCGTTGCAGGGCAGTGGCCTGCAGGTATTGATGCTTGACGGCAGCCCGCTGAGCGTCAAGCCGTTCGAGCCGGCAGCGGCGTTTGAACCTCGGGTGAGTGCGTTGTCCGCCGCCAGCCAGCGCATTCTGGAGCGCCTTGGCGTGTGGGATGGCATTGTCCAGCGTCGCGCCAGCCCGTACGGCCAGATGCAAGTGTGGGACGGCAGCGGCACCGGGCAGATCCACTTCTCGGCGGCCAGCGTGCATGCCGAGGTGCTGGGGCATATCGTCGAAAACCGCGTGGTCCAGGATGCCTTGCTGGACCGCCTGCATGATTGCGACCTGGGCCTGCTGGCCAATGCGCGCCTGGAGCAGATGCGCCGCTCCGGCGATGACTGGCTGCTGACCCTGGCCGATGGCCGCAAGCTGCGTGCGCCGCTGGTGGTCGCCGCCGACGGTGCCAACTCCGCGGTGCGCCGCTTGACCGGCACCCCCACCCGCGAATGGGATTACCTGCATAACGCCATCGTGACCAGCGTGCGCAGCAGCCAGCCGCACCAGCGCACGGCGTGGCAACGCTTTACCGACACCGGCCCGCTGGCGTTCTTGCCGCTGGTGCGGGATGGGCAAGAGGATTGGTGCTCGATCGTCTGGTCGACCACGCCGGCGGAGTCCGAGCGCCTGATGGCGCTGGATGACGAGCGCTTCTGTGGGGAACTGGAGCGTGCCTTTGAAGGGCGCCTGGGCAACGTGATCAGCACCGACCCGCGCGTCTGCGTGCCGTTGCGTCAGCGCCACGCCAAACGCTATGTGGCCGAGGGCCTTGCGCTGATTGGCGATGCGGCCCACGTGATTCATCCGCTGGCGGGGCAGGGCGTGAACCTGGGGTTTCTGGATGCTGCGGTGCTGGCCGAAGTGCTGCTGGCGGCCAACGAACGTGGCGAGCGTCTGGCGGATGTGAAGGTGCTGAGCCGCTACGAGCGGCGGCGCATGCCGCATAACCTGGCGCTGATGGCCGCGATGGAAGGCTTCGAACGTTTGTTTCAGGCTGATCAACTGCCATTGCGCTGGTTGCGCAATGCCGGCTTGAAAATGGTCGACCAAATGCCCGAAGCCAAGGCACTGTTTGTACGCCAGGCCCTGGGCCTGAGCGGCGACCTCCCGAACCTCGCCAAACTGTAAATTAAAATGCGGCCTCCTGTGGGAGGGGCGGTGCGACGATTCGACTTGCCCCCGATGAGGTCGCCAGCCCTCACACATACCTCAAACCGTGCAACATCTGGTAACGCCTCCATCAAGCGTTACCAAATGTGAGTCCTTATCATTTGCCCTCTTTTTGCAAATGAGCGACCGCACCCATGTTGGCACCCAAGCGCCTCCTGACTGCCCTGGCACTCACCCTGATCGGCAGCACCACCGTGCAGGCCGCCGACGAAGTGGTGGTCTACTCCTCGCGCATCGATGAACTGATCAAGCCGGTGTTCGACGCCTACACCCAGAAAACCGGTGTGCAGGTCAAATTCATCACCGACAAGGAAGCCCCGCTGATGCAGCGCATCAAGGCCGAGGGCGAAAACGCCACCGCCGACCTGCTGCTCACTGTCGATGCCGGCAACCTCTGGCAGGCCGAGCAAATGGGCATCCTGCAACCGTTCACCTCCGAGGTGATCGACAAGAACATTCCGCTGCAATACCGCTCCTCGGCCCACGCCTGGACCGGCTTGAGCCTGCGCGCGCGTACCATCGCCTATTCCACCGCCCGTGTAAAACCGGGCGACCTGACCACCTACGAAGCCCTGGCCGACAAACAGTGGGAAGGCCGCCTGTGCCTGCGCACGGCGAAAAAGGTCTACAACCAGTCACTCACCGCCACGCTGATCGAAACCCATGGCGCGAGCAAGACTGAAGAAATCGTCAAGGGCTGGGTGAATAACCTGTCTACCGACGTGTTCTCCGACGATATCGCGGTGTTGGAGGCGATCAATGCCGGGCAATGCGATGTCGGTATCGTCAACACCTACTACTACGGGCGCCTGCACAAGCAGAAGCCGGACCTGGCGGTGAAGCTGTTCTGGCCGAACCAGGGCGACCGTGGCGTGCATGTGAACCTGTCGGGTATTGGCTTGACCAAGCACGCGCCACACCCAGAGGCGGCCAAGGCTTTGGTGGAGTGGATGACCACGCCCGAAGCGCAGAAAATCTTCGCCGATGTAAACCAGGAGTTCCCAGCCAACCCGGCGGTGCCGCCGTCGCCCGAAGTGGCGAGCTGGGGCAAATTCGTGGCCGATACCTTGCCGGTGGAAGTGGCGGGCAAGCGCCAGGCCGAGGCTATCCGCTTGATGGATCGCGCCGGCTGGAACTGATTTTGTAAGTCGCCGCGGATCAAAGTGTGGGAGGGGGCTTGCCCCCGATGGCGGAGTGTCAGTCTAATCATCAGTGGCTGATTCACCGCAATCGGGGGCAAGCCCCCTCCCACATTGTTTTGTGTTCACCCTTCCCAGAGAGTTAAGCCTTGGCCCATCCCGCCCAACGCCGCTGGTACCTGCCGGTCTTCAGCGTCGCCGCCCTGGTGCTGCTGCCGCTTAGCGTGCTGTTGCTGTCCTGGCAAAGCATCGACCAGCAGATCTGGTCCCACCTGTGGGACACCCAGATGCCGCGTTTGCTGGGTAACACCTTGACGCTGGTGCTCGGCGTCGGTCTTGGCGTGACGTTGCTGGGCGTGAGCCTGGCCTGGCTGACCAGCCTGTGCGAATTCCCGGGGCGCCGCTGGCTGGATTGGGCGCTGATGCTGCCCTTTGCGATTCCGGCCTATGTGCTGGCCTTCGTGTTCGTGGGGCTGCTGGATTTTGCAGGCCCGGTGCAAACCCTGCTGCGCGAGTGGTTCGGTGCAGGGCTGCGCCTGCCGCGTGTGCGTTCCACCAGCGGGGTGATCATCGTATTGGTGCTGGTGTTCTACCCCTACGTCTACCTGCTGGCGCGCTCGGCATTCCTGGCCCAGGGCAAGGGCCTGATGGAAGCGGCACGGGTGCTCGGCCAGTCGCCCTGGCAAGCGTTCTGGCGCGTGGCGCTGCCCATGGCTCGCCCGGCGATCGGTGCGGGTGTCGCCTTGGCCTTGATGGAAACCCTGGCGGATTTTGGTGCGGTCTCGGTGTTCAATTTCGATACTTTCACCACCGCCATCTATAAGACCTGGTACGGCTTTTTCAGCCTGTCCAGCGCGGCGCAACTGGCCAGCCTGTTGCTGCTGGTGGTGATGCTGGTGCTGTACGGTGAGCGGCGCGCCCGCGGAGCGAGTCGGCCCAGCAACGAGCGCCCGCGGGGCAAGGCGTTGTACCACCTGCATGGGTTCAAGGCGGCAGCGGCCAGTGCCTGGTGTGGCGTGGTGTTCGCCTGCGCATTTGTGATTCCGATGCTGCAACTGGTGGCCTGGTTCTGGCAGCGCGGCCGCTTCGATCTGGATGAGCGCTACAGCGGCCTGATCGTGCACACCCTGTATCTGGGCGGGATCGCGGCGCTGATAACGGTCAGCGTGGCGCTGGTGCTGGCGTTCGCCAACCGCCTGGCGCCGACGCGGGCGATTCGTTCCGGCATCAGCCTGGCCAATGTCGGTTATGCCTTGCCCGGCTCGGTGCTGGCAGTGTCGATCATGCTGGCTTTCAGTTACCTGGACCGTGAGCTGGTGGTGCCGTTGTCGGGCTGGCTGGGCGGGGCGGGTAAACCATTGCTGCTGGGCAGCCTGTCGGCGCTGGTGCTCGCCTATCTGGTGCGTTTTCTGGCGGTGGCTTACGGGCCTCTGGAAAATAGTCTGGCGCGTATCCGCCCGTCGTTGCCCGAGGCCGCGCGAAGCCTGGGGGTGAGTGGGCCACGACTGTTTTACAAGGTGTATCTGCCGTTGTTGCTGCCCGGCACGCTGAGCGCGGCGCTGCTGGTGTTCGTCGATGTACTCAAGGAAATGCCCGCCACCTTGCTGATGCGCCCGTTTGGCTGGGACACCCTGGCGGTACGGATCTTCGAAATGACCAGTGAAGGGGAATGGGCGCGGGCCTCGCTGCCGGCGCTGACCCTGGTGCTGGTCGGGCTGTTGCCGGTCATCGGACTGATCCGACGCTCCGCGAGACAAATCGGTTAGGTGCCAGTCCTACGGCTTGCGGCTACAATGCGCGGCATTCGGTGTGCCGCGTCTTTCGAGACGGGGCGCCGCGTGTGTCTGCAGGCCTTGTCATTCAAGGCTTGCGGCACTAGCGGTGGCTCTGCGCACCTTCGCCAAGCCCGGAAGGAGAAACCCATGGGACAGCGTACGCCTCTGTACGACCTGCATCTCGCCCTCGGCGCGAAAATGGTCGATTTTGGCGGTTGGGATATGCCTTTGCATTACGGCTCGCAGGTTGAGGAGCACCACCAAGTGCGACGCGACTGCGGGGTGTTCGATGTATCTCATATGACCGTGATCGATGTCAGCGGCCTTCAGGCCAAGGAATGGCTCCAGCACCTGCTGGCCAATGATGTCGCTCGATTGCACGGCTGCGGCCGTGCGTTGTACAGCGCCATGCTCAACGAGCAGGGCGGGGTGGTGGACGACATGATCGTCTACCGCACCGAAACCGGTTACCGGCTGGTGGTCAACGCCGCCACCCGCGACCAGGACATGGCCTGGATGCAGGCGCAACTGGGTCACTATGAAGTGCAGCTCCAGGAGCGTTCGGAGCTGGCCATGCTCGCCATTCAAGGTCCCCTCGCGCGGCAGAAGATCGCCGAACTGGTGACTCAGTCCCGTGGCAGCCTCATTCACCAGCTCAAACCGTTCGAAGGCCAGGCCGATGGCGACTGGTTTATCGCCCGCACCGGTTACACCGGCGAAGACGGCCTGGAGATTGTCCTGCCTGCCGACCAGGCGCCAGGTTTTTTCAACGACCTGGTGGGCGCCGGCATTTCCCCCATTGGCCTTGGTGCCCGCGATACCTTGCGCCTGGAGGCCGGCATGAACCTGTACGGCCAGGATATCCACCAGCAGGTGTCACCCCTGGCCGCCAACATGGCCTGGAGCATCGCCTGGGAGCCGGCCTCGCGCAACTTCATCGGCCGCGCCGCGCTGGAAGCAGAAAAAGCGGCCGGTGTGCAGTTCAAACTGGTGGGCCTGGTCCTGGAAGAGCGTGGGGTTTTGCGCGCTCACCAGGTGGTTCGTATCGCCAATGTTGGCGAAGGGGAGATCACCAGTGGTAGTTTCTCACCTACGCTGAGCAAATCCATTGCACTGGCGCGCGTGCCGACGGCAACTGCCGACCGGGCCGAAGTGGAAATCCGCGGCAAGTGGTACCCGGTTCGAGTGGTCAAGCCGACCTTCGTGCGCCATGGCAAAACCTTGATCTAACTATTTTCCGGCAGGCCAATGGCTGCTGACATTTCTTCTTGAGGACACAGACTATGAGCAATATCCCTGCCGACCTGCGTTTTGCCGAAAGTCATGAGTGGGCCCGTCTGGAAGCCGACGGCACCGTGACCGTGGGGATCTCCGACCATGCACAGGAAGCCTTGGGTGATGTAGTGTTTGTTGAATTGGCTGAGGTTGGCGCCAAATTTGACGCAGAAGCGCAGGCGGGTGTGGTTGAGTCGGTGAAGGCAGCTTCGGATATTTATGCGCCGGTGGCTGGCGAAGTGATTGCCGTCAACGAAGAGTTGAGTGGTAGTCCTGAGCTGTTGAACTCCGACCCTTACGGCGCCTGGATCTTCAAGCTCAAGCCAAGCAACCCGGCTGATCTGGACAAGCTACTTGACGCTGCCGGCTACAAAGCCGCTATCGGCGAGTAAACGCAAGGCCCATGTGGGAGGGCTTGCTCCCGATAGCGGTGGTTCAGTCAAAGATGCATTGGCTGACACTCCGCCATCGGGGGCAAGCCCCCTCCCACATTAGGTGATCAGTCTGCTTTCAATACTGCTTTTACCGCCGCCACGGCTCGCTCTACATCCGTCTCTGTCATCGCCGTAAACATCGGCAACGACACGATCAAACGTCCCACTTTCTCCGCAACCGGGAACATGCCTTCCTTGAACCCCTGTGCCCGATACAGGCTCAGCAGGTGGATCGGCGGGTAGTGATAGCCAATGCCGACGCCGTGGGCCTGCATCTGTTCCATAAAGGTGGCGCGGGCAGGCAAACCGTCCTGACGCTCCGGCAATACCAGTTGGAACAAGTGCCAGTTGCTGTTCTCGAAGTCGGCCGGCGGCAATTGCGCGCCGTACTGTTCTTCAAAATCACTGCCGAAGCATTCGAAGTAGTGCCGCGCCAGGTTCTGGCGGTGGGCGGTAATTTTCTCGATATGGGCAAATTGCCCCAGGCCGATGACGGCGGCGATATCGGTCATGTTGAATTTGCCACCCAGCACGTCCACATCCAGGCCATCGAAACCGCTACGGGTCACACCCTGCAGGCGATATTTTTCGGCCAGACGGGCTTCTTCGGCGTTGTTCAGCACCAGGCAGCCGCCTTCGGATGAAGTGATGTTCTTGTTGGCCTGGAAGCTGAACGACACGAAGTCACCGGTAGCGCCGATGCGTTCTCCGTCCCAGCTGGAACCCAGGGCCTGGGCAGCATCCTCGACGATGCGCAGGTTGTACTTGTTGGCCAGCGCGTAAAGCATCGGCATGTCCAGGGGCAATCCGGCCAGATACACCGGGATGATCGCCTTGGTGCGCGGGGTAATCGCCGCTTCCACCTGGGCCAGGTCGATGTTGCGGGTCACCGGGTCGATATCGGCAAATACGGGGGTGGCGCCTACCTCGAGGATGACATTGGCCGTGGCAACCCAGGAAATCGGTGTGGTGATGACTTCATCTCCAGGCCCGATGCCAGCGATGCGCAGGGCAATCTCCATGGTGCAGGTGCCGGAGTTGAAGGTGCGTACCGGACGGCCGCCGAAATATTCCGACAGTTGCGCTTCGAACGCCTGCACCTTCGGCCCGCTGGTGATCCATCCGGAACGCAGCACATCGCCGACCGCCGAGATGGTGGCTTCATCAATGGTAGGTTTGGAGAACGGCAGGAAGGGCTGTTGGCTCATGACGAAGAAGGCATCCGTTTCAGTTAGGCGATAAGTAATGGACGTGTGAGTCCTGCATGGTTGCATGGCTCGACTGAATATAGCCTGTCGCCCGTGAACGATTCGTCACGTTGCAGACAAAAAAATGCCGCTTGAAAAAGCGGCATTTTTCTAACGCGCAGTTGTTACTCGGTAACAGCGTTCTTCGCGAGGATGGCGTTGGCCAGCTCCATATCCGTGGCCTGGAGGCCAGGGTTGTCGGCGCGTACTTTCTGCATGGCGGCTTCCAGGTATGGGCCGCGGATGCCGCCGTCACTGGCAACGAAGCTGCCTGCGTCGTCCTGGGCGGCGACCACCAGCTTGTGGTCCTTGAAGGTCAGGTAAGTCGAGCCGGTGGTGGCGCCCGACGAGATGACATTACGCCAGAAGCTGTCGGCCATGGCTGAGCCGACAGGGAGGGAAAGCACAGCGAGGGTTGCGACAGCATATTTAAGACGCATGATGGGTGACTCCGGTGGGTTATCTGTACGTTTTGATTGTAGTTAACCTGATCCAGTTCCATCACTGACTAAACAGTTTCAACTTTTAAAACCACCCCATCCTGGCCAACCACGCGGACTTGAGCGCCTACAGGTGCATCGGTACCAGTGACCATCCATACGCCATCGCCGACTTTGACCTTGCCCCTGCCATCCACAATTGCCTGATGCACCACGAAGGTGCGCCCGACCAGCTCTGAACCGCGCTCGTTCAAGCCGGGTTGGTCGCTGGCCTTGGCGCTGCTGCGTTGGCGTTTCCACCAGTACACTGCCGTCAATATCGACAACAGGGCGAACAGCAACAGTTGCCACTCAAGCCCCAGGGGCGGGACGATGAATTTGATCACCCCCACGGCAGCTGCGGCGATACCCATCCACAACAAGTAGCCACCGGCACCGAACACTTCGAGAATCAACAACACGGTGCCCAGCGCCAACCAGTCCCAGAACGAAAGATGCTGCAGGAAATCCCACATGGTGGCGGCCTCAGCCTTTCTTGCTGTCGAAAGTTGCTTTGACTATCTCACCGATACCGCCCACGGCACCAATCACCTGGCTGGCTTCCAGCGGCATCAGGATCACCTTGCTGTTGTTGGCCGACGCGAGCTTGCCCAGGGCATCGATGTATTTCTGCGCGACGAAGTAATTCACCGCCTGCACGTTGCCGGACGCGATCGCTTCCGATACCACTTGTGTCGCACGGGCTTCAGCTTCGGCCTGACGCTCACGCGCTTCGGATTCGAGGAAGGCGGCCTGGCGGCTACCCTCAGCCTCGAGGATCTGCGCCTGCTTCTTGCCTTCGGCCGTGAGAATCGCCGAGGCTCGCAGGCCTTCGGCTTCGAGGATCTGGGCACGCTTGATTCGCTCGGCTTTCATCTGCCCGGACATGGCCGCCATCAGGTCGGCGGGTGGGCTGATGTCCTTGATTTCGATACGGGTGATCTTGATGCCCCACGGCGCCGTGGCTTCGTCGACGGTGCGCAGCAGTTTTTCGTTGATACCGTCGCGCTGGCTGAGCATGGCATCCAGCTCCATGGAGCCGAGCACCGTGCGGATATTGGTTTGCAGCAGATTGCGGATGGCATGCTCGAGGTTGTTCACCTCGTACGCGGCCTGGGCCGTGTTGACCACCTGGAAGAAGCACACGGCGTCGATCTGCACGGTGGCGTTGTCAGCGGTGATCACTTCCTGAGGCGGGATATCCAGCACGCTTTCCATCACGTTGATCTTGCGGCCGATGCGGTCCATGACCGGGATGATGATATTGAGGCCGGGCTTGAGCGTGTTGGTATAGCGGCCGAAACGTTCGACTGTCCACTGGTAGCCCTGGGGCACTACCTTGAAGCCCATGAACAGGATGGCAATGGCCAACCCCACGAAAAGAAGCAGTACGGTTCCGATCTGCATAGCGATTCCCTATCTGGTGATGTCAGTGATACGAGGTTCGGCTGATTGTAACGGCCTCGTCACGGATAAGAACGGTTTCAGTGTCCGACAAACAACGGATTTGTTACTGAATCCCCAGGGGTAACCCTGAGTACTTCCGCCATCGTTGTCAGCCCGGCCTTCACCTTTTGCAGGCCGGCCATCCGCAGGCTGTGCATGCCTTGACGCAGAGCCGCATGACGCAAGGCCTGCACGTCCGCGCCGGGGGTGATCAGCGCCTTGAGGGTTTCGTCCAGGCTCATGATTTCGTAGAGCCCGGCTCTGCCTCGATAGCCACTGTCGCGGCACTCCACGCAGCCGACAGCTTCATAAACTTCAGCCACGGCGCTTTTGCAATGGGGGCACAGCACGCGCACCAAGCGTTGCGCCATGACGCCTATCAGGGTGGCCTTGATCAAATAATGCGCGACACCCAGCTCCTGCAAGCGGCTGATGGCACTCGGCGCATCGTTGGTGTGTAGGGTCGACAGCACCAGGTGCCCGGTCAGCGCGGCCTGGATCGCCATTTCGGCGGTTTCCTGGTCGCGAATCTCGCCGATCATGATGATGTCCGGGTCCTGGCGCAGCAACGCGCGGACACCGCTGGCGAAGGTCAGGTCGATGTTGTGCTGCACCTGCATCTGGTTGAACGCCGGCTCGACCATTTCGATCGGATCTTCCACCGTGCACAGGTTGACCTCGCGGCTCGCCAGTTGCTTGAGGGTGGTGTAGAGCGTGCTGGTCTTGCCCGAGCCGGTGGGGCCGGTGACCAGGATGATGCCGTTGGCCTGACGGGTCATGGCCTGCCAGCGCTGTTGATCGTCGGCAGACAAACCCAGCTCGTCGAAATTCTTGAGCAGCACCTGAGGATCAAAAATGCGCATGACCAGCTTCTCGCCAAAGGCGGTGGGCAGGGTCGAAAGGCGCAGCTCCACTTCGGCGCCCGCCGGGGTTCGGGTCTTGACGCGGCCGTCCTGGGGTTTGCGTTTCTCGGCCACATTCATTCGCCCAAGGCTTTTCAGGCGGCTGACCACGGCGGTGGTGACCTGGGGCGGAAACTGGTAGACGTCATGCAGCAGCCCATCGATGCGAAAGCGCACACGGCCCTGATCCCGGCAAGGTTCGATATGGATATCACTGGCCCGCTGACCGAAGGCGTACTGCAAGAGCCAATCGACGATATTGACGATATGCGCGTCGTTGGCGTCCGGCTCCTTGTCGCTGGCGCCGAGGCTGAGCAGTTCGCCACCGCCGGGCGCCGCCATGTTCTGATCGGCGCCGCTGACTGACCTGGCCAGCCGATAAAATTCGTTGATACAGCGCTGGATGGCTTGAGGGCTGGCCACCACGCGCTTGACCGAGCGTTTGAGCACCTGGGACAGCCCGGCTTCCCAGGCACTGACGTGGGGTTGAGTGCTGGCCACCGTGACGCTGTGTGTATCCACGGCCACCGCGAGAATGGCGTGGCGCTGGGCGAAGGCCTGAGACATCAACGGCACCACCGTCGCGACGTCGATCTTCAGCGGGTCGATGCGTAGATACGGCTGGCCGACCTGCCGGGCCAGCCACTGCGTCAGCGTTTCCAGGCACGGGCCTTCGGCGGCGATACGTTCCAGCGGATGCTGGGTGCTGGGGGGGGCCGACGACAAGCGCTGCGCCACCGCTGCGCTGATAACTTCCTGCTCGACCAATGCAGGCAGTAATCGATGCAGTTCCAAGGGGCGATCTTGCAGGGCGGTGGGCATGATGTTTCCTGGTTGGCGTCGGGTGTAATCCCAGCCTAGCCAGCACCTGAAAATCCTCCCTGCGCCTGTGTTGCAGGCTTTTACCCGAACGTCGCCGCCACGGCTTGAGGCCGCACGCCATCCGCCGGCCACAACTCCACGGAGCACACGCTGATCAGGTTTCGAAACTTTTCACCGATCACCTGGGCGCGGTGCCAGCTCAGGCCGTCGATCACGATGTCGATGCGCAACAGGTCGTCTTCCCTGTTCATGCTTACCTGTCGGGGCGTGAGAAATTGCAGCGCGAAATAATTCAGCACCCGGCACAACACATCCGGTTCTGCCTGCGCGACGATCTGATACTGCGCCTCGCAGTGAAGGCTATCGACCGCCCATGCATCGACGCGGGTAACACAGTGAACGGTTTCGACGGCATGCATGCTGATTCTCCAGATTCGACTGGAGAAATTTTTACATTCAATCCGGGAGATTTCTTATCTAAAATCGCCTGTATTAGCGTGTAATCGAATCACATAATTCAAATTGAACGAGTTAAAAGGTATTTCTATGCACAGCGAGCTGGACGTATACGACCGCCGCATCCTGGCCCTGCTTCAAGAGGACGCTTCGCTCTCCAGCGCACAGATCGCCGAGCAGGTCGGACTTTCGCAGTCACCGTGCTGGCGGCGTATCCAGCGGCTCAAGGAGGAAGGCGTGATCCGCGGCCAGGTCACTTTGCTGGACCGCAAGAAGATCGGGCTCAATACGCAGATTTTCGCCGAGGTCAAACTCAACGCCCACGGACGGTCCAACTTCACCGAGTTCACCGAAGCGATTCGTGGCTTTCCGGAAGTGCTGGAGTGCTACGTGCTGATGGGGGCGGTGGACTTTCTGTTGCGCATTGTGGCGTCGGACATCGAGGCGTATGAGCGGTTTTTCTTCGACAAGTTGTCGATGGTGCCGGGGATTCAGGAGGTCAATTCGATTGTGGCGCTGTCTGAGATCAAATCCACCACCAGCCTGCCAGTGTTGCGCTAGCAGGTCCGGCCTCATCGGGGGCGAGTCGAATCGTCGCACCGCCCCTCCCACAGTTGACCGAGTTCCTACTTTGGAATGCAGTTATATGTGGGAGGGGGCTTGCCCCCGATGGCGATCTTACAGGCGCAGAAGCATCTTCCAGGCACGATTCTGATAAACCGCAATCGCCTGATGCATCCGCGCATCCAGCGACTCATCGGTAATCGGCTGGTTAGCCAGGTGCGCCAACTTGTTCAGTTCGCCGTACAAACGGTCCAGTTCCGGGATTTCCACCACCTGACGCGCATGGTGCAGCCAGGCCTGGATGCGTTCGATACGCGGCAATTGCTCGGCCAGGTCTTCCGGCTGCTGCTGGTAGCGCTGCAGTTGCAAGGCGACGGCGTCGTCGGCCAGCAGGCGCGGCAGCCAGTTGGTGATCTGCGCGCCACCCTGGCGGTTGCCACGCACGTTGCGCTCGGCGGTCCAGGTGCGGGCCAGCAGCCAGCGTGAGGTGTTCAGGGAGAACAGGCCCCAGCGCACGTCCTGCAGTTCTTCAGCGAACTGTTCAGGTGCGGCTTTGCGAATGTCTTCATCGTCGTCACCGGCCTGCACCAGCGGGCGCCAGTCTTCCAGCAACGCGTCCAAAGCACTGCGCAGCTCGCTGGTGGACTGACGCGGCGCGGCCTGGCCGAGGCTGCCGATCATGGCGCGCAATTCGCCGAGGTTCTCGACCCAATCCTGCAGCAGGCGCCAGTGGCCATTGAAGCGATATTGTTCGGCCAGGCGCTGGCTGCTGCCCAGCAGGTGCCACATGATTGCGGCGAAGGCATCGTCCAACGGCATTTCGGCGTGGATCTGCGGTGCCGGCAAGCTCAAGGAATAGCTGCTGGCGTCATGCAGGCGATAGCCACGTTCAGCCTTGCTGATATCGCACGGCATCAGCGCCAGGGTCGCAGCCAGCTCGGCGGCCAGTTCCAGCAGGGCGGCCGGTTCGCCTTCGCGCAGTTCCAGTTCCAGCTCGCAGATTTCTTCCTTCTGCTTGCCGACCACCACATGGCCCAGGTCCAGGGCGGCTTCGATCACTACCTTGGCCTTGCCGCGACCCCAGGCGATTTCGGCGCGTTCGCGCACGAAGTCGGTGGTAAAGATCGGCTTGAGGGTCTTTTTGTCCAGCTCGGCCAGTTGCTCGGGCCAGCATTCGCCGTCGAGTTTCTTCACGTCGAGCTTGGCTTTGGGCAGTTCCCAGTTGTATTCGTTACGTTCCGACAAGCCGGCGACGCTCTGGCCGCGGGTCTTGAGGGTCTGGATGATGTCGTCACCGTCCTTGCGCAGGCGCAGGGCCACCTTGGCTTGGGCCAGGTCGCGTTCGGGGGTGTCGAAGTACTGGTTCATCAACTCACGGCGTTCCCAGCCACTTTTGTTGCGTTTTTTCAGTAGCGGGTGCTCACGCAGCGCGGCGAGTGTTTCGCGGCTGACGCGGAGCTTGATTTCGGTTTCTTTCTGCATGGCCGGAAAATCCAGGATCGGGAGCGCAGCCGGGGAAAAGTGTGGCTGCCAAGGTCGTGCAGTGTACAGGACTGAGCCCGGCAACGTGCCGCAACGGTTTATTGTGTCGTGCAGATGGCTCTATAGTGGGGTTCATCCGGGAAGTTGGAGACCGCGCATGCCGTTACCGTCCATGAAAGAGCAGTTCGCCGCGCTGATTGCCGCGCCGTCGGTCAGTTGCACTCAAGCGTCCATCGACCAGACCAACCGCCCGGTGATCGATCTGCTCGCCACCTGGCTGGGCGACCTGGGCTTCTCCATCGACATCCAGCAGGTCAGCCCCGGCAAGTTCAACCTGCTCGCCAGTTTTGGCAGTGGCCCCGGTGGCCTGGTACTGGCCGGCCATAGCGACACGGTGCCTTACGACGCGGCGCTGTGGAAAACCGACCCGCTCAAGCTGACGGAAGTCGACGGCCGCTGGGTAGGCTTGGGCAGTTGCGACATGAAGGGTTTTTTTGCGCTGGCGATTGAAGCGGTGTTGCCGCTGCTCGACCAACCCTTCAAGCAACCGCTGCTGATTCTCGCCACCTGCGATGAAGAAAGCTCCATGTCCGGCGCCCGGGCGCTGGCCGAGGCGGGGCGGCCGTTGGGCCGGGCGGCGGTGATCGGTGAACCCACCGGGCTCAAGCCGATCCGTCTGCACAAAGGCGTGATGATGGAACGCATCGACATCCTTGGCCGCAGCGGCCACTCGTCGGACCCAAGCCTGGGCCATAGCGCCCTGGAAGCCATGCACGACGCCATCGGCGAACTTCGCGGTTTGCGCCTTGCCTGGCAGCGCGAATACCGCAACCCGCAATTCAGCGTGCCACAGCCGACCCTGAACTTCGGCTGCATCCATGGCGGCGACAACCCCAACCGCATCTGCGGCCAGTGCTCCCTGGAGTTCGACCTGCGCCCTCTGCCGGGCATGGACCCTGCGGTGCTGCGCGCCGCCATTCGGCAAAAACTCGAGCCCCTGGCCGAGCGCCACAAGGTCAAGATCGATTACGCGCCGCTGTTTCCCGAAGTACCGCCCTTCGAGCAACCCGAAGGCGCCGAGTTGGTGCGGGTGGCGGAGCGTTTGACCGGCCATCGTGCCGAAGCAGTGGCGTTCGGCACCGAAGCGCCTTATCTTCAGCGCCTTGGTTGTGAAACCCTGGTGCTCGGCCCTGGCGATATTGCCTGTGCGCACCAGCCGGGCGAATACCTCGAAATGTCACGCTTGGCGCCTACAGTGCGTCTATTGCGGGAACTGATCGAACATTACTGCCTGAAACCTGCATAAATTAACCCCCGCCTGTTCGTACATACAAAGGAGAGTGAGCGTGTCGCCAAGCCTGTTCCGACGATAACCATCAGCCCGCTGTGCGCTTTCACGATTGATCCTTTTTTTGGCTGCTTTTTATTACAGGCCCAGGTGTTATGCCCGAATACGTTAATTGGCTTCGTCACGCTTCGCCCTACATCAACGCCCACCGCGACTGCACCTTTGTGGTCATGCTGCCCGGCGATGGTGTGGAACACCCCAACTTCGGCAATATCGTTCACGACCTGGTGTTGCTGCACAGCCTGGGGGTGCGCCTGGTGCTGGTGCACGGCTCGCGTCCGCAAATTGAAGCGCGCCTTGAAGCACGCGGCCTGACCCCGGCGTATCACGAAGGCTTGCGCATTACCGATGCGGCGACGCTCGAGTGCGTGATCGACGCCGTGGGGCACTTGCGTATCGCCATCGAAGCGCGCCTGTCCATGGACATGGCCTCATCGCCCATGCAGGGCTCGCGCCTGCGGGTGGCCAGCGGCAACCTGGTCACCGCACGGCCGATCGGTGTGCTCGAAGGCGTGGACTACCACCACACCGGCGAAGTACGCCGGGTCGACCGCAAGGGCATCAACCGTTTGCTGGACGAGCGCTCCATCGTCTTGCTGTCGCCGTTGGGGTATTCGCCCACCGGTGAAATTTTCAACCTGGCCTGCGAAGACGTTGCCACCCGAGCCGCCATTGACCTGGGTGCCGACAAATTGCTGCTGTTCGGCGCCGACCTGGGCCTGATCGATGAAAACGGTCGACTGGTGCGTGAGTTGCGTCCGCAACAAGTGCCGGCGCACCTGCAGCGCCTGGGCAGCAACTATCAGGCGGAGCTGCTCGATGCCGCCGCCGAAGCCTGCCGTGGTGGCGTGGGGCGCAGCCATATTGTGAGCTACGCCGAAGACGGCGCCTTGCTCACCGAACTGTTCACCCGCGACGGCGGCGGTACGCTGGTCGCCCAGGAGCAATTCGAACTGGTGCGCGAGGCGGCGATTGAAGACGTCGGTGGCTTGCTCGACCTGATCAGCCCGCTGGAAGAGCAGGGCATCCTGGTGCGTCGTTCCCGCGAAGTGCTCGAGCGTGAGATCGAGCAGTTCAGCGTGGTGGAACGCGAAGGCATGATCATCGCCTGCGCGGCGTTGTATCAGATCGCCGATTCGGATGCGGGTGAGCTGGCGTGCCTGGCGGTAAACCCGGAATACCGGCATGGCGCACGTGGCGATGTGTTGCTGGAACGCATCGAAACCCGTGCCCGGGCCCAGGGCTTGAAGACTTTGTTCGTCCTCACCACCCGCACTGCCCACTGGTTTCGTGAGCGCGGCTTTGTGCCCAGCAGCGTGGACCGCCTGCCGTCGGCGCGGGCGTCGCTGTACAACTATCAGCGTAACTCGAAAATTTTCGAGAAGGCCCTGTAACCCCGGTCCAACAAACCACACCTATCCAAATGTGGGAGGGGGCTTGCCCCCGATAGCAGTGGGTCAGTTAACTCATAAGTCGCTGACAAACCGCAATCGGGGGCAAGCCCCCTCCCACATTTAACTGCATTCAGTCTTTGATGTATTTGTCAGTCACATACGCCGAATAGTCCGGCAGCACCGTTTCGACCTTGCCTTGCTCCTTCAAGAACTTCGCCGTCTCCCCAATCGCCTTCGCCGTGCCGCCCTTGAGCAGCGCTTCGCTCTGTTGCGCCTGTGCATCGGGGAAAGTGCTGCCGGCCAGCAATTCGGGAATGTCGGTGGCGTTCGAACCTGTCAGTTTGGCGATTTTCTGTACCGGTTCGGAATCCACCGTCCAGCTGTCCTTGTGCGCGGCGTAGTCGGCAAAAGCGTCCAGCGTGACCTTGGCAAACCTGGCCACTACGTCAGGGTGTTTTTCGGCGAAATCCTTGCGCGCCACCCACACTTCGAAAGTTGGCGCACCCCACTGACCCACCTGCGCCGCGTCTGTCAGGGTTTTTCCGGTCTTGCGAATCTCGCCGAGAGCCGGTGACCACACGAAGGCACCGTCGATATCGCCACGTTTCCACGCGGCGGCAATTTCGGCGGGTTGCAGGTTCACGACTTTGACTTGCTTGGTGTCCAGCCCCCAATGCTTGAGTGCACCCAGCAGGCTGTAATGGGAGGTGGAGACGAACGGCGTGGCGATGGTCTTGCCGATCAGGTCGGAGGGTTTGTCGATACCGCTGCCGTTACGCACCACCAGGGCTTCAGAAGCGTTGATTTGTGCCGATACGATAAACGCCACAATCGGCAAGTTGCGTGAAGCGGCCGCTGCGAGCGGGCTGGAACCCAGGTTGCCGATTTGCACATCGCCGGAGGCAATGGCCGTAACCACTTCCGGGCCACTGTTGAACCGGCGCCAATCGATCTTTTCGCCAATGGCTTTTTCGTAAAGGCCGTCGGCCTGGGGGACTTTGCTGGGGTCGATGCCGGTCTGGTAGCCGACAGTCAGGTCGGCCGCGTTGACACCAAAAGAAAGTAATACCGATACAAAAACTGTAACAAATTGACGGGAGGATGTGCGTTTGGCCATGATGGCGTCGCCTTTTTGATCGTGAGTGACGTATGCAACCGAACGTCAACACTAATCGATCTAAAAAAGCAGCAGTAAATACCTTTTAGGAATTAGCTTATGGAACGGTTCGTCTAACCTGACCTACCCGTCTCATGGATGCGCTTATTCCTGAATCGTATGAAAAAGAATGAAACAATTCTTTTTGGGTGTATGAAAAACTCATTACCCTGCAGGGACCAAATCGACTGCGATTAGACGAAGGTAGTAGACACACAAGGTTACGATTGACTTGGTA